>JAFAZJ010000154.1 GCA_019239835.1 Alphaproteobacteria bacterium | reverse complement strand
CTCGAGGGCAAGCGCTGCGTCGGCGTGCGCTATCGCCAGAACGGCCTGCCCAAGGAGGTACGTGCGTCGGGCGAGGTCGTGCTCGCCGCCGGCGCGGTGCAGTCACCGCACATCTTGGAGATCTCCGGCATCGGCCAGCCCGAGCTGTTGAAGAAGCTGGGCATCGGCGTGAACCACGAGCTGCCGGGCGTCGGCGAGAACTACCGCGACCACTACGCCACACGCATGGCCTGGCGCGTGAAGCTGCCGATCACGCTCAACGAGCAGACGCGCGGCATCCGCTTCCTCACCGAGCTGGCGAAGTACTACCTGCAGGGCCGCGGCATCCTCACGCTCACCGCCGGCATCGTGCACGGTTTCGTCAAGACTCGGCCGGAGCTGGCCGGACCCGACATCCAGTACCACTTCGCGCACGCGAGCTACCCCAGCGCCGCCGATCGGCGCCTCGAGAAGGAGCCGGGCATGACGGTGGCGGTGTGCCAGCTCAGGCCGGAATCCAAAGGCTCGATCCACGCCAAGTCGAACGATCCCTTCGCCGCGCCGGCGATCCGGCCGAACTTCCTCGCCGAGGAAGTCGATCGCCAGTGTCTGGTCGACGGCATGAAGATCGCGCGCCGCGTGATCGACAATCACAAGATGGACAAGTACCGCGCTTTCGAGTTCCGCCCCGGCCCCGAGGTGAAGACCGACGAGCAATGGCTCGACTTCGCGCGCATCAATGGACAGACGGTTTTCCATCCCATCGGCACCTGCAAGATGGGCAGCGATCCGATGGCGGTGGTCGACGATCAGCTTCGGGTGCACGGCATCGCCGGTCTGCGCGTCGCCGACGCTTCGATCATGCCAACCCTGGTCAGTGGCAACACCAACGCTGCCTGCATCATGATCGGCGAGAAGGCCGCCGACATGATGAAACAGGCCGCGAAGGCGGCGTGACCCGCGCCCGCGACCTCGGGCTGGCCTGCGGCCGGCTGCCTCCGGGCCGGCTCAACCTCATCAGCGACGTGGCTGGCGTATCGGTCGGCCACGTCACGCTGGTGGATGGCGAGATCCGCACCGGCGTCACCGCCATCCGACCGCACGCTGGCGACGTCTTCCGCGACCGGCCCGTGGCTGCAGCGCATGTGCTGAACGGCTTCGGCAAGAGCATCGGCCTGATGCAGGTCGAGGAACTCGGCCAGCTCGAAACGCCGATCCTGCTCACCAATACGCTGTCGGTGGGCGCCTGCGGCACCGCGCTGATCCGCCGGGCCATCGCCGAGAACCCGCGCATCGGCCGGCAGACGAGCACAGTCAATCCAATCGTGTTCGAATGCAACGACGGCTATCTAAACGACATCCAGGCGCTCGCCGTCACAGAAGCGCATGCGCTCGCAGCGCTCGACGCAACAACCACCGCGTTCGATGTCGGTGCGGTCGGCGCCGGCACCGGCATGAGCTGCTTCGGCTTCAAGGGAGGTATCGGCAGCGCATCGCGCCAGCTCACCCTGGATGGTGCGACGTTCCATCTCGGTACACTGGTGCTGGCGAATTTCGGTCGGACTGGCGACCTGAGACTGCCCGATGGACGGCGCGTGGCGCCACCCGATCTGGCCACCTCGGCCGAACGCGGCTCGGTGATCATCGTCGTTGCGACCGACGTCCCGCTGGAGCACCGCCAGCTGCAGCGTGTCATCCGCCGCGCAGGCGCTGGTCTCGCGCGGCTCGGCTCGTTCTACGGCCACGGCAGCGGCGACATCTTCCTCGGCTTCACCACCGCCAACCGCACGTCGCACGATGCGACATCCGACCTGATGCCCATGCGCGTTATCGCCGAGCAGCGCATCGACCTGCTGTTCGAAGCTGTCGCCGATGCCACGCAGGAATCCGTACTGGACGCGCTGGCTGCGTCGCCCGACACCCTCGGCCGTTCAAGCCACCACCGCCTCGGCCTTGCAGGTTCGCTGTAGTGTCGGGCAAAGCGCAGTCTCAAGTCAGCAATTCGATGATCACGACTGCGACCGCGCCCAGCAGCAGGATGACAAAGCCCCAGGTGCTCAGGCGACGACGCCAGCGCACGTGACTGCGCTGATCACGTTCCAGTCGGAGTTGGCTCGGCATGACTCCACGCAATATGGGATCGCGCCGATCGCGCAACCAGTGCGACAACGATGTCGACGCCGGAAGGTGGCACTGAACATCGCAATCTCAGAGTTTCGATTGCGCTACGATCCGATGACGGCGTGGTCACAGGTCCCGCCACGCCTCTATAGTGAGCACATGGCACAGACGGACGATCCCTACGACCTCGCACGCTTCGTGCGGGCGCAGGAGGACGACTACGCGCAAGCGCTGTCCGAGCTGCAAGCCGGCCGCAAGCGCAGCCACTGGATCTGGTACATCCTCCCGCAATTGCTCGGCCTGGGCTCCAGCTCCATGGCTGTACGCTACGGCATCACCTCGCTGGACGAAGCGCGGGCTTATCTGAAACACGCGGTGCTTGGCGCGCGTCTGCGCGAATGCGTCGCCGCGATCAATGCGCATGGCGATGGTTCGTCAGCTGAGGAGATGCTCGGCAGTATCGACGCTCAGAAATTCCGGTCCTGCCTGACCCTGTTCATCGCCGCGGCCGAGCACGACGCACCATCGCGGCAAGAGTTTCAGCAGGCGCTCGACAGGTACTACGGCGGCGTACCCGACCAGCGCACGCTGGGGTTATTGGGGAGGGCCTAGACGGGCAAGAATTGCTAACGCGAAATTCAGGAATCGTCGCTTCGCCGCACGGCGATGGGCCGCCATATAGGCGACGTCATGCTTTTGCCGACCCTGCCCTTGCAACTCTGTAGCACCGCCGCGGCCTGATCCGCGGCGCGGCGAGCTCACTCGCCGCACACCACAGGCAAGCTTCCCTTTCGCCTTAACAGGCCATCCGCACCGCGATCGTCGATCGCCGTGACAGTCGACCTGCGTCCCATTTCCAGGAGTGTATCCATGTCCGTCTTGTTGAACCGTCGCGCCCTCATCGGCGCCACCGCCGCCCTGCCTTTCGCGCGAATCGCCGCCGCCGATGCGCGACCAATCAGCTACGTCGTGCCCTTCACGCCAGGCGCGACCAACGACAACTCGGCCCGCATCGTGGCATCAAGGCTGGCCGAAGCGCTGGTGACTTCAGTCATCGTCGACAACAAGGCCGGCGGCGGCGGTTCGATCGGCGCCGACTTCGTTGCCAAGGCGGCAGCCGACGGCCGCACCCTGCTCAACGCCTCGACCGGCAATCTCACCATTGTGCCGCAGCTCATCCAGACCGGGTACGATCCCTTTCGCGATTTCACGCCGCTGGCGCTGATCGGTGAATCGCGCTCGGTCTTCGCCGTGTATCCCGCGCTGCCCGTCAGCACGCTGGGCGAGCTGATCGACTACGCGCGCAAGCATCCCGGCGAGTTGAACTTCGGCTCGGCCGGCAATGGCTCCGGCGGTCACCTTGCGGGCGAGTATCTGAAACTGCGCACCGGCATCGACATCCAGCACGTGCCCTATCGCGGCAGCGCGCCGGCCGCCCAGGACCTCATCGCCGGACGCATCCACTTGATGATCGATCCGATTGCCGCGACATACGTACGCTCGGGCCGGCTGCGTGGACTTGCGGTCGCCGGCAACGATCTGCGCGACGACCTGCCCGGCGTGCCGAGCATCGCCGAGGCCGGCCTGCCCGACTGGGAGGTCCAAGGCGGCTTCGTCGCCGTGGCACCGGCGGCGACACCCGGTCCGATGCTGGCGCGCCTGTACACGGCCTTCGCCCGTGTCCTGACCGACGAGGCGACGGTACGGCAGCTCAACAGCATCGGCCTCGCGCCGCGCCTGCTGTCGTCGGAGCAGATCCTCGCGCGCCTGCGCCACGAGAGCGAAACCAATGGCCGCATCATCGGCCAAGCGAAGATCTCGGTCTGACCTTCGCATCAGGAATGGTTATGCGCCGCGCAAGACAATCTCGTTGGCGAGTTCGGGTGCGGCCACACATCTGCCTGACATCTCCAACCTGGAGGATTTCGAATGACGCTCGTTCTAGAACGCGACACCGCGACGGTACCCAAGCACCTCACCGCCACGCTGAACTACCTCAAGCGCACCGGCGAACGGCCCGCGCGCTACGTCGAGGAACCACCACCCGGCGTGCCGCAGTGGAACGGCATCGACGATCCGCGCTCGATCCTGATCGAGGATGCGCGTGGCCATGAGCAGGAGTTCACGCTCGACCGCAACGGCTTCCAGCTGGTTCATTCGGCCTCCACGGTGCGCGACTTCTACGACGCTGGCGAGGTCGCAAGAACCTATTACCCCGAAGTCGAGGGCCTGTTGCGCGCCGAGCTGGGCGTCGAGCGTGTGGTGATCTTCGATCACACCGTTCGCAACGCAGCGCGCAAGGGCGCACGTGAACCCGCGCGGCGGGTGCACAACGATCACACCGTGAACTCCGCGCCGCGCCGGGTGCGCGATCATCTCGGCGGCGACGCGCTGGAGCTGTTGAAGGGCCGCTTCGGCATCGTCAACGTCTGGCGGCCGATCCGCGGGCCGGTGCGCGACTCGCCGCTGGCGCTGTGCGATGCGCAGAGCTTCACCGACGCCGACCTGATCGCCACCGATCTCGTCTATCCGCACCTGCGCGGCGAGACCTCGTCGGTCGAGTACAAGCCCTCGCACCGCTGGTACTATTTCTCCGACATGCAGCCCGACGAAGCGGTACTGATCCGCGTGCACGACAGCGCCGAGGACGGCCGCGCGCGGCTGTCCTTCCACACCTCGTTCGACAACCCGCTGGCGCCCGATGCACCGCCGCGCGAGAGCATCGAGGTGCGTGCGCTGGTCTTCTTCCCGAATCGCTGAACATCTGAGGTGGCGGCGCTCATCGTCGCCACCTCGTCCTCTCCGGCGTAACAATTGCTTTACGCGAACGGCGGTGATTTGATGGCGCCCGTCCGAGACAACGGACCGGGAGGGGTGTGACAATGCGAACAATCGGGTTGGCTATCGCGGCGCTGGCGCTGTTCGTCGGCATGGCCGCGGAGGCGCAGCAGACGCAGACGCCGCGCAAGGGCGGCACCATCCGGATGACCGGACCGTATGGCGCCAGCATGGGCAGCCTCGATCCCCACGCCACCTCGCGTGCCCAGGATGGCATCGTCAGCTTGGCCATCCACCGCCCCCTCTACAGCTGGGACTCGACCAACAACAAGGTCGTGCTGGAGCTGGCGACCTCGGTGACGCCGTCGGAGGATGGCCTCGTCTATACCTTCAAGCTGCGCGACGACATCTTCTTCCACAACGGTCGCAAGATGACCGCCGACGACGTGATCTATTCGTTCACGCGCATCATGGACAGCACCAAGGGCTACCCTTCCGCGCGCTACGTGCGCGTGATCAAGGGCGCGGTCGAGGTCGAGAAGGGCCAAGCCAAGGAAATCTCGGGCTTGAAGAAGATCGACGACTTCACGCTGGAGATGACGCTGACCGACCGCGTCAACCCCGGCTACTACTTCTTTCAGAACAACACCGCGATTGTGCCCAAGGAAGAAGTCGAGAAGGGCAATTTCGCCGCCAATCCGGTCGGCCTGGGGCCGTTTGTTTTCAAGGAGCATATCCCAGGCAGCCGCGTCGTGCTCGAGCGCAATCCGAAGTTCTACAAGGCAGGCAAACCCTACGCCGACAGGATGATACTGCAGATCATGTCAGAGGCGCCGGCGCGCGACGTCGCCTTCCGCAACAAGGAGATCGACACCTCGATCCTCGGCCCGGCACAGTACGTCGCCTATCGCGCCGATCCCGAGCTGTCGAAGGGCATCCTCGAGGTCGCGGAGATGTTCACCCGCGCGCTCACTTTCAACACCGAGCACAAGCCGTTCCAGGACAAGCGGGTGCGCCAGGCGATCAACCACGCCATCGATACCGACCTGATCATCAAGCGGCTGGTGAAGGACAAGGCCTATCGCGCTACAAGCTGGCTGCCCTCCTCGTCGCCCGCCTATGACAAGGCGCTGAAGCCCTATGCCTACGATCCGGACAAGGCCAAGGCGCTCCTGAAGGCGGCGGGCTATCCCGACGGCTTCGAGTTCGAACTGACCACCAGCCAGAACGAGAGCTGGGGCCTGCCGATCGTCGAGGCGATCCTGCCGATGCTGGCCAAGGTCGGCATCAAGGCGAAGCCGAAGCTGGTCGAGGTCACAGTGCTTACCGATGTCGCGCTTAAGGGTGAGTTCCAGGCCTATATCGGCTCGAACCTGACGGGTCCGGATTCGCTGGCCACCCTGCGCTGCTTCTACTCCAAGACGCCGCGCTCGGCTTGCCGCGTAACCCTTTTCTCCAGCCCCGAGTTCGACAAGGTCTTCGAAGCGGCGGCGGCAGAGGTCAACCCGGCCAAGCAGCTCGAGCTGATCGCCAAGGCCAATGCCATCCTCTACGACGAGGCGCCGGTGTGGTTCTTCAACTACAACAAGGCCGTGCTTGCCTATCAGCCGTGGATCCACGGCCTGCAGGCCAACGCGACCGAGATCACCCATCAATACGTCGAGGACGTCTGGGTCGACGAGCGCTCGCCCGTGAAGTGAGCTGAATGGGCCTTGTAGTGGTCTTCAGACGGGCGGCGGCGCTGTTGCCGCCCGTCGCGTCCCGGAACTGACGATGCTCACCGTTCTCGTCCGCCGCCTCGCCAACGTCATTCCGACGTTGTTCGCCATCGTCGCGGTGGTCTTCCTGCTGTTCAGCGTACTGCCCGGCAGCTTCATCTCGGCCATGAACGAGGATGGCCGCGGCATGATCGATCCCGCCGTGATGGAGCGGATGCGCAAGGAGATGGGGCTCGACGATCCGCTGATCGAGCGCTTCGGCAAGTATGTCGGCCACCTCGCCATCGGCGATCTCGGCAATTCCTTCCGCACCAAGGAGCCGGTGACCAAGCTGATCGGCGATCGCCTGTGGCCGTCGCTGAAGCTGGTGCTGGCGGCAATGCTGTTCGCCATCGTCATCGGCGTGCCGCTGGGCTTTATCGCCGCGCTCAAGCCCGGCAGCGTCACCGACGCCACCTCGATGGTGGTGGCGATATCCGGCCTGTCGCTACCCAAGTTCTGGCTCGGCCTGATGCTGATGTATCTCTTCGCCCTGCAGCTCAAGCTGCTGCCCAGCTTTGGCTACGGCGATGGTGGGCTCACCCATCTCACCCTGCCGGCGATCGCGCTGGGCGTCAGCCCGATGGCGCTTCTCGCGCGCACGACAAGAGCCGCGGTGCTCGACGTGCTCAACGCCGATTTCGTGCGCACTGCGCGCTCGAAGGGCATGAGCGAGCCGCGCGTCGTCACCTGGCACGTGATGCGCAACGCGTTGGTGCTGGTGATCACCACCATCGGCCTGCAGTTCGGCTCGCTGATGGGCCAGGCCGTGGTGGTCGAGAAGCTCTTCGCCTGGCCCGGCGTCGGCTCGCTGTTGGTCGATTCGGTGTTTCAGCGTGACGTGCCCGCGGTGCAGGGTTGCATCCTGCTGATCGTGCTGTTCTTCCTCGCCATCAACACGCTGATCGATCTCGCCTACGTCGCGATCGATCCGCGCATCCGCTACGCCTGAGGCGCCGCGATGAAGTTGCGTACCAATCTCCTCGTCGGCGGCGGACTGGTGGGCCTGGCAATCGTCGTCGCTATTCTCGCGCCGTGGATCCAGATCACCGATCCGGTGCTCGACGCCAATTTGATGAACGCCGAGATCCCGCCCGGCGCCGACTTCCCCTTCGGCACCGACCAGCAGGGCCGCGATATCTACTCGCGTATCGTGCACGGCGCGCGCATCTCGCTCACCGTCGGCCTGGTGTCGCAGATCGCCAACACGATCATCGGCGTCACCCTGGGGCTGACCGCCGGCTACTGGGGCGGGCTGTGGGACGACCTCGTCAGCGGCGTCACCAACCTCATGCTGGCGATCCCGTCGCTGATCTTCGCACTGGCCATCATGGCGATCCTCGGGCCCGGCCTGGTGAGCCTGCTGATCGCGCTGGGACTCACCAACTGGTCCTATTCCTGCCGCATCGCGCGCGCGCAGGTGTTGTCGCTGAAATCGCAGGGCTACGTGCAGGCCGCGCGGATTCTCGGCTACGGCGATCTGCGCATCATGTTCACCCAGCTGCTGCCCAACATGCTGGGGCCGCTGATCGTCATCGCGACCCTGGGCATGGGCGGCTCGATCCTCGCCGAGGCGGCGCTCTCCTTCCTCGGCCTGGGCATCCGTCCACCCTATCCGAGCTGGGGCAGCATGCTCTCGGAAGCGCGCGACCAGATCACCACCGCGCCCTGGCTGTCGGTGTTCCCGGGCCTGGCGATCTTCCTCACCGTGCTGGGCCTGAACCTGCTGGGCGACGGCCTGCGCGACATCCTCGATCCGCAATCGCAGGAGCGCCGCGCGTGAGTGACGTCCCTCTGCTTGCGGTCGACGGACTGCGCATCGACATCGGCAGCGGTGCGCAGCGCCATGCCGCGGTAGAAGGCGTGAGCTTCAGCATCGCGCGCGGCGAGACGTTCGGGTTGGTGGGCGAATCGGGCTGCGGCAAGAGCATTACTGCACTCAGCATCATGGGTCTGCTGCGCCAGCCGCTGTCGTTGGGCGGCGGTACGATCGTGCTCGATGGCCAGCCGATCCACAAAGCCTCGGCGGCGGAGATGCGCAGCCTACGCGGCCGGCGTATCGGCATGATCTTCCAAGAGCCGATGACCGCGCTCAATCCGCTCTCGCCGGTTGGCCGCCAGATCGCCGAGATGTTCGTGCTGCATATGGGCATGGGCTGGAAGGAGGCCAACGACCGCGCGGTGGAGTCGCTGCGCCAGGTGCGCGTGCCCTCGCCCGAGCGGCGCATCCACGACTATCCGCACCAGCTCTCCGGCGGCATGCGCCAGCGCGTGATGATCGCCATCGCGCTCGCCTGCTCCCCCGACATGCTGATTGCCGACGAACCCACGACGGCGCTCGACGTCACCGTGCAGGCCGAGATCGTCGATCTGATGCGCGAGCTCTGCGCCGCCAAGGGCACGGCGATCCTGATGATCAGCCACGACCTCGGCCTCGTCGCCCAGGTCTGCCGCCGCGTCGCGGTGATGTACGCCGGACGCATCGTCGAGCAACGTGCCTCGGCCGAGGTGTTCAAGGACCCGCGCCATCCCTACACGCGCGGCCTGCTTGCCTCGTTGCCACGGCTGGGCGCGCGCTCCAAGCAGGGCCGTCAGCGGCTCAACGAGATCAGCGGTGTCGTGCCGGCAGTATCGGCCTTCCCCAAAGGCTGCCGGTTCAATCCGCGCTGCACAGCGCGCACCGATGTGTGCATGGTCGAGGATCCGGCGACGACGGCGCTCGATGGCGGCGTGGGCCTCGTGCGGTGCCATAATGCCTGAGGTCATCGACAAGACGCTGCTCGCCGTCGAGGAGCTGAAGGTCCATTACGAGGTCGGCGGCCGCTTCGGCACGCGCATCGGCAGCCGCTCCTTGCGCGCGGTCGACGGCGTGACGCTCGAGGTGAAGGCCGGCGAGTGCCTCGGCCTAGTGGGCGAATCCGGCTGCGGCAAGTCGACCCTGGCGCTGGCGATCATGGGCCTGGTGACGCCGACCAGCGGACGCATCAATGTCGGTGGCCAGGCGATCGGCAAGGACCACAAGCCCGACCGCGAATCGATGGCGCGCGCGGTGCAGATGGTCTTCCAGGACCCCTACGCCTCGCTCAACCCGCGCCAGACCGTGCATCGCACCTTGGCTGATCCGCTGCGCCTGCACGGCATGGGAAACAAGACCGAGGTCGAGCATCGCGTCGCCGACATGCTGGCCAAGGTCGGTCTGCGGCCCGAACACGCCAGCCGCTACCCGCACGAATTCTCCGGCGGCCAGCGCCAGCGCATCGGCATCGCCCGCGCGCTGATCCTGGGTCCCCGCCTGGTGATCTGCGACGAGCCGGTCTCGGCGCTCGATGTCTCGATCCGCGCGCAGATCATCAACCTGCTACTCGACCTCAAGGAGCAGCTCGGCCTGAGCTACATCATGATCAGCCACGATCTCGGCGTGGTCGAGCACATGAGCGATCGGGTCGCGGTGATGTATCTCGGCCGCCTGGTCGAGACCGGTCCCTGGCAGGAGATCTTCGAGAACCCGCGCCATCCCTACACGCGCGCGCTGATCGCCTCGATCCCCGATCCATTCCTGCCGGCCTCGCTACAGGCGCAGAAGGCGCGTGGCGAGATCGCCAGCGCGCTGAACCCGCCGCCCGGCTGCCACTTCCACCCGCGCTGCCCGATGAAGCAGGATCGCTGCGTCGCCGAGATGCCGCTGCTGCGCACGGTCACCAGCGGCCACAACGCCGCCTGCCATTTCGCGATTTGAGCGACGGACTCTATCCGATCCAGCCGGCGTAGAGCCGAGAGACGAACGAGGCGGTCGGACGCGCGCGTAGCTCGTCCACGATCGCCCGTAGCGCGGTCGGCATCTGGCCATAGACAGGCACCGGTGCAATATATCCGGCGGGCAGCAGCAGTGGCGCCGTGGCGGTCGCCAGGGCGACGTCGCCAAGCGTAAGACGATCGCCGGCAAGGAATGGTCGGCCATCGGCGATACGCTGGTCCGTCGCATCGAAGGCCATGCGGATGCGCAACACTGCGTCGTCGATCTTCGCCTGCTCGAGCCCCAGCAAAACCTTGAACAGCCAGCGAAGCGCGCCATAGACGGCCGGAACGATTCGCGCCTCGCCCGGCTTCAGCGAGCGCTGGAACAGCGGGACCATGACGCTGCGTTCCGGCAGCATGTAGAAGTAGCTGACGGCGGCGCTATCGCCGGCGAGCGATCCGTTGTAGCGCTCCCAATCCGCATCGATTGCCGTACGCAGCGGCTGCTCGGGCGGAAACAGGCGTTTGTCGGCAGGCATCGTCGGATCGTAGTGCTCGGCGATCTCGCGCGGGCCATCGAGACGCACGCCGCCGCCATGCAGCATGGGCACCTGCAGGAAGCCGCCGTTGCGCATGGTCAGCAGCGAGACCCAGCCGAACAGATGATCGTCCTCGCTATAGGCCACGCCATAGTGGCGCAGCAGCTGCCGCGCCAACTCGCTGTCGATCATGGGCGCGAATGTCAGCAGCTCGGGCGTCTTGCCGGTCATGCGGGCCGGGCCAGGTATTCAAGCAGCCGCTTGCCGGGCAGGAAGAAATAGCCGCCACCCTTGGTGGTGACGAACCTCGGCAGCGGCGAGAGTGAGACCGGGCCGTTGCGGCTGGGAATGGTGAAATTGCACACGCCGGTTTCGGCATCGCCCAGCACCGGATCCTTCTCGCAGGACAGGCCGTGGAAGGACGGGCTGCGCAGCCACGTCTGCTGCACGAACTCGAACTGCCGCTCGATGTCGCCGTTGAGGCACATGAACAGCAGGCCTGGGTTGCCGCCGTCGACCGGCTCGTAGCGTCGTCCGACGCGCATGATCCGGTGTCGGTTCGAGATCGCGATCTGATCGGCGGAACCGGGGTCCTGGCTGTCACGCGGATTGGCCCGGCGGATATGCGCGCCATAAGGGCAACGGATGCCCTCCGGATCCTCGGTCCCGAACAGGAAGTCGTTGTCGCCATAATACCGGGGTGGCTCGGTCGGCTGCTCCACCTTCGACGTCACGATTTGCGGTGCCGCCTTGTCCTCGATGTGCTTGGGGTCGGGCGGCGGTTCGATGGGCGGCTTGCCCGCGTCGGGCGCGGCCTTCGGTCTGGACATGGTGTGCGTGCGCCGCCGCGCGCGTCCCGTCGTTTCCGATTCATAGGGGTGGCGCACGAGGCTCGAGCCGTCCTTCCAGCGTCCGATCAGCTTGGCGCCGATGAACTCCTCGTTGACGACATAGGGCGCCGGCAATCGGTCGACGAGCTTGGCCGCCTCACCACGGCAATAGGTCTCGAATGCGGCGACGTCCTGCTCGAGCTCGCGGATGACGAGGAAGCTGCCGTTGAAACCAAGGTCGCGCACGTTATCGACGCGGCTCTCGTCGAAGCCGTGCTGGCCGCCGACCAGCGGCAGCATGTTATCGGGGTCGTCGAGCGGGCCCAGCACGGGACCCGGCGGGAGATTGCCGCGATTGTCGGGATAACCCAGCACGAACTCGCCGGGCTCGACGAGGTGGATCGGATCGACGTTGCGCAAGCCCTTGTAGGTCCCGCGGATCACCGGCTGCGACGCGCCGTCCATGAAACCAAAGGGCTCCCGCTTGTCGCTCGTAAGCTCGGTCAGCGCGATCGCGTGTGGCGCGGCCATGTTCGCGACAGCCGCTTCGTCCTTCACCGTCTGGACTAGCTTATCGACGGCTTCCTGCGACACGCCATAGACCAGGATGGCAAGGTCGGGCGTCGTGTTGCCCCAACGCCAATGCTCGGGGCCGTTCACACCGGTGTCGCCAAGGATCCGGCTGCGCGAACCGCCAGTCATGCCCTCGAGGAAGGCGAACGGGAAGCTGTCGAGCGCGTCCTTGCGCAAGCCGAGGCGGCGGAAGGCTCCGGGCCCCAGGGCAAGCGTCACGACGGCCGGTCGGTCGATCAGCCGCCCGTCGTTGAAGGCCACCAGCGGCATCAGGGCGCGCAGGCCAGCCTTGGCGTCCGCCGTCGTGCCACCGAGCGCGGGGAAGACCAGGCAGGTACCGAAGGGCATGAACTTCATGCCACCGAAGACAAGGCTCTGGATCTCGCTGCTCATCAGCCTCGATGCCGGCCGGTTGGCTGAGCCGAAGAGCGCGAGCCATTCCTTGGCTTCATCCTCCGTCATCGCGCCCGACAGACCACGGCGGATCGTGGCATTGCGGCGGATCACCGCGACCGTCAGCTCGGGATAGGCCGAGTACCAGAAGCGCGTCGGAATCATGCTGCGCCGCGCGTAGCGTTTGAATCGCTCGCCGTCGGTCGCGCCACCTTGAATCAGATTCTCGGTGCGCGGGAAGCCGACGGTGTTCGACCACACGCCGGTCAGTCCCTCGTGCGCGCGCGTGATGAAATCCTCGAGATAGCTTTCCCAGCTCGAATCGTAGTTCGACAGGAAGACGAGATCCTGCCCCTTCGGCGGCGTCACCCAGCGCGCGAAATGGATGGTGCCGATGCCGCTCAGGAAGCCCGGACGGTACAGCCTGCCGGCCAGGGTGCCGATGACGAGGAAGACGGCACGCAAGGTGAAGGCGCGGATAATCCCGGGCTTGCGCTGCGTGATCGAGATCATGTGGTTCTGCGCGATGTGGTTCTCACGCTCGAACATCGCGGCGTTGAGGCGATGATCGGCCGCGCGCTCGTCCGTACTGTCGCGCGCCTCGCGTGCGCGGAAGATCAGCAGGCCGGCGATCGCCGTCACGACGATGACGATGACGGCGACGATCCCGGCGTCGTAAAGCCCGTCCCAGAAACCGTCAGCGAATGCCGTCAGGATCGCCTCGAGGCCGTGCTTCGACATCGCGTCCCAGACACCTGTAGCAATGCCGCAGATGACGACGAGCGCCGCCAACGGCCAGAGATAGGTGACCGCGGCGACACCGGCGACCGCCAGACCCGCCGACAGGCCCGACGCCTGGCTCCAGGGGATCTCGGCGTCGGCGGGCTCGAGCGCCTTCGCGAGCTGCGGATCTTTCTTGAGCTGGGCACGCACCCTGGCGAGCCGCGCCAACGCCGGAACGTCGTCGTGCTGATGGCCCAACTGCGCCGCAAGATGCAGGGAGAGATTGTGCTCCTGGCGGATGCGGCCGACCGACATACCCGGCGCACCGGCGAAAACCAGGCCGGGATTGCTCCAGTATCCCGCGCCGACCGGAACCAGGTGAGACTTCAGGTACTGGGCGAGATCGGCGCCATCGCTCCAGTCGCTGGCCAGGACAAAGATTCGCCGCAACGCGCTCTTGATCGCGTCCTGGCGCAGGAGTCGCGCGAGCGCGGCCTCCTGTGTTCCATCGGCCGAGAACTCGAACAGCAGATAGGCGCTCGCGCCATCGGTCGAGGCGAAGGCATGGAGACTGGCGAAATGCGTACCACCCCCGCCTTCGGCATCGATGACGTCCAGGGCCTTCTTGAGGTCGCCAGACGCTGGATTGCCGAGGCGATCGATCTCTGCTTCCGCATCGGCGAGGCGGGCGAGCGCCAGCGGCGCGATGATCGTCAGGAGCGCTTGCGGTGTCGAGGTCATCGGGCCAGCACCACGGGAAGTTCGTCGGGAAACGGACCGGCCCACGCCATCTTGCCGACCGAAACGATGCCCTGCCTGACCAGCTCGCCGACCAGGATGGGGATCTGGAAGCCGTTGACCACACGGCCGGCGCAGGCATGCAGCGCACCACCGAAGTGCAGGTAGTTGCCCTGAGGTCGGTCAGGCCGCAGCCTTGCCGGATCTGGAAACACAGTCGCGTCGAGCATCGCCGCCTGCGTCCAGACGAAGATGCGATCGCCTTGCCTGATCTCCTGGCCGTTCAGCGTCGTCGCCGCCGACGCCTGGCGCAGCACCACGGGATTGTGCGGCCAGCGCCGCAGCGCTTCCCAGCACCAGCCACGCAACCGATCAGGCTGATCGACATCGCGCGCGACCTGCGCGGCCAGCGCGGGATCGCGACCCAGCACGGCGATGATCTTGGCGACGCAGCTCGTCGTCGTATCGATGGCGCCCACAAGCATGCCGCCCAGCGTCCGCCTGACCAGCTCGGCATCGACCGGTTGCTGCAGGCGGATCAGCTGCCCCATGAGGTCGTTGCCGGGCTCCGCCAGCGTCAGACGCCGGGCGATTTCCGCGGCGATCCAGTCGTGCATCATCTTGCCGGCGGCCACCGCCCGTTTGCGCACGACCTCGTCATTGTCGATGTTCAGGAAGGTGTGCGCGAAGATCGCCCGCGCGACATCCATCAGCTTCTGCTCGCTGGGGCCGCTCACGCCGAACAGCGTCACCGCGGTCTGGGCGGCGATCGGCCGGGCATAATCGCCCACCGCGTCGATCGTGCGATTGCCCGCGGCAGCGACGCGCTTCCTGGCCTCGGCCTGTATCTGATCGCGCAGCGAGCCCATGTCGACCTGGTGGAAGGCGCGGTAGAGCGTGGCGCGTTCACGGTCCAGGACATGGCCGCGATCCATGCCGAGGATGAAGGGCCCATTGACCTCGTCGATCCGCGCGGCGTTGATCGGGCCGATGCAAAAATCGAGATCGCGCGCGAGAACCTCGCGAACATCCGCGTGGCGGACCACGATCACGGTGTCGCCAACCCGGATCACGCAGCCCAGGCGCGCGGTGAGCCAGGCGCCGATGCGCGCCGCCAGAGCTGGCAGGAACGGCTTGTTGAACAGGCTCGGCTTGCTGCGCGGCGTTACGATGTCAGCGGTGACCGCCGCGTGCGCCGCGATATCGGTAATCGCCATTTCGTGTCATCCCCCCGAACGCGAGAACTCAGATCATGATTGATTGACGTGCAGATTCAGGCAGACACACAATTTTTGGCAATCATGCGCTCGATCCGGCGCAACGCCAATATCGAATCAAAGTGATTTCATTTCGCCTGCTCAGATCAGGACAAACCGCTCGCCATCGAAGTCGAGCGTCTTGCCGCGCGGCGGTGCCTCGTTGTTCGCGAGTGAGATGACGAGCTCAATCCCGTCCGCCGTCCACAGATCATCCTCGACCTCGACTCGGTCGTGAAACATCCCTGCCAAATCCGGCCCATGGTCGATGCAGACCAGCGGGATCGGTGTTGCGCCCGCGGGTATCGGCCACGCCGCAATGCGCGCGGCGATCTGAGCCTTCGCCTGGCTGGTGATGCCGGCCAGTGCGTTGCCGTTGCTGTTGGCGCCGGGACCAAGCGCGCTGGAACGGACAAAGGATAACGTCCTGTCCCACGCCACCTCGAAATCCGACCCGACACCCAGCGTCTCAGCCATCTGGAAGAGCGTGCCGACAGACTCGACGAAGGGATCGCGCAACAAGTATGAGCCGATCGTCCGCAGTGGAGTCTTCTGCGACGCCAGCAGCATGTCGAGAAAGCCGCAGGCCCTGACAACGTCCGGCTCTGCTGCAGCCAACGCGGCGCGCGCATGACTCGCGAGTTCGATGCCCAGCAGCACCATCAGATCGGCGCGCCGTTGGGGCGTCAGCCGCTCGAAGCGAAGCTGGGCGTGTTCGATGGGCGTCATGAGCGGTTCTTACAGGCGATTGCGCAAACCGGCCATGCTCTTGCTCTCGGCCGCATGCTGGTCAATGGTCTGCGAGGCGATGAGCCGGCGGGACGCTGGCGCTCCCAAAGACTCTGGAGGAACGTCGAATGGCCGGGCCGCTGGCGGGTGTGAAGATTCTGGATTGCACGTCGGTGGTGCTCGGGCCGTGGGCGGCGCAGCAGCTCGGTGATCTCGGCGCCGATATCATCAAGATCGAATCGCCGGAGGGCGACACCACGCGTCAGCTGGGACCGCGGCGCAATCCCGACATGGCGGCCTTCTATCTCGGCTGCAATCGCAACAAGCGCAGCATCATCCTCGACCTCAAGAAGCAGGACGGCCGGCAGGCGCTGTTCGACCTGGCGAAGGATGCTGACGTGCTGATGCACAATTACCGGCCCGAGCCTGCCGCGCGGCTGGGCGTGCCCTACGAGGTGTTCGAGAAGATCAACCCGCGCCTGATCTATCTCGCGACCTACGGCTATCGCGCCGCCGGGCCGATGGGGCCGAAGGCGGCGTATGACGACATCATCCAGGCCGGGTCGGGGCTGGCCATGCTGCAGACCGTGGTCGCCGGCGCGCCGCGCTTCCTGCCCACCATCGTCGCCGACAAGACCAGCTCCAACGGCGTGGTCTCCGCCGTGCTCGCGGCGCTCTACGAGCGCGAGCGGTCGGGCAAGGGCCAGTCGGTCGAGGTGCCGATGTTCGAGACGTTGGTCTCGTTCGTGATGGTCGAGCATCTCTACGGCGAGACCTTCATGCCGGCGGCGCCGGAAGGCGTGGGTTATCGCCGCCTGCTCAACAAGGAGCGCCGCCCCTATCCCAGCAAGGACGGCTTCTTCGCGCTGCTGCCCTACACCGATCAGCACTGGCGCGAATTCTGCCAACTGGTCGACCGCAAGGACATCATCGCCGATCCGCGCTTCCAGTCGCTGGCCTCGCGCCTGGCCGCCGTCGAGGTGGTCTACGCCACGCTGGCCGAGATCTGCGCCACGCGCACCAACGCCGAATGGGTCGCGCTGCTGAAGGACAGCAACGTGCCGCATGGCCCGGTCAACACGCTCGAGGATCTGCTGGCCGACGAGCAGCTCAATGCCACCGGGTTCTGGCAGGAGCTCGACCATCCCAGCGAGGGCAAGATCCGCGTGCCCGGCATCCCGCCCAAGTTCAGCCGTACGCCGGCGGAGATCCGCCGTCTGCAGCCGCGCTTGGGCGAGCACAGCGTCGAGGTGCTGCGCGAGGCTGGCTTCGGCGAGGAGCGCATCCAGTCGATGCTGGCCTCGGGCGCGACGCGCGACGGCAACCAGCCGAAAAAGGCCTGACCGACACGCCGCGAAACGTTGCGCGCCATTGACTGGGACTGCGATTGCGAATAGATCGCAGAACTTGTCCAGTCAGCCCGAGCGCGTGATGGCCCTGCCCGATCCGTCGTCTTTCTCGGTGCGCCACACCCTGCGCACCATCCATCTGTGGATCGGCGTCGCGCTGTGCATTCCGCTGGGCATGCTGGGCATCACCGGCGCGATCCTGGTGTTCGACGACGAGCTCGAGGCGCTCTTCGTACCCGCCCCGCCGCGCACGCCGGCGGTCGGTGAGGCCAAGCCGATCGCCGAGATCATCGCCGCCGCCCGCAAGGCGGCGCCACAAGGCCTCAACCCCTCGTTCTATCGCGCGCCCGAGAAAGCCGGCGATCTTGCCGTCGTGCGCCTTGCACCTGGCGGCCGCGGCGGCGCGCCTGGTGCCGGTGGTCTGCAGCTGCGGATCGATCCCGTGTCGCTGGAGGTCGTCGAGCGCAAGGATCCGATGGCCACAACGATGCGCTGGATCTTCCGGCTGCACGCCAACCTGCTGCTCTCGGGCCGCGACGGCCGCGAGGTGATCGGCTGGCTGGGCGTGGCGATGCTCGCCTTGGGCTGCAGCGGCCTGGTGATCTGGTGGCCGCGGCCTGCCCAGTGGCGCTCGGCCTTCGGCATCCGTCGCGGCGCGAAAGGCATCGTGCTGCTGCGCGACCTGCACGCGATGACCGGCATCTGGAACCTGCTGGTCTTCCTCGTGGTGTCGTTCAGCGGCGTCTACCTCGCCTTCCCGCAGAGCCTGGGCGATGCGACGCGCGCGCTCTTCGGCGGTCGCGACCTGCGCGCCTCGGCTCAAACCATGAAGGTCGAGCCGGTACGCGGCCAGCGGCAGATGGACGTCGATGCTGCCGTAGCACTAGCCAGGGCGTCGTCACTCGACGCGAAGCTGATGTCGATCTTCCTGCCGATGCGGCCGGATCAGCCAATGCGGATCGGCCTGGTGCGCGGCGCGGCAGACGGCGCGCCGTTCATCACCGTGTTCGTCGATCCATGGAAGTCCGCAGTGATCGAGACGCGCGACCCGCGCGACTTCAACACCGGCGAGTCGATCGCTGCCTGGCAGCACGCGCTGCACGCCGGCCACGGCCTGGGTTGGGTGTGGAAGCTGCTGGTGTTCATCTCCGGCATCGCCGTGACCCTGTTCGCGATTACCGGCACATGGATGTGGTTGGCCAAGCGCCGCAACCGTCGCCGCGCGGTGCCCGCCGCTCAGCCTGGTTTGGCCGAATAGCCGCATCCGGTCACGCGAAGGGCCGCCATTGGCGCCCGTCGCGTGCCAGCAACTCGTCGGCTTCCTTGGGGCCACTGCTACCTGCCGCGTAGCTGAACGGGACGGCGCTTCGCCGCCGCGACCAGGCGTCAAGGACCGGTTGCACGATCCGCCAGCCCGTCTCGATTTCCTGCGCGCTCTTGAACAGGGTGTTGTCGCCGGTCATGCAATCGTAGATCAGCGTCTCGTATCCGGTGCTGGCGACGAGATCGAAATGATTCTTGTAGTCGAAACGCATCTCGACCTGGTCGACCACGATACTGGGGCCAGGTTGCTTGGCGCCGAAGCTCAGCGTGATGCTCTCCTCCGGCTGCAGCCGCAGGACGAGATCATTCGACACGAGCTGCTCGACCGGCGTCTCCCGGAACATCGCGAACGGCGCCTGCTTGAACCGGATCACGATCTCGCTTCGACGCCGCCCCAGCGCCTTGCCGGTCCGCAAATAGAACGGCACGCCGGCCCAGCGCCAATTGTCGATCATGATCTTCAGCGCGACATAGGTCTCCGTTGCCGAATCTGGCGCCACGTTCTTCGATTGGCGATAGGCCGCCACCGCCTTGCCGTCGACCTTGCCCGCGACGTACTGGCCGCACACCACGTTGCGCATCGCGTCCCGGTGACCGAACGTATGCACCGCATCGAGAAGCTCGCTCTTTTCCGCCCGGACGGCGTCGGCGGAGAAGCGCGACGGCGGTTCCATGGCGATCAATTCAAGCAGCTGAAAAAGATGGTTCGGAACCATGTCGCGCAAGGCGCCGGTGGCATCGTAGAAAGATCCGCGCGTCTCGACGCCGACGGTCTCCGCCACGGTGATCTGCACATGATCGATGTGGTTGCGATTCCACAGCGGCTCGAACAGGCCGTTGCCGAACCGCAGCACGTTGATGTTCTGGACCGTTTCCTTCCCGAGGTAATGGTCGATCCGATAGATCTGCGGCTCGGATAGATCGGCAAGCAGCTTCTTGTTCAGCTCCTGAGCCGATCGCAGATCGGTGCCGAACGGCTTCTCGACGATGACACGCCGCCAGCGCTTGCCGTCTTCGCGCAGGAGACTCGCCTTGCCGAGCTGGGCCGTGACGATCGAGAAGACGCTCGGCGGCGTCGCCAGATAGAACAGGACATTGCCACCACCTCTCGCCGAGAGGCGTGCGGCAAGGTCCGTATAGGTTTTCTGGTCGGAGAAATCGCCGCCCAGATAGGTGATCCGCCGGGAGAGCCACGTCCAATCGGAGCTCCCTCGAGGGTGTTTCGCAAACGCCGTCAGCCCATCGGCCAGTTCCTTGCGGAATGTCTCGTCATCCAGCGCCGATCGGCCAATGCCGATGATGGCAAAATCCTTGGGCAGGAATTTGCCGCGCGCAAGATTGACCAACGCCGGAACGAGCAGGCGCTTTGTCAGATCGCCCGTCGCGCCGAAGATCACCAATGTGAAAACGGGTGCCGGCTCGAGTCGCGCTGCCATATCGGCTTTCTGGAAAGAGGAGAGCCGGCGAGACGCCGGCGCTTCGACTATTTCGGTTGGGCGACGGTGCGCAGGTAGGGCTTCAGCTTCTTGAAGCCCTGCGGGTATTTCGCTGTGGCTTCCTCGTCGGTGACGGCCGGCACGATGATCACGTCCTCGCCGTTCTTCCAGTTCACCGGCGTCGCCACGCGGTGCTTGGCGGTGAGCTGCATCGAGTCGATCACGCGCAGGATCTCGTCGAAGTTGCGGCCGGTGGTCATCGGGTAGGAAATCATCAGCCGGATGTTCTTGTCCGGACCGATCACGAACACCGTGCGCACCGTGGCATTGTCGGCCGCCGTGCGCCCCTCCGACGAGCCGGGCGTCTCGTAAGGCAGCATGTTGTAGAGCTTGGCGACCTTAAGGTCGGTGTCGCCGATCATCGGGTAGTTCGGCGCCGTGCCCTGCGTTTCCTCGATGTCCTTGGCCCACTTCGCGTGGTTGGCCACGGGATCGACCGACAGGCCGATGATCTTGGTGTTGCGCTTGTCGAACTCCGGCTTCATGCGCGCCATGTAGCCTAGCTCGGTCGTGCATACCGGCGTGAAGTCCTTGGGATGCGAGAACAGCACCGCCCAGGAATCGCCGATCCAGTCGTGGAAACTGATCTTCCCGTCAGTGGTCTCGGCAGTGAAGTCCGGGGCCTTCTGTCCGATCTGCAGCGACATGACACCCTCCTCGTTCAGTGATTGGCGGCGCCGATGATAGACGTCGGCAGGCGGATTTCCATGAAGAAGACCTTCACCGATCATTAAGAATTCCAAAATTTCCCAAAATGGCGGGCGGTCAGGCACATGACCTGTTCCACCCGACTCCCCGCTGTCATTGACCGCTGGACGGGATAAGCTGCGACTCAAACAAAGCCAGGGGAGAACGCCATGACCAGGACGCTTCGTCGTCGTCAACTGCCGGCCGTCTCGGCCGCCGCCGCTCTCGTGATGTCGGGCCGCGTGTCGGCGCAATCGCCGCGCCGCTTCAAGTTCGCCTACGACCAGCCGGTCAACACCGGCTACGGCATCATCGGCAACACCTTCTCCGACAAGCTCAAGGAGCTCAGCAAGGGCGCGATGCTGATCGACCAGTATCCCGGCGCCCAGCTTGGCCAGGAGCCGCAGGTGCTGCAGCTGGTGAAGTCGGGCGACATCGATTTCTGCATCAGCGCCTCGGCCAATGCTGCCACACTCTCGCCGCAGGCCGGCGTGATGTCGCTGCACTTCCTGTTCCGTTCCGAGCAGCACCTGATCAAGGCGCTGGCCGATCCGGGCGTGGTCAAGGCGGTGCGCGAGATGATCGACGAGACCGTGCAGGGCGCGCATGTGCTGGCGCTGGCGACGCTCGGCCTGCGCAACATGTACAGCAAGAAGGAGATCAAAAAGGTCGAGGACATGAAGGGCCTGAAGGTGCGCGTGCAGGCCACCGCGACCGAGGACATGATGTTCCCGGCCTACGGCGCGCAGACCGTGCACATGCCCTTCGGCAGCGTCTACACCTCGCTGCAGACCGGCGTGATCGACGTCGCCGAGAACGGCGTCAACGTCTACCTCGTGAACAAGCACTACGAGGTGGCACCGGTGCTGTCGATGACCGAGCACGAGGCCAACAACAGCCTGATCTGGATCAGCGACAAACTGTGGAGCAGCCTGAGCGCCGAGCAGAAAGGCTGGGTCCAGGCCGCCGCCGACGAGGTCGGCCGCACGCAACCGGCCAAGGCGCTCGATCTCGAGCACCAGTCCGCGACCAAGCTCAAGGGCATCGGCGTGAAGGTGGTCACCGACGTCGACAAATCGGGCTTCAGCAAGATCGCCGAGCCCTATCTCGAGAAGCTCGCCAAGGAACTCGGCCCGCACGCAGCGAAGATCCAGAAGCTGATCAGCGCTGTCAGCTAACGCACGATCCGCCGACCTGTCATCCCGAGCGCAGCGAGGGATCTTGAGTCGGCGGAAAGATTCCTCGCTCCGCTCGGAATGACAGGAGAGTTCAATCTGACCGCGCTGCCGGAACCGACGGACGCGAACCCGGCGGGCGATCATGAGGATCGTTCGCTCGTGCTCAACCGCCAGCGCCACCTCAAGTGGCGTGCGCTCGATCGTCTCGAAGCCGTGCTGATGGTGCTCTGCGGCATCACCCTGCTCGGCTTCTCGACCTCGGTGGTCTTCGACATCGTCACCCGCACCATCGGGGCGCCGTGGCTGTGGCTGCAGGAGGTGACGCAGACCTTCTTCATCTACGGCATCTTCATCGGTGCCGCGGTGGCGACGCGGCGCAACGACCACCTCTATCTCGCCGCGATCGGCGAATCGATGCATGGCCGCAAGCGCCTGGCGATCGAGACCGCGATTCGCCTCGTGGTCATCGGCGTCGGGCTGTTCCTCACCTGGTACGGCTACGTCAATTTCCTGCGCGGCTTCGGCAGCTATCGCATGCCCTCGATGACGCCGATCGCCTCGCTCTACGGCGCGATCCCGATCTCCGGCGCGCTGATCGCGCTGTTCGCCGTCGAGCAGCTGGTCAATGGCTGGCGTCACGGCTTCGAGGATCCGCCGCAGGACACCGTCCGCGAAGGGAGGCCATCATGAGCGCGCCCATGGTGCTGCTGATCATGACCTTCCTGTTTCTGTTCTTCGGCTACATGGGCGTGCCGGTCGCCTTCTCGCTCACCGCCGGCGTGATCGTCGGCACCTTGTTCACCGACGTCACCTCGGCGGCCATCGTGCAGAAGATGTTCGACGGCATCGACTCCGAGGCGCTGCTGGCGATCCCCTTCTTCCTGCTGGTCGGCGAGCTGATGAGCTCGGCCAACGTCGTGCAGCGCGTGATCAACCTGTCGCTCACCCTGGTCGGCCATCTCAAGGGCGGGCTGTCGCAGGTCGTCACCGTGTTCAGCATGTTCTTCTCGGAGATGTCGGGCTCGACCACCGCCGACGCCGCCGTGATGAGCCGCACGCTCGGCGTGTCGATGCGCAAGGAAGGCTACGAGCCGGCCTTCATCGCCGCGATCATCGCCGCCGCCTCGACCATCGCCGCGCTGGTGCCCCCCAGCATCACCGCCGTGGTCTACGGCGCCGTTGGCAACGTCTCGATCGCCGGGCTTTTCCTGGCCGGCTTCGTGCCCGGCTTCATGATCGGCATCGGCCTGATGGTGTTCTGCTACTTCTTCGGGCCGATCGGCATCAAGCGCCGCCGCGCCACCTTCGGCGAGTTCACCGACGCCGCCAAATCGTCGGCGCTGCCGCTGATGATCCCGATCATCCTGCTGGGCGGCATCCTCACCGGCTGGTTCACGCCCACCGAGGCCGGCGTCGTCGCGGTGTGCTGGATCATCTTCGTCATCATCCCGGCGCTCAATCCGAAGCACGTCCGCAACCTGCCGCGCGATTTCTGCTACGCCGGGCTGATCTACTCCCTGCCGCTGATCACCATCGCCGCCGCCACCGCCTTCGGCTGGATGCTGGCCTATCTGCGCGGCGCCATCGTGATCTCCGAATGGATCACCGCGCTGGCCGGCAATGACGCGCACCTGATCATGCTGCTGCTGGTGCTGCTGTTCACCGTGGTCGGCGACTTCATCGAGCCGGTGCCGACGATCATCATCTTCATGCCGCTGGTCAACGTGCTGACCGAGGCCGGCAGCATCAACCCCGTGCACATGGGCGTGGTGCTGATCGTCACCCTGGCCTTCGGCCTGATCACCCCGCCCTACGGCCTGGTGCTGCTGATGTCGTCGAAATTCGTCGGCGTCAGATTCTTCCAGGCACTCAAGGCGGCGCTGCCGATCTACGTCGTGTTCCTGGGCACGATCATCTTCACCATCTACGTGCCGTCTGTGGTGCTGGCCTTGCCGCGCCTGATCATGCCGCAGTCGGTCGGCTGTTTCGTCAATCCGAACGGGCCGGGCTATATTTGTCCGCCCTGACACACCGAGGCGGAGGACACCATGTGGCAGCCCAGCGAGCGTTATCCCGATCCGGCCGTGCGGATCCTCGATCCGGCCTTCACCCGATACCGCCTGCCGCTGGCATCGGTCGAGCGCCTGTACACCGGCTGCCGCTGGTCCGAGGGCCCGGTGTGGTTCGGCGATGGCCGCTTTCTGCTGTGGAGCGACATCCCCAACAACCGCATCCTGCGCTGGGATGAGGAGACCGGCCAGGTCTCGATCTTCCGCAAGCCCAGCAACAACGCCAACGGGCACACGCGCGACCGCCAGGGCCGCCTGGTGACCTGCGAGCATGATGCGCGGCGCGTCACCCGCACCGAGATCGACGGCTCGATCACCGTGCTGGCCGACAGCTACAACGGCAAGAAGCTGAACTCGCCCAACGACATCGTCGTGAAGTCGGACGGCTCGGTGTGGTTCACCGATCCGGTGTTCGGCATCCTCGGCTACTACGAGGGCCACAAGGACGAGTCCGAGAACAAACCCGCCGTCTATCGCCTCGACGGCAAGACCGGCAAGCTCACGGTGATGGCCGACGACATCCCCGGCCCCAATGGGCTGGCCTTCTCGCCCGACGAGAAGATCCTCTACGTCGTAGCCTCGCGCGCTGAGCCCAATCGCACGATCCTCGCCTACGACGTGACCGGCGGCGGCACCAAGCTGGGCAAGGGCAAGGTGCTGATCGATGCCGGCGCCGGCGGCTCGCCCGACGGCTTCCGCGTCGACATCGAGGGCAACCTGTGGTGTGGCTGGGGCATGGGCAGCGCCGAGCTCGACGGCGTGCGCATCTTCAACAATTCCGGCCAGCCGATCGGCCACATCGACCTGCCGGAACGTTGCGCCAATCTCTGTTTCGGTGGGCGGTACCGCAACCGCCTGTTCATGGCGGCGAGCCACAGTTTGTATTCACTATACGTCAACACCCAGGGCGTCGCCGGGGGGTGAAGCAAGACAGCAACGGGAGGGTGCGTCGGATGAAGCTGCGTTGGGTTGCGGCGTTGGCTGCATCGTTGAGCATTGCGTCCGCCTCGTTGCAGGCGCAGACCTTCATCAACATCCGCTCGCAGGACGCACCGAAATACGACCCGCACAGCAACACATCGAGTGGCATGGGCCACCCGATGTACATGATGGGCGACACGCTGGTGGCGATGGGCTGGGACCTGAAGTCGGTCCATCCGCTCCTGGCGAAGTCGTGGGACATCTCGGCCGACGGCCTGACCTACACGTTCAAGCTGCGCGACGACGTCACCTTCTGCAGCGGCAAGAAGTTCACCGCTGCGGACGTGATCTACTCCTTCACGCGGCTCGCCAATCCAGAAGCCAAGTTCCCGTTCTACTGGCGGCTGGGCGAGATCGACAGCCTTACGGCGCCCGATCCCTACACGCTCGTCTACAAGCTGAAGCGGCCGCACTCGGAGCTGCTGATCGACCTCAGCAATTTCGCCGCCACCATCATCAACGAGGACAACGTCAAGGCGCTGGGGGCGGATTTCGGCGTCAAGGGTTTCGACGGCACCGGCCCGCTGTGCTGGGAGTCGTGGGAGCCGCGCAAGGACCTCGTTCTGAAGCGTCACGCCGCCTACAAATGGGGCCCGACCGGCGTCTACAAGGATGCCGGCCCGGTGAAGTACGAGCGCATGATCTGGCGCATCGTACCGGAGGAGACCACGCGCATGGCCGCGATGCTCGCCGGCCAGGCCGATTTCACGCACTGGGCGCCGCTGCAGGCGATCGATGCGTTCAAGAAGGCGCCCAACCTCGCGGTCTACGAGCCCGAGGCGTTCTTCACGCTCTACTACTACGGCCTGAAGACGACGCGCGAGCACATGAAGGACAAGCGCGTGCGCGCCGCGCTCAGCCACCTGCTCGACCGCGAGGAGATCAACAAGGCGATCTTCTTCGGCCAGGCCGAGGTGGCGCGCTCGCTGGTGCATCCCAAGGCGCAGGATTTCGATCCGGCGACGCTCGACGTGCTGACCAAGCAGGACGTCGAGCTCAGCAAGCGCCTGCTCGACGAAGCGGGCTGGACGATGGAAAGCGACGGCTTCCGCCACAAGGACGGCAAGAAGCTCGAGCTGCTGCTTTATTCCTACACCGTGGGCCAGAATCCCAAGCTGTCGGAAGTGCTGCAGGGCGCGGCGCGCAAGGTCGGTGTCGACATCAAGATCCAGATGTGGGACCCGACGGTCTTCTTCCAGAAGATCGCGCTGCAGGAGTACGACATCTGGACCTTGTCGGTGCCCTACACCTCGGCCGGCGACCAGCTCTATCTGTACTACTACTCCAAGAACCGGCCGGTGCCGAACCGTATGATGTGGGGCGACCCGCAGACCGACAAGCTGCTCGAAGCCGGCCGCGGCGCCACGTCGGAGGACGCGCGGCGCGAGGCCTTCTTCAAGGTGCAGAAGCTGGTGCATGATGAAGCGCTGATGATCCCGGCGGCGCACAGCCGCCTGCACCTGATCGCCAAGAAGTCGATCAAGAACGTGCGCGCCCACGGCAACTACGGCGCCGCGCTTTACAAGGGGCTCGACATCCAGCCCTAACGCACGCCTGTCATTCCGAGCGAAGCGAGGAATCTTTCCCGGCTTCAAGATTCCTCGCTACGCTCGGAATGACAGAGGTTGAGGAGATCCGTCATGGACGACCTGCCGCGACCGCATATCGATCCGCTGCAGCGGGTGCGCGACATCTCGGGGCAGCTCGATGCCGCCGCCGACGAGATCGAGCGCACGCAGCGCATCCCCGAGCCGCTGCTGTCCTCGATCCACACCGCGCGCCTCGCCCGCATGCTGCTGCCGCGCATGTGCGGCGGCGACGAGGTCGAGCCCTGGGTCTATCTCGACGCCATCCAGGAGATCGCCAAGCACGACGGCTCGGTGGGCTGGAACCTCTTCGTCGCCAACAGCTCCGCCCTGATCGCGCCGTTCCTGCCGGCCGACATCGCGCGCACGATCTACAGCGACCCGCGCACGGTCATCGCCTGGGGCCCGCCCAATGCCTGCCGCGCCAAGGCAGTCGAGGGCGGTTACGTCGTGAAGGGCCGCTGGGACTTCGCATCGGGCTGCCGCCAGGCCACCTGGATGGGCGCGCATTGCCAGGTGGTCGAGGCCGACGGCTCGCTGCGCCTGAACAAATGGGGCCGCCCCACCATCCGCACCCTGCTGCTGCCGGTGGGCCAGGCGACCCTGATCCACACCTGGGACGTGATCGGTCTGCGCGGCACGGCGAGCGACTCCTACAGCATCGACGACGTCTTCGTGCCCGAGGCCTTCAGCTCGACGCGTGAGGACCCAGCGCTGCGACTGGTGCGCGGGCCGCTCTATGCCTTCACCATGCAGGGCCTCTACGCCGTGGGCGTCGCCGGCGTCGCCATGGGTCTGGCGCGCGCCATGCACGAGGCGTTCATGGCGCTGGCAACGGCGAAGGCACCGCGCTACCTCGGTCGCCTCGCCGACAGCGCGACGATCCAGGACAAGGTCGCCCGCACCCGAGCCGAGCTCGACGCCGCGCACGCCTATCTCGTCGAGACCCTGAAGGACATCTACGCCCACGCCGACGACATCGCGCCGATCGACACGCCCGAGCGCGCCCGCGTGCGCCTGGCCTGCGCCCACGCCATCACCACGTCCGAGTCGGTCGCCGATTGGTGCTACAAGGCCGCCGGCACCACCTCGATCTTCCTTGGCAGCGCCTTCGAACGCCGCTGGCGCGACCTGCACACCGTCTCGCAACAGATCCAGTCCCGCGCCCAGCATTTCGAGACGGTGGGCCAGATCCTGCTGGGCATCGAGCAGCCGGGAATCTTCTACTAAGAGATTAACCACAGAGACACAGAGAATAAGGAAGAGAGGTTTTCCTCGTCTTGGTTTTCCTCTGTGTCTCTGTGGTTCGTCCTCTTCCTATCGCAACGCGCCCAGCACCTTGCCGATGAACTCGTTCTGGTGCGCCGGGTCGAGCCAGCGCATCACGGCGACGATGTCGTGCTCGCGGTCGATCCAGGTCATGTTGCCGCCGGCGCCGACGGCGAAAAAGTTGCTGTGTGGTGCCGCAGGCATGCGGACGCCTTGCGCGTTCAGCCACCAGAAGAAGCCGTAGCTCACGTTCAGCGGGCAAGGCTGCAGCGACAGGCCAATCCACTCCTGCGACAGCAGACGCTTGCCGTTCCAAATGCCGTCGTTGGCCATCAGCAGACCGATGCGCGCCTGATCCTCGGCATGAATACACACGCCGCCACCCCAATGCGTACCGCCCGCGACGCTCTCGATCTGCTTGCCGTCGACATCGACCGTCGACGTCGAATAGCCGCGCCAACTCCAGCCGCTCGACGCGCCGATGGGCTTCATGATGCGCTCGGCGAAGACCTCGGGCAGACCGCGCTTCAGGCGGCGCAGCACCGACAGGCCACAGCGGTTCACGCGCACGTCGTTGTATTCCCAGACCGTGCCCGGCGCCTGCAGCACGCGGTCACCCTTCTTGCGGCTGCCCTCGGTGGCGAGACTGCGGCCGCGATCGATCTTCTCGCTCTTGCCGAACAGCTCGCCTTCCCATTCCGACGTGTTGGTCAGGAGATGCCGCCAGGTGATCGGCGCGTTCTGCGCGCTGTCGAAGCCGCCATCCTTCACCGTCTTGCCCACCGGCTCGTCGACATCGGTGATCAGCCCGTCGTCATAGGCGAGACCCGCACAGATCGACATGTAGCTCTTGGCGACGCTGAAGGTGTAGTCCTCCTGCCGCGTGTTGCCCCAGCGCGCCACGACGCGGCCGTCGCGCAGCACCATGCCGTTGGTCGCGCCACGATCGCGGATCGGGCCGATGATCTCGGCATCGCCGGGCTGCTCGAAATGACCCGCGAGCAGATGATCGCGCAGGCTGAGCGGCCAGCCGATCTCGTGCCCGCGGGCGAAGTTGATCGCGTCGGCCAGCGCATCGGAATCGAAGCCGGCGTCTTTCGGCGTCACGCTCGGCCAGGTCTGCCCATCGGGCGGCGGAAACTGCATCACACGATCCTCAACTCACGAGAAGGGACGGATCACGGTCTCGCCGAAGCGTGCAAGACCGTCTTCAAGGTTGCGGCGGAAGGCGGTGGCCGGCACGACGATGCGCTTCACGCCCTTCTTGATGCGCTCCTCGACTGCGGCATGCGGATCTTTGCCCGAATCCGGCAGCGCGTCGGGGCAGCCCATCAGCAGCTCGACCGATTGCGGATCGCGTCCCTTGGCCTCGGCCGCGCGGCGCACGATGTCCCACAGCCCCATCGGATCGATCGACGAGCCGATCGAGGGAAAGAAGCCGTCGGCCAGCCGCCCGGCGCGCTTGGCCGCCGCCTCGGAATGGCCGCCGACCAGGATCGGCACCGCACCGCGCACGGGCTTGGGATTGCAGCTCACGGTGTCGAAATTCACGAACTCGCCCTTGAAGCTGGCGGCATCCTTGGCCCACAGCACGCGCATGGCCGCGATGTATTCGTCGGCGCGCTTGCCGCGGCGCTCGAAGGGCACGCCCACCGCCTCGAACTCCTCCTTCAGCCAGCCGACGCCGATGCCCAGCTCGATGCGCCCGCCGCTGAGGTGGTCCATGGTCGCCACTTGCTTGGCCAGCACCAGCGGATTGCGCTGCGGCAGGATGAGCACGCCGGTCATGAAGCGCAGCTTCGTGGTCGCGGCGGCCACCCAGGTCATCCAGATCAGCGGATCAGGGATCGGGCTTTCCGGCCCGCCCGGCAACCGGCCGCTGGGCGCATAGGGATAGGTCGAGGTGTAGTTGTCGGGGAACACCACGTGGTCGACCGCGAACAGCGAGTCGAAGCCCGCCGCTTCCGCCGCGAGCGCAACCTTTCGCGCGCCGTCTGGGTCGGGATAGGTGTTGTTGCCGAAATGCAGTGCGAATTTCATGGGCTCCCCCGATGCTCGGGCGGGATCATAGCGCATCGACGCCATCGACATGGTAGTCAGACGCCATGACAAACGGCTCCGACATCGAGACCCGCCGGATAGCGCCGAGCGACGCTCCCCTCTATCGCGAGATCCGGCTGGAAGCGCTACAGGCCGCGCCGGAAGCCTTCGGCAGCGCCTACGAGTTGGAGCGGACATACACGATCGAGCAGTTCGCCGACCTGCTGGGACGCTCGGACGTCTTCGGCGCCTTCCGCGGATCGGCGTTGCTCGGCATGGCCGGCTACCGCACGCAGGTCGGCCCGAAGCGCGAGCACAAGGGCTATCTGTGGGGCATGTACGTGCGCTCCGCCGCGCGCGGCCTGGGCGTTGGCAAGCAACTGGTCGAGGCGGTGCTGCGGCATGCGCGCGGGCGCGTCGAGCTGGTCCAGCTGTCGGTCGTCAGTGACAACGAGACCGCCCAGCGCCTCTACCGCTCCTGCGGCTTCGTCGTGTATGGCCACGAGGTCCACTCGCTGAAACAGAATGGCCGCTATTACGACGAGAAGCTGATGGCCGTCGCGCTCGATCCCGCCGCGAAATAGGGGCAGGATGTCGCCATGAGCAGCTTCTTCACTCTCGAGACTCCCCTGCCCGGCGCGCGTTTCGGCGGCATTGCGCGCACATCGGGCGATGCCCAGGCCGTCGTGAAGGCCGCCGAGGCACAGCCGGCCGCCCTGCCCAAGGCGCTCGCGGCCAGCGGCGGCGTGCTGCTGCTGAAGGGCTTGCACGACATCGCGCAGGATGCCGCGCTGCTGGTGCGGCTCAGCCGGCTGTTCGGACCCGAGGTCGAGGATTATCGCCGCACGCTCACGCCGCGCCATCAGGTGCACGACACCGTGCCGGAGATCTTCATCGTCTCCAACGTGCCGCCGGTGAGCCGCATGCCGCCGCCCCGGCCCGAGCCGCCACTGACCGCTGATGGCAAGTTCCCGGTGCAGTACCCGCAACGCAAGGGCTGGCACACCGACCAGAGCTATCGCCGGCCGCCGCCGGACATCTCGCTGTTCTTTGCCGTTGCGCCGGTCACGCGCGATCAGGGCCAGACGCTCTTCGCCAGCGGCACGCTCGCCTACGAGGCGCTGTCATCGGAGCTGAAGCGCAAGGTCGGCCAGCTCGAGGGTCTGCATGCGCAGCCCGGCTCGGGCCGCTCGCGCGACAAGGCGTTGGCCGGCATCCAGCCGCGCGCCTTCGCCGCGCATGAGCGCTCGCAGCGCCAGCCGGTGGTGCGCATCCATCCAGTGACCGGCAAGCCTGCGCTCTATCTCTGCGAGTCCGGCCAGATGGACTGGTTCGAAGGCCCGTTTGTCGGCATGCAGCCCGGCCCGCATGGCGACGGCGCCGCACTGGTCGACGAACTGATGGCGCACTACACGCGGCCAGAATTCATCTACGTGCACGAGTGGGACCAGGGCGACCTGATCGTCTGGGACAATCGCTGCCTGGTGCACGCCGCGACCTGGTTCGATGCATCGGTGCAGAACCGCGTGATGTGGCGCACGACGGTGCACGGCAATCCCGGCGGGCTCTACGCCGGCGAGAAGAAGAGCTGGATCCCCGAGCTGGCCGACGCGAGCACGGAATGACGACTGCCTTCTCCCCGCGCAGGCGGGGAGAAGGTGCCGGGCGCCAGCGAGGCGGATGAGGGGCTTCCTCGCGCAACTGCATCGGTCCGTGTCGTCGAGTCTCCGCGAAGCCCCTCATCCGCCCTTCGGGCACCTTCTCCCCGCCTGCGCGGGGAGAAGGCAAAAGAGGAAATGACCATGAAACTCGGCCTGTCGATCGGCTATTCCGGCGCCCATCTCGACATCCCCGTCAAGCTGGTGCAGCGCGCCGAGGAGCTCGGCTACGACTCGGTGTGGACCGCCGAGGCCTATGGCTCCGATGCCGTCACGCCGCTCGCCTTCCTCGCGGGATTGACGAAGAAGATCAAGCTTGGCACCGGCATCATGCAGCTCGCCGCGCGCACGCCGGCCAATGCCGCGATGTCGGCAGCGACCGTCGATGCGATGGCCGGCGGCGGGCGCTTCATCGCGGGCCTCGGTGTGTCGGGGCCGCAGATCGTCGAGGGCTGGTATGGCCGCCCCTGGGGCAAGCCGTACTACCAGCTCAAGGATTACGTCGCGATCATGCGCAAGATCTTCCGCCGCGAGGGGCCGGTGTCGCATGACGGGCGCGAATATCCGCTGCCTTTCAAGGGCGAAGGCGCGATGGGCATCGGCAAGCCGCTGAAGTCCATCCTGCACATGAACCCCGACATCCCGATCTATCTCGCCACGGTCAACGAGGCGACGGTGAAGCTCACCGGCGAGATCGCCGATGGCTGGCTGCCGACCGGCCTCGTGCCCGGCTTCCTCAAGGACTATCAGCCCTGGCTCGAGGAAGGCTTCCGCCGCGCCGGCAACGGCAAGAGCATGAAGGACTTCGTGATCCAGACCTCGGTGCACGTGCAGGTGCAGGACGACGTCAAGGCGGCGCTGCAGAAGCTCAAGCCCGAGGTCGCGCTCTACGTCGGCGGCATGGGCCACAAGGACAAGAACTTCCACAACGACCTGATGGTGCGCAACGGCTTCGCCGACGCCGCCAAGCGCATCCAGGAGCTCTACCTCGCCGGCCACAAGGACGAGGCGATCGCCACGGTGCCCGACGAATGGGTCGACGCGAAGTCGCTGGTCGGCCCCGCGGCGCGCATCAAGGAGCGCTATCGCCGCTGGGAGGATTGCGGTCTCGATACGCTCAGCGTCCGCTCGCGCCAGCCCGAGGCGATCGAGGTCATGGCGCAGGCGGCGCGGCTGAATTCGTGATGGCGGGCGCGAAAGCGAAGAAGAAGGCAGCACCGAAGCGCGCGG
>JAFAZJ010000031.1 GCA_019239835.1 Alphaproteobacteria bacterium | reverse complement strand
CTGCGCATGGGCGACTCACGCTACGTCGTCGAGCCCAACGTCAAGGAAGGCAAAGGCGCGCTGCGCGATCTGCAGACCCTGTACTGGATCGCCAAGTATCTCTACCGCGTGCAGGACGTCGCCGAGCTGGTCGACAAGGACGTGCTGACCGCCTTCGAGGCGCGCCAGTTCGAGCGTGCGGAGCGCTTCCTGTCGACGGTGCGCTGCCACATCCACTATCTCACCAGCCGACCCGACGATCGCCTGTCGTTCGACCTGCAGCGCGAGATCGCGCGCCGCACCAACTATGCCGACCGACCCGGCAGCCGCGGCGTCGAGCGGTTCATGAAGCACTATTACCTGCACGCCAAGACGGTCGGCGACCTGACGCGCATCTTCATCGCCGCGCTCGAGGCCAGCCGCCGGCGCAAGCCGCGCTTGGCGTTCCTGCTCTCGGCGCTCAAGCCGCGCCAGCTCGAAGGCTTCAAGGTCGACGGCGAGCGATTGGCAGTGGGCGGCGCCGACGATTTCGTGCGCGAGCCGGTGCGCTTCCTGCGCCTGTTCCATGTCGCGCAGGAGAACGGCATCGACATCCATCCGGCGACGCTCAGGCTGATCACGCAGAACATCAAGCTGGTCGATGCCCGGCTGCGCGCCGATCCCGAAGCCAATCGCCTGTTCATGACGATGCTGACGTCGCGCAAGGATCCAGAGACAACCTTGCGTCGTCTCAATGAAGCCGGTGTCTTCGGCCGGTTCGTGCCGGATTTCGGCCGCGTCGTCGCGCAGACGCAGCACGACATGTACCACACGTACACCGTCGACGAGCACACCATCCGCGCCATCGGCATCCTCTCGCGCATCGAGACCGGCGATCTCGAGGACGACCATCCGCTGTCGACGCAGGTCGTGCACAAGGTGCTGTCGCGGCCGGTGCTCTACCTCGCGGTGCTCCTGCACGACATCGCCAAGGGTCGCGGCGGCGATCACTCGATCCTCGGCGCCGATGTCGCCATGCAGCTCGGCCCGCGACTGGGTCTGAGCGACGCAGAGACCGAGACGGTGGCCTGGCTGGTGCGCCATCACCTCGCGATGTCGGCTACCGCGTTCCAGCGCGATCTGCAGGATCCCAAGACCATCGCCGATTTCGCCGCACTGGTTCAGTCGCCGGAGCGGCTGCGCCTGCTGCTGGTGCTGACGGTGTGCGACATCCGCGCCGTCGGTCCCAACGTGTTCAACGGCTGGAAGGCGGCGCTATTGCGCCAGCTCTACTACGCCGCCGAGCATCTGCTGTCGGGCGGCACCCTGCAGGGCGGCCGCGCCGAGCGCGTGAAGCACGCCCAGGCCGAGGTCAGCACGCTGCTGGCGGGCTGGAGCGATGCCGAGAAGGAAGCGCATTTCGCGCGCGGCCTGCCGGCCTATTGGCTGTCGTTCGATGCGCCGACGCTGGCCTGGCAGGCCGAACTGGTGCGCGACGCCGCGACGGCATCGAAGCCGCTGCATATCGCCCATCGCGTCGACCCGCAGCGCGCCGTGACCGAGATCACGGTCTATACGCTCGACACCCATGGCCTGTTCGCGCGTCTCGCTGGTGCGTTTGCCGTATCCGGCGCCAGCATCGTCGACGCCAAGATCTTCACCATGTCCGACGGCATGGCGCTCGACACCTTCTGGATCCAGGATTTCGACGGCATGGCCTTCGACCGGCCCGAGCGCCTGCAGCGGCTCTGGGCGCGGCTGGAACTGGCGCTGACCAACCGGCTCGACGTCACCGCCGAGCTCGAGCGGCAGCGGCCGAACTACCCGACCCGCGACCAGGTCTTCACTGTCGAGCCCAGGGTGCTGATCGACAACGCCGCGTCGAATACGCACACCGTGATCGAGGTCAATGGCCGTGACCGGCCAGGCTTCCTGCATACCGTCACCCGGGCGCTGACCCGCTGTAACCTGCAGATCCAGTCCGCGCACATCACCACATATGGTGAGCGGGCGGTCGACGTCTTCTATGTAAAGGATTTGTTCGGTCTGAAGGTCGTGCACCAGGGCAAGCTCGACGAGATCCGCAGCCGGGTCGAAGAGGCCATCCGGGCCTTCGATTCCCGCTTCGGACGCCTTCAGGCGCGCAGCGCGGCGGTCGCGGAATAGCCCAGGAATGATTGTTCCTACGCGGACTTAATTCCTGTATTATAAGGCCTTATAGTCATTTTATGATCCAGTGAATTAGGCCAGCTGGCCGCAACCCCCGGTCCTTCCCCGCCCCCATGCTTTCAGCGTTCTTCGACGATCTCGCCCGTGGCAAATCATCGATCGTGATTGGCCTGGTGGTGATCTTCGTCTTCGTGGGCGCGATCCTCTACCTCGCCATGTTCGCCCGCGGCAGCGAAGGCTACAGCCGGACCAAGCGCGCCACCCTGATGGTGCTCGCGCCGGTCGTCCTGCTCGCTGGCGGGGGTTGGGTTTACCACTCCTATAGCCGCTACGGCGGCATCGTGACCGCTGCCGGCACGGCGCCGATCTGGGATCGGCCGGGACCGTGGGGCGAATCCGAACGGGCGGCGAAGTACGCCGATCGTGCCCAACAGCAATTGCGCGATGGTGACGTCGACGGCGCACGCCTGAGCCTGGAAAGTACGCTCGACAGCTATCGTCGCGCACGCAACACGCTCGGCGAAGCGCGCACCCTGGGCATGATCGGCGATATCGACCGCCGGCTGGGACGCTATGACACCGCGCGCGCGGCCTATGGCGATGCGCTCGCGCTGTACCGCAAGGACGGCAACCGCTCCGGCATCGCCAACACGCTGCGCGGCCTGGGCGAGCTCGAGCGGCAGGCGGGCAACCGCGATGCCGCAGTGACAGTCTACAGCGAGGCGCGCGAGCTCTATCGCGCGTTGAGCGATCGGCAGGGCGAGGCCAATACGCTGCTCAGCTACGCCGAATTGCTGCGCAATGCCGGCAACGCCGCCGATGCGCGCAAGGTGTTCCTCGATGCCCAGCGGCTGTACCGCCTGGAGCGTGACCGCGTCGGCCAGGCCTTCGTGCTGCTGGGCCTGGCGGATCTCGATCGCGACGAAGGCCAGATCGAGAAAGCACGTTCGACCTATGACGAAGCACGCGAGATCTTCCGCGACGATCGTGTGCGCTTCGGCGAGGCCTTGGCCATGCTCGGCCTCGGCGACCTCGAAATCGCACGGAAGGCGCCCAACGCGGCCCGGCCGTTCTATACCGATGCGCGCATGATCCTCTATCGCGACCGGGTGATGTTCGGCGAGATCCAGTCGCTGATCGGTCTGTCGCTGGTCGAACGCCAGTCGAACAACGCGGTCAAGGCCGTCGAATGGTCGCGCGGCGCCAATGCCGTCGCCATCCAGGCGCGTGATGCGGTGTCCGTCGTGGCCCTGGAGCGTCTCAAGCAGCAGCCGGCCGCCGCGCCGCCGGCTTACATGCGCGCGCGTTACTTCGCGCTGCGCTAGCGATCGACCTTCACGGAGATCGGCGTCGGGCAGGGCTTGCCATCGGTCTCGCAGATCGCATCGAGCACCCGGATTCCCACGATATCGGTACAGGCTGCCATCATCGGCCTCGATTCGTCGCCGTGGATGACCAACGGACGCGTCACATTGGGCAGGATCGGCAGCGGCGCGCCGTAGCGATACGACGACTTGAATTCGTGGCGATGTGTCCGGCCATCTCGCAACGTGAACTCGAGATCGACCTGGACATAGTCGACGTACAGGTTCGATCGATTGGCCGCGACCAGCGACGGCATGCAGGCGCCGTACATCGTCGTGTCCGCACCGCGTGTGACGACGATGATGTCATCATCGCGTGCCAGCGCCGGCAGCGCCGCCACTATCAGCGCGGCCGCGACCAGCCGGGCAATCATTCCGCGACCTCGCCGCGCCGCGCCTCCCGGCGCTGGGCCAGGATCTGCATGATCGCCGCGGCGGTCTCCTCGATCGAGCGGCGGGTGACATCGATGCTCTGCCAGCGCTTGCGCGCGTAATAGCGCCGCGCCTCCTGCATCTCGGCCTGCACCTTCTCGATGTCGGTGTAGTCGCTCTCGGTCTCCTCTTGCAGCAGGCGCAGGCGATTGCGGCGAATCTGCACCAGGCGCTCGGGATCGGTGGTCAGCCCGATCACCAGCGGCCGTGACGCGCTTTCCAGCTCGGGCGGCGGCGGCACGTTGGGCACCAGCGGGATGTTGGCGGCCTTCACACCGCGATTGGCGAGATAAACGCAGGTCGGCGTCTTCGAGGTGCGCGAGGGACCGATCAGGATCACGTCGGCATCGTCGATGTCATGCGTCGACTGCCCATCATCGTGCGCCAGCGTGTAGTGCATGGCGTCGATGCGTCCGAAATATTCGTCGTCCAGCGCGTGCTGACGGCCGGGCCACATCGCCGTCTTGCTGTGGAAGTGCACGCCCAGCATGCTCATCGCCTGGTCGAGCACGCCGACGCAGGGCAATTGCAGGCGCCGGCAATGCTCGCGCAGCCGGTCGCGCAATTCGGGATCGACCAGGGTGTAGAGCACCGGACCGCGATTGAGCTCGATGGCGCCGGCGACCTTGTCGATCTGGCCCACGGTGCGGATCAGCGGCCAGGTGTGCTCGGTGACGAACACGCCCTCGAACTGCACCAGGCAGGCGCGCGCCACGCTCGTCACCGTCTCGCCGGTGGAGTCCGACACCAGATGGACGTGAAAATTGCGGCTGCGCATCACGGCCAAGCTTACCCACGCTAGCTGGGGAATAACAGGTGGACGGCGCCCTTCGTCATCCCCGATTCGCACACATGATCGTGCTGTCGACCGCCTTCATGCCCGGTCGTCCCGATCGGATGCTGGCAGTAACCCGCCGGGGATCACTGCCCACGGCTGACGGCGGAGTCGGGGACAGCGATTCGATCCCCGTTGTCCCCGGCATTGTCGCAAGCCGTGTTTGCCCGCGAATCGCGGCAAAATCGCCTGTGCAGGCCCAACTGTCCCCATGCTATCCATCATCCCGACCCGCCTGTGGGCAGCGCGGGGATGGATTTGATCCCCGTGGTCCACACGCCCTTCTTCTTCTCCTCCTTAAGATTCAAAGATTCATGAAAGAGAAGAAGACCAAAACCCTGATCCGTGCGCTCAGGGGAGAACGGCTGAAAAGCCCGCCGATCTGGCTGATGCGACAGGCCGGGCGTTATCTGCCGGAGTACCGGGCCGTGCGCGCCAGGGCAGGTGGCTTCCTCGATCTCTGCTACACGCCGGACTTCGCCACCGAGGTCACCCTGCAGCCGATCCGGCGCTATGGGTTCGACGCCGCGATCATCTTCTCCGACATCCTCGTCATTCCGCACGGTCTGGGCCAGGCGGTGTGGTTCGAGGAGGGCGAGGGACCCAAGCTCGAGGCGCTGGCCGGGCCCGGCGATCTGGCGAAGCTGTCGCCGGCGGCGGTCGAGGACAAGCTGGCGCCAGTCTATGCCGCGATCCGCGCCACGCGTGCGGCGCTGCCGGAGGAAACGGCGCTGATCGGCTTTTGCGGCGCGCCGTTCACCCTGGCGAGCTACATGATCGAAGGCGGCTCGAGCCGCGACTTCTTCAAGATCAAGCAATGGGCCTATGGCCATCCCGACAGCTTCCGCAAGCTGATCGACCTGCTGGTCGAGGCCTGCGTCGATCACCTCGACCGCCAGGCCGAAGCCGGCTGCGACGCCGTACAGATTTTCGACAGCTGGGCCGGCGTGCTGCCGGAGGAGCAGCTCTTCCGCTGGTCGGTGCAGCCCATGCACGCCATTGCCAAGGGCCTGAAGGCGCGGCGACCGGATTTGCCGATCATCGTCTTCCCGCGCGGCGTGGGGCCGGCGGCGCTGATGTATCGCCGGCTGCAGGAATTCGACGCGCTGTCGATCGATACAGCGATCGGTGCGCACTGGGCTGCCGAGCAGCTGCAGCCGCACATCACTGTGCAGGGCAATCTCGATCCGGCGATGCTGGTGACCGGCGGCGAGGCGATGGTGCACGAGACAAGGCGTATCCTCGGCAAGCTCGCCAACGGCCGGCATATCTTCAATCTCGGCCACGGCATCGTGCCGCAGACGCCGCCCGACAACGTCGCGCGCCTGGTCGAGACGGTGCGCGACTGGTCGAGCCGATGAAGGTCGCGATCGTCCTGTTCAATCTCGGCGGACCCGATTCACCCGGGGCGGTCGAGGCCTTCCTGCGCAACCTGTTCACCGACCCGGCGATCATCGGCGCGCCAGGCTTCATCCGTCGGCCGTTGGCCCGCTTCATCGCACGCCGGCGGGCTCCCGTCGCGCGCGAGATCTACGGTCGTATCGGTGGCCGTTCGCCGATCCTGCCGCAAACCGAAGCACAGGCGCGTGCGCTCGAGCACACACTGGCCGAACGCAAACCGGACACCGCGTTCCGTGCCTTCGTGTCCATGCGCTACTGGCATCCACTGTCCGATGCCGCGGCGGCGGCGGTGAAGGCGTGGAATCCCGACAGGATCGTGCTGCTGCCGCTCTATCCGCAGATGTCGACGACGACATCGGAATCCTCGGTCAAGGACTGGTTCGTATCGGCAGCACGCGCCGGCATTCGATCGCCGACTGGGGTGGTGTGCTGCTATCCAACACAAAGCGGCTTTATCGAAGCAGCCGCTGGGTTGATTCGCCAATCGCTGGCCAAGGTTGGCGATCAACCTTATCGGTTGCTCTTCTCGGCGCACGGATTGCCTGAGAAGGTGATTCGCCGCGGCGACCCCTATCAATGGCAGGTCGAGCAAAGCGCACAGGCCGTCGTTCACCAACTGGCGCTACCCGACCTCGACTGGAGCATTTGCTACCAGAGCCGCGTCGGTCCGCTGAAATGGATCGGGCCTTCGACCGATTCGGAGATTCAGCGAGCGGGCCGCGACAGCAAAGCCATCGTGCTGTTTCCCGTCGCCTTCGTCTCGGAGCACTCTGAAACCCTGGTCGAGCTCGACATCGAGTATCGCGAGCTGGCGCACAAAGCAGGTGTGCCTGCCTTTCATCGCGTCGAGACGGTCGGCATCAACGACGCCTTCATCGCCGGCCTGGCGAGCCTCGTCGAAGGAGTGCTGGCCCGACCGGACAGCTCGATCGTCAACGACGGCAGCTTCACCGCTTGTCCCGCGCCGCATATCAGGTGTCTTCTGAGGTGATGCTCTACCTCGTCCTGAAATCCCTGCACATCATCTCGGTGATCGCCTGGATGGCGGGTATGCTCTATCTGCCACGCCTCTTCGTCTATCACGCCGATGCCGAGCCGGGCTCGAAGCAGTCCGAAACCTTCAAGGTGATGGAGCGCCGCCTGATGCGCGCGATCATCAACCCGGCGATGGTGGCGACCTGGATCTTCGGCCTGAGCATCGCCTACCTGCAAAACTACTGGCTGCAGGGCTGGTTCATCCTCAAGGTCGTGCTGGTGCTGGCGCTGAGCGGCGTGCACGGCGCTTTCTCGGCGTGGCGCAAGGATTTCGAGGCCGACCGCAACACCCGGCCGGCGCGCTTCTACCGGATCTGGAACGAGGTGCCGACGCTGCTGTTGATCGGTATCGTCTTCGTCGTCGTGCTCAAGCCGTTCTGAGCATGACGCTCGCGGACTGGCTCACCGTCATCGAGATCGCCGCCACCCTGGCCTTCGCGGTGTCGGGGCTAATCGTCGCCGCGCGCGAGAAGCTCGATGTCGTGGGCGGCGCGGTGGTCGCTATCGCGGCATCGTTCGGCGGCGGCACGGTGCGCGACGTGCTGCTCAGTCGCCGGCCGTTCTTCTGGGTCGACCATCAGGAATATCTCTGGGCCGTGCTGATCCTCGCCGCCGTGTCCTGGCCGCTCTTCGTGCGCGGCCGCATCGCGCCGTCGGAGCGTGTGCTGGTGTTGCCCGACGCGCTGGGCCTGGGCCTCTTTTCGGCATCCGGCGTCGGGCTGGCGCTCGATGCCGGCATGCCGATGCTGGTGGCGGTGCTGATGGGCGTGGTGACCGCGGTGTTCGGCGGCGTGGTGCGCGACGTGCTATGCAATCGTCTGCCCGCGGCGCTGTACGACCACCAGCCCTATGCGCTGTGCGCCTTTGCCGGCGGCTGGTTCAGCATCGGCTGCGTGAAGCTGGGCCTGGCGCATAGCAGCGCGCTGCTCGTGGGTGCGGCGCTGGCGAGCGCGCTCAGGCTGCTGGCGTGGTGGCGCGGCTGGCGGCTGCCGGGTTGGCCGGCGACCTGAGCTAGAAGATCGCCACCGCACTGACGATCATGCGGGTCGCCGTTCCCATCATCAGGACGTCGCCGCCAACTTGAATATAGCCGTAGCCGGCGGGTGCAGGTGTCAGACGGCCGAGCAGCGCGGGGGGTAGTGGATAATAGGCCACGCCCACCGGCAGCGGCTGGCCCACAGCCCACAATTTCTTCGCCTGGCCGGGCGGCATGCAGCCGTTGTTCTTCTTGGCCAGGCCCGGCGGGCAGAATCCCTGCGTGGCCTGCTGCCCGTAGTACTGGCGGATGACGCCCTGATCCGGAGCACCGATGGTCACCGACACACTGGCGCTGCCGCGTGGTGCTGGGGCGGGTGCGGGTACTGGCTGTGCCTGCCCGGGCGGATCGGACCGGCCTTGTCCCTTGCCGTGCCCCTGAGCCATGACGGGTGTCGCCGTGGCGAGGGCCAACGTTGTGGCGATCACGGAAAGACCGATGCGCATGGGGTTCCTCCTGTGCGAGCCCAGCCATGGTGCCAGTTTGTGGCCGGAATCGGGAGAGTCGCAGCGATCGCCGCTAGCACGCTATGCTGCGACCACTAAGAAAGAGGAGACGGCCATGGCCAAAGCGAAGCGGGCGGTTGCGAAGAAGGTGAAGCCCAAGCCGGCGAACCCCCGCATGTTCAACAAGGGGCTGGCGACCCGCCGCCAGGTGCTGGGCAAGCAATACGTCGACAACTCGCTGGCCAACGCCAACGAATTCATGATGGCCTTCCAGGAGATCACGACCGAGTATTGCTGGGGCTACGTCTGGGGCCGCGATGGGCTCACCAAGAAGCAGCGCTCGATGCTGAACCTCGGCATGCTGGCAGCGCTCAATCGCGGGCCGGAGCTGCGCCTGCACATCAACGGCGCGATCACCAACGGCGTGACCAAGGACGAGATGAAGGAGATCTTCCTGCAGGTCGGCATCTATTGCGGCATCCCCGCTTGCCTCGACGCCTTCAAGACGGCGAACGAGGTGTTCAAGGAGCGCGGCCTATGAGGTACTCGGCCGCGTTGCTGGCGTTGGTCCTTGCGACGCCCGCGAGCGCGCAGGGCGTCGACGGCAATTATGTCGGCAAGCTGAGCTGCGAGGTGATCGCCGGCCAGACGCGTCGGCAGCTCGCGACTGACATCCGCATCACCATTGCCGGGGCCAACGTGAGCTACGAGCGGGAGATCCTCAGCGAATCTGGCAACACAACCGGCAACATGGAACGCGGTACCGGCTCGGTTAAGGGCAACGCGCTATCCCTGGTCGGCGGCGGCCGCGGCAACAGCTGGTCCTACGAAGCGAGCTACAACGGCACCATTACGGCCGGCACGATCGCGATGCGCGGCGTGCAGAAATGGTACATCAACCGGGCCAACCAGGACCGCCCGTGCGTGATCAACGCGCAGCGGCGGTAAGGGAGGCGGGCGATGCGACGCACGATCATCTGCGGTGCCGCGGCACTGGTGTCGCTTGCCAGCGCGCTGCCAGCATGGGCGCAGTTCGACGGCATCTATAATGGCCAGGTTCAATGCGGTCCGTCGGGCGGGCAGCGCGTGCCGGTAGGAACCGTCCGCATCACTGTCGCGGGTACCGGTTTCACCTATGAGGTTCAGGTCACCGGCGGTGGTGTCGAGCGCGGCACCGGCGACGTCACACCGCCCAGCATATCGGGTGGCGGCTCAGGCTCCGGCGGCGGTTGGCGATACGACAGCAGCTATAGCGGCCAGATCGCGCCCGGCACCATCTTGATGTCCGGCGAGCAGACCGGCACGTTCACAGGCGGCGCGAGCGGTGGCCGGCAATGCTCGATGAGCGCGCGTCGCGGATGATCCTGCGCGCCGCCCGCACCGATGAGGCCGCCACGCTGACGGCGCTGTGCATGCGCTCGAAGCGGCATTGGGGCTATGACGACGCCTTCATGCGGCGTTGCGCCATCACGCTCGCGGTGCCCGGCCAGGCGATCGCGCGGGGCGACGTCCAGGTCGCGGTTGACGAGGACGGACAGCCGCTGGGCACGGCGCAGCTCTCGCCGCCCTTCGACGACGCCATCGAGCTCGACAAGCTGTTCGTCGATCCGCCGGCGATCGGCCATGGCGTCGGCGCTGCGCTGCTGCGTTGGGCGATGGATGAGACACGCGCGCGTGGCGCGAAGCGGCTGGTGATCCTGGCCGATCCGCATGCCGCGACCTTCTACGAAAAGATGGGCGCACGCTTCCTGCACATGGCGCCGTCCGACGCCGTCCCCGGGCGGCAGCTGCCCTTCTATGAAGTCGATCTGCGAGGACCTCAGTCATGAGCAAGAGTCTGGCGCCGCCGGCCACCATCGCCTTCATCGGCCTGGGCATGATGGGCAAGCCGATGGCCGCGCGTCTGATCGGGGCCGGCTATACGCTGCGCATCTTCGACCTCTCGCAGCAGGCGATGTCTGACTTCGTCGGCGCCAATCCCGGCGCGATCGCCACCGCCTCGGCCAAGGCCTGCGCCCAGGGCGCTGACGCGCTGATCACCATGCTGCCCGACGGCAAGATCGTGCGCCGCGCGCTGCTCGACGGCGCCGACGCCGCGGCCGAGGGCCTGTCGAAGGACGCGGTCTTCGTCGACATGTCCTCGAGCGCGCCAGTGGGCACGGTCGAGCTCAGCAAGGAGCTGGCGGCGCGCGGCCTGGCGATGATCGATGCGCCGGTCTCCGGTGGCGTGCGTCGCGCCATCGACGGCTCGCTGGCGATCATCGCCGGCGGCGCGGCGGAAAACGTCGAGCGCTGCAAGCCGCTGCTGCAGTCGATGGGCAAGACCGTGTTCCACACCGGCGCGATCGGCGCAGGCCACGCGGTGAAGGCGCTCAACAATTACCTGTCGGCCACCAGCCTGCTGTCGATGTGCGAGGCGATGATCGTTGGCGAGAAGTTCGGCATCGAGCCCGGCATGCTGGTTGACGTGTTCAACAACTCTAGCGGCATGAGCAACAGCACCCAGGTCAAGGGCCGCCAGTTCATCGTGCCGCGCAACTACGCCGCCGGCTTCACCATGGCGCTGATGGCCAAGGATTTGCGCACCGCCTCGGATCTCGCCGGGCAGCTCGGTGTCGAGGTCCCGACCATGACCGAGATGGCCGACATCTGGGCACGCGCGGCGGAAAAGGTCGGCCTGTCCGCCGACCACACCGCGATCCACAAATTCCTGGAAGGGAAATGATCTCCCTCTCCCCGCAAGCCGGGAGAGGGAACTCACTTCCCGCGTGTCAGCGCGAGCCAGATTCCGCCGCCGATCAGGGTCGCGCCGCCGGCCGCTGAGAGGATGCGCACGCGGCGGCGCGTGAACAGCGCGCGGGCGCGGCCGGTGAGGATGGCGTAGAGGCTGTCGGAGATCGCCGCGATCATCATCGCCGTGGCGCAGAGCACGATGATCTGGCTGGTCTGGTCGCCACCGGGCGACACGAACTGCGGGATGAAGGCGCCGAAGAACACCAGCACCTTGGGGTTGCTGGCCATCACCAGGAAGCCCTGCAGGAAGAAGCCACCGCGTGGCTTGGGCGTGGCGATCGAGGAATCGAGCGTCCCCGAGGCGCGCAGCATCTTCCAGCCGAGATAGACGAGGTAGGCGGCGCCGGCCCAGCGCAGCCAGTCGAACACCCACCCCATGGTGGCGACCACCGACGACAGGCCGATCACCAGCACCACCATCATGGCGGCCAGCGCCAGCTGCGTGCCGGCGACGTTGAGCAGGCCGGCGCGCGTGCCATGCGTCAGGCTGTTGCCGACGACCAGCGCGACGGTCGGACCGGGGATCACGGTGATCACCACCGAGGCGGCAATGAAGGCGAGATAGAGTTCGAGCGACATGGGGGACTCCGATGGCGGCGGAACCTCCCACACGCCTTGCAGCCGGTCAAACCGCGGCGCACAGTCCCCGCATCAAGACCCAAGGGAACATCATGAAGCGCCAGGAACTGCCTGACGGGACCGAGATCGCCAAGTGGTACGTGCGCGCGGTGAAGAGCGGGCCGTTCGTCTTCGTATCGGGGACGACCTCGCTCGACGCCAAGGGCAGCGTGCAGGGCCGCGATGCCGGCGCGCAGACGCGGGTGACCATGCGCAAGATCGCCAACGCGCTGAAGGGTGCCGGTGCCACGGTCGACGACATCACCCGGCTGACCATCTACTGCACCGATATCCGCGACGGCACCCTGATCACCAATGAACTGTCGCGCTGGTTCAAGAAATCGCGCTGCGCCTCCGCCCTGATCGGCGTATCGACCCTGGCCGTGCCCGGTCTGGTGGTCGAGATCGAGGCCACGGCCGTGGTCGGCCCTTGAACTTCGGCCCTGTCGGCGCTATTTAGGCCGCAGATTCCGGGTGCGGGCACCGCCCCGGGTCGTGATCCGAGCCGCAACGCCAGTTGTCTATCGGGACCGCCCAGCAGGGCGATCCGGCTGCGCGGCGAACCTCCTGATGTCGAATAACGCGGAACCTGCCGCGCCTTCGGTCATTGACCTTTCAGCCCGTACTCCGGGCGCTTTCCCAGACGAAATCCATGAATCTCCAGGACCTCAAGAAAAAGACCCCCGCAGAGCTTTCGGCCTATGCCGAGGAGCTGCAGATCGAGAACGCCTCGCTCATGCGCAAGCAGGAGCTGATGTTCGCGGTATTGAAGCGACTCGCCGAATCCGACCAGGCCATCTTCGGCTCGGGCGTGATCGAAGTGCTGCCCGACGGCTTCGGCTTCCTGCGCTCGACCGAGGCGAACTACCTCGCGGGCCCCGACGATATCTACATCGGCCCTGCGCAGATCCGCCGCTACGGCCTGCGCACCGGCGACACCGTCGAAGGCGAGATCCGCGCGCCCAAGGACGGCGAGCGCTACTTCGCCCTGACCAAGCTCAACACCATCAATTTCGAGGAGCCGGACCAGGTCCGCCATCGCATCAACTTCGACAACCTCACGCCGCTCTATCCCGACGAGAAGCTCAAGGTCGAGCTCGAGGAGGCCGGCTTCGTCGCCGCCGAGAAGGTGACCGAGGATGTCGGCTCGGCGCGCGCCAGCTCAGCCGGCCGCGTCAGCACCGGCGGACCGCGGCGCACCGCGACCTTGTCGAAGAAGCCGGCCGGCCCGACCATCGACATCAGCACACGCGTGATCGACCTGATCGCGCCGATCGGCAAGGGCCAGCGCGCCCTGATCGTCTCACCGCCGCGCACCGGCAAGACGATGCTGCTGCAGAACATCGCGCACGCCATCGCCAAGAACAATCCGGAGGTCTTCCTGCTGGTGCTGCTGATCGACGAGCGGCCCGAGGAAGTCACCGACATGGCGCGCACTGTGAAGGGCGAGGTCATAAGCTCGACCTTCGACGAGCCCGCCTCGCGCCACGTCGCTGTCGCCGAGATGGTGATCGAGAAGGCCAAGCGCCTGGTCGAGCACAAGAAGGACGTGGTGATCCTGCTCGACTCGATCACCCGCCTGGGCCGCGCCTACAACACGGTGGTGCCGAGCTCGGGCAAGGTGCTGACCGGCGGTGTCGACGCCAACGCCCTGCAGCGCCCCAAGCGCTTCTTCGGTGCGGCGCGCAACATCGAGGAAGGCGGCTCGCTGACCATCATCGCCACGGCGCTGATCGACACCGGCAGCCGCATGGACGAGGTGATCTTCGAAGAGTTCAAGGGCACCGGTAACTCGGAAATCATTCTCGACCGCAAGCTCTCCGACAAGCGCACCTTCCCGGCGATCGACATCACCCGCTCGGGCACGCGCAAGGAGGAGCTGTTGGTCGATCGCGGCACGCTCTCCAAGATGTGGGTGCTGCGCCGCATCCTCATGCCGATGGGCACGGTCGATGCGATGGAGTTCCTGCTCGACAAGATGAAGACGAGCAAGAACAACGCCGACTTCTTCGCCTCGATGAACCAGTAGGCAGGCACGCGTGCGCTTCGCGTCGGCCGACGAGGCGATGCGCGCGCTCTTTGCCCGGTTCGGTCCGGTCGACGACCCGGATTGGCGCTTCACGTCGAATTTCGCCGCCGAGCCGGTCGACCCCTGTCACCCTGACATCCGTACAGCGCGCGTCGCCATCGCGCGCACGATGCATTTCGGCGTCGTGCGCGCCGATCTCGCGACCGGCGTCGTCGAATTCATCGACGAGGATCATCGCGATGGCGGCGATGACGTGACCCGCCGCACCCAACTGCCCGACGATTGGATCGAGGGCCTGCGCGCTCTCGGCTAGGCCAGCGCCATCTCCAGCACCCGCGCGACATGCAACGCCTCGCGCTGCGCGCCGTCGTGGATCTGGTGCCGGCAGCTCGTGCCATCGGCGATGATCAGTGTGTCGGCGCCGGCAGCGCGCACCGCGGGCAGCAGTGATAGCTCAGCCATCGCCATCGATACGTCGTGGTGCGAGGCCTCGTAGCCGAAGGCGCCGGCCATGCCGCAGCAGCTCGATTCGATCGGCGTCGTCGTCAGGCCAGGGATCCAGCCCAACACCGTTTGCACCGAACCCATCGCGCCGAACGCCTTCTGGTGGCAATGGCCGTGCAGCAGCGCCTGGCTCTGCGCCAACGGCTTGAGCTTCAGGTCACAGCGCCCTGCCGCCTTCTCGCGCGCCAGGAATTCCTCGAACAGGAAGCTGTTGTCGGCGATGCGGGCGGCTTCGTCGCCCAGGCCCATCACCGTGTACTCGTCGCGCAGCGACAGCAGGCACGACGGTTCGAGGCCAACGATCGGCACACCACGCGCGACGAAGGGTGCGACTGCGGCGATCAATCGTGACGCTTCGCGCTTGGCCTCGTCGACCAAGCCGGCGGCGAGATAGGTGCGGCCGCAGCACAGCGGACGCTCGCCATCGGTCGGCGACGCGACATGTACCTTGTAGCCCGCGGCTTCGAGCACGCGCAGCGCGGCGCGCGCATTGTCGGGCTCGAAGTAGGCGTTGAAGGTATCGGCCAGGAAGACGACGTCGTGCGTTCCCGAGGTCGCAGCAGGGGCGCGGAAGCGATCGCCGCGCCATTTCGGCAGCGAGCGCCTGGCGGAAAAGCCGAGCCATTTCTCTGACAGTGCAGCGGCGCCGGGCAGCGTATCGCGCAGATTGAACAGCCACGGCATGCGCGCGGCCCAGGGCGCGTAGCGCGGCAGGTGGGCGATCAGCTTGTCCTTCAGGCTCACGCCATGGCGGCGTGCGCGCTGGTGTGCAACCTCGATCTTCATGCGCGCCATGTCGACGCCGGTGGGGCAGTCGCGCTTGCAGCCCTTGCAGGCGACACAGAGATCCATCGCCGACGCGACCGCGTCGGAGGTCAGCGCCTCGGGGCCTAGCTGGCCGGAGAGCGCCAGCCGCAGCGTGTTGGCGCGGCCGCGCGTCAGGTCCTGCTCGTTGCGCGTGACGCGGAAGCTCGGGCACATCGTGCCGGCGTCGAACTTCCGGCAATGGCCGTTGTTGTTGCACATCTCCACGGCCTTGGAGAGGCCGCCGGCCGGATCGCCGCCGGTGCCGGGTGGCGTGGTAATCTCGGTGCGCGGATCGGCCTGCACGTTCCACGCCGACCAGTCGAGTGCGGTCTTCAGCTCGATGCTGCGATAGCCCGGCTTGAAGCGGAACAGCTCGCGCTGGTCCATCTTTGTCGGCCGCACGATCTTGCCGGGGTTGAGGATGCCGTGCGGATCGAAGGCATCCTTGAGCTCCTCGAACGCCTTGGTGAGCTGCGGCCCGAACTGCCAGCCCACCCACTCGCTACGCACCAGCCCGTCGCCATGCTCGCCGGAGAACGCGCCCTTGTACTCGCGCACCAGCGCGCCGGCCTCCTCGGCGATGGCCCGCATCTTCTGCGCACCATCGCGGCGCATGTCGAGGATCGGCCGCACGTGCAAGGTGCCGACGCTGGCATGGGCGTACCAGGTGCCACGCGTGCCGTGCTTCTCGAACACGTCGGTGAGCCGCGCGGTGTAATCGGCGAGATGCTCCAGCGGCACCGCGCAATCCTCGATGAAGGAGACCGGCTTACCGTCGCCCTTCATCGACATCATGATGTTGAGTCCGGCCTTGCGGACCTCCCACAGCGCCGATTGTGCCTTGGCGTCGACCATCTCGACCACGCTGCCGGGCAGGCCGAGATCGCCCATCAGGCTCACGAGCTGCTTGAGGTCGCGGATCTGCGTGTCGCGGTCCTCGCCAGCGAATTCGACGAGCAGGATGGCTTGCGGCTGGCCGATCAGCGCGCCATCGATCACTGGCCGGAAGGCCGGATTGGCGCGCGCCAGATCGATCATGGTGCGATCGACCAATTCGACTGCCACGGGCTTGAGCCCGACGATGTGCTGCGTCAGCTCCATGGCCCGATGGAAGCTCGGGAAGTTCACCACGCCCAGCGTCTTGTGCTTGGGCAGCGGCGACAGCTTGAGCGTCAGGCGCCGCGTTACCGCCAGCGTGCCCTCGCTGCCCACCAGCAGATGCGC
>JAFAZJ010000304.1 GCA_019239835.1 Alphaproteobacteria bacterium | reverse complement strand
ACGGCACCAGCATGGAGCGCTGGCGCTGGGGCGACGCGCATCCGGCGGTGCATCGCCACGTCCTGCTCGACGCTTTGCCGCTGGTACGCAACGCCGCATCGGTGCGCTTTCCCGCCGATGGCGGCCCGCACACGCTCAACCGCGCCGCCTACAATCCGCGCGATCCGTTCAGCGCGGTGCATGGCGCCACCTTGCGCGCGATCTACGATTTCGAGGACCTCGACAACAGCCGCTTCGCCATCCCGCTGGGACAGTCGGGCAACGTGCTGTCGCCGTGGTACCGCAACTTCGTCGACGGCTGGCGCCGCTTCGACTACGTGCGTATCGCCGGCTTTAGGTTCGCCCTGATCAACCAAGGCGTCGGCACCATCAACCTCGCGCCGCCAGCGAAGTAGGCATCAGCCAGCCGTTGTAGGCGACGAGCCGGCCGATCAGCGGCAGGGCGATCGCGACATCGAAGGTGAAGCACCCCTGCGCATCGATCCGCTCGCGCGCGTGGACCCGTGGCCAGAGGATGCGCGGCAGGCGAACACCCAGCACGTAGGCCGCCGCGATCTCCTGCGACAGGCCCTCGCCATCGAGCGTGTTGCGCAAGGCGAACGCCAGCGCGCCGAAACGCTCGATCACGGTGCCGCTATCGCGCCCCTCGCCCGCATGTTGCAGCGAGACGAACGGCCGGCCCGCGAACGACCGCTGCCAGCGCTCGACTCCGTCGCGCGCCTCGAACTCGACCGTGACATCGACGTCCCGAGCCGCGCGCGGGATGCCGACAAAGCGCGCCGCGATGAAGGCCAAGGGATTGGCCGCGCCGACGATATCGGCGCGGCCCGACCACCGCGCACGCGAGACGTTGTCGTGCAGGGAGCGAATGGGATCCGGCAGGACGGCACAGGCATCGCGACCACAAACGCTCTCGTAGACCGAGCCGACCTCGTCCACCGACGTGCGGATCGCAAATCCTTCCGCGACGGCAAGAATGTCGTCGAGCGAGAGGAGTCCGACGCAGGGACGTGCGCCGCGCTGCGTGACGGCGCCCCGCGCGAGGCCTCGCGCCAATGCCACCGCCGCAAACGTCGGTACCTGCGGACCATCGGCGGCATCCGCGATCAGGCGCCATCGACGAATGACGGCGCGGCCATCCGCCAGGCGTCCAGCGACATCGACGGCCATGCCGCCACGGTCTGTGCCGAACGAACGAACACGGTCGGCGAACCAAACGATCGGGCCTACAGCGGGTGCCAACGAGCGCAGCCAGCCCCAGCGTACCGGCCATGACAGCAGCCACAGACCGAGGTGCAGCAACGGCAGTTCGAGGCCCGCATGGAACAGCACACGCTCACGCACCTTGTAGTGCTGCGGGAAGACCTCGAGATCAGGCACGTCGCAGGCGGAAAACCAGCGGCGTCCGAGCGTCGGCAGCTGCCGCCGATGCAGGTCGTGCCACCCAGCGATCTCCTGCCACCGGCCGCCGCGCCACCAGCGCAGCGGGTGACCGACATAGCTCAGGATCGACGCCACGGTGGCGTGGCCGCGTGGTGCGCGGTTGCCCGGCGTGATGGCGATGTCGATCGCCTCGATCTCGGCCAATCCGCCGCGCAGATGGTCGACGACGGCAGACGAGAGCGCCGGCACCGAGCTCGCGCCGCTGGTGACCAGTACGCCCGCAGCACGAGCCTTGTCGTCGAGCGCGCCGATGCCGACCACGAAGTCGCGCGCATCGGCGAGGTCGATGTAGTGCACGCCCATCGCGATGCAGGCCTCGGCAACGGCATAGTCGCGGCTCTGGAACGGCCCAACCGTATGGATGACGAGGTCTGGCTCCGTTGCGCGCAACGCCTCGCGCCAATCGCCGGTGAGGTCGAGCGAGACGATGGTGACGCCGAGCTCACGACTGAGCGCCTCGAGCTTCGTGCGATCGCGGGCGACGGCGGTAATCGCCATCTCGGGATCGCGCGCCAGCAGCCGGCAGATGCGCGCGCCGAACAGTCCGGTCGCGCCCAGCACCGTGATCTTCATTCGACGAACCGGCGGCGAATGTCGGGCGGCGGCACCAGGCAAGACTCGCGCTTGCCGAACAGGCGATAGCGGTTGTCGGCGATGGCGTTATAGAGGCGATCGGTCAGCGCCAGCGGCAGGACGCGCAGGATCGACAGCCACGGCCAGGGCCACGGCAGGTGGCGCAGGATCGCGAAGAACGCGCCTGACTTGAACCAGGCGCGGCCATCCTCGATCAGGATGCTGCTTTCGAAATCCGTGGTGGAGAGGCCCAGGCGCGAGAGCAGCGACTGGCCCAGCGGCGTCTGCGCGGCGACGAAGCGGAAGCGGGCCTGCGGATCGCGCTTGATGACGAAGGCGACGAAGCCCGAGCACATCACGCACACGCCGTCGAAAAGGATCAGCGGTCCCTCGACCGCCGGCGGCGGCAGGATGGTCCCGTTCGGCGGCACGCGCCGGCGCGACGACATGAGAAGCCCCTGGTTCTTGCGGCAATCCTGCGGGTGAACATCGATCATTGCCATTGACAGGACGCCGCACGTCGGAACCACGCGGCGGATGAAGCGCTGGCCGTAACCTCTCCGATGTGGCTACACTTCATCGTCACCAACCAGCGTTCCGGCACTTCAGATGTTCATCCGGCAAGCACAGGCCCCGCTGCGGTTCTTCCGAACCACGCCGGCGCTGCGCTGCCCGTATCTCACCGACAAGTTCGAGACCAAGCTGGTGACCGAGCTGGCCGGTCCCGACGTGCTCGATCTGCACGACCGTCTGACCGATGCCGGTTTCCGCCGCTCGCACCACTTCGTCTACAAGCCGCTGTGCGACGGTTGCCGCGCCTGCGTGCCGGTGCGCGTGCCGGCCGACGAGTTCGTGCCCAGCCGCTCGCAGCGGCGCATCTGGCGCGCCAACGAGGCCGTGCATGCCGCCGTGGTGCCGGCGATGGCGACCAGCGAGCAATTCGCGCTGTTCTCGCGCTACGTCGCGGCCCGCCATGGCGACGGCGATATGGCCGACATGGATTTCGACGACTACCGCGCCATGACCGAGGAGAGCCCGGTCGACACGCATCTCGTGGAGTTCCGCGACGGCGGTCCAGCCGGCCGCCTGGTCGGCACCTGCCTGATCGATGCGCTGGGCTCGGGCCTCTCGGCGGTCTACAGCTTCTTCGACACGCGCCAGCCGCGCCGGGCGCTCGGCGTCTACATGGTGATGTGGCTGATCGCCGAGGCGGCGCGGCGGCGCCTGCCCTACGTCTATCTAGGCTACTGGATCAGCGATTCCCAGAAGATGGCCTACAAGGTGCGCTACCGCCCGATCGAGGCGTTGGCACCCACGGGCTGGGAGCGGCTGGCCTAGAGATAGCGCGACGCCGCCAGCAGCAGCAACGCGACGCTGCCCAGCGCGATGCGATACCAGGCGAAGACGCCGAAGCCGTAGCGGCTGACGAAGGCGATCAGCGAGCGAACGATCAGCATCGCCGTCGCAAAGGCCAGCACGAAGCCGATCACGATCAGCAGGATGCCGCCGGCATCGGCGCCCAGCGAGTCACGGTTCTTGAAGGTGTCGTAGACCGAAGCGCCCAGCATGGTGGGCATCGCCAGGAAGAACGAGAACTCCGCCGCCGTCGCACGGTCGGCGCCGAATACCCGCGCGCTCATGATCGTGGCGGCAGAGCGGGATGTACCTGGAATCATGGCCAGGCACTGGCAGATGCCGATCTTCAGCGCCAGCTTCCAGTCCATGTCGTCGACGCGTTTCACCGACGGACGCGGCGCGAAGCGTTCGACCAGCAGGATGATGATGCCGCCGACGATCAGCGCCACCGCCACCACCCAGGCATTGAGCAGCACTTCCTTGATGTACTTGTGGAACAGCACGCCGATCACGACCGCCGGCATGAAGGCGATCAGGAGGTTGGCGGTGAAACGCTGCGCCACCGGATCGCGACGGACGTCGATCACCGTGCGCCAGATCTTCACGCGATAGAGCCAGCACACCGCGAGGATGGCGCCGAGCTGGATGACGATCTCGAAGACCTTGCCCTTCGGGCCTTCGAAACCGATCAGCTCCTCCATCAGGATGAGGTGACCGGTCGAGGATACCGGCAGGAATTCGGTCAAGCCTTCGAGGATTCCGAGCAGCGCGGCCTTGAGGATGGTCAGGATGTCCATGCCGTCTCCTCACGCCGCCGATCAGAACTTGCTGGCCCGGGGCGAGCCGGGCGGCGGCAGGCGACCGGCTTGCGCGCGGTCGCCGACCCATTCCTTGAGCTCGGCCGCGCTCTTGGTGCGGCTCTGCCACGACAGGCCATCGGCGAGCTTGAACGCCTTGGCGTCGGACAGGCCGCCATCCTTGTGCTTCTGCAAGGTCACGCCGCGGCCGCGCGCCATTTCGGGCAATTGCTCGATCGGGAAGACCAGCAGCTTGCGATTGTCGCCGATCGCCGCGACGTGGTCCGCGTCCGGCGGCACGACCGAGCATACCGCGGCTTCCTCGCCATCCGAGAGGTTCAGCACCTGCTTGCCGTTCTTGGTCTGCGCCACGACCTCGTCCTCGGGCACGATGAAGCCGCGCGCCTGGTGCGAAGCGACGAGGAAACGCCGACCGCCCTTCAGCACCAGCATCTCGACCACGTCCTGGTCGTTGCCGAGGTCGATCATCAGGCGCAGCGGCTCGCCGTGGCCGCGCGCGCTGGGCAGCTTGTCGATGCCCACGGTGTAGAAGCGGCCATTGGTGCCGAACACCAGCAGCTTGTCCGTCGTCATCGCGTGCAGGGTGAACTTCTCGCGATCGCCTTCCTTGTACTTCAGCTCGGCGGCAGCGGCGGGCTCGAGATGGCCCTTGGCGGCGCGGATCCAGCCCTTGTCCGAGCAGACGACGGTGACCGGCTCCTTCTCGACGAAGGCCTCTATCGGCATGTCGATCGGCTCGGGCGCATCGGCGACCTCGGTGCGGCGCCGGCCCTCCTCGGTCTTGGCGCCATACTTCTTGCGCAGTTCCTGGATCTCGCCGGCGATCGACTGCCACTGCGCCTTCTCGTCGGCGAGCAGCGCCTTCAGCCCCTTGCGTTCCTCGCTCAGCGCCTTGTTCTCTTTCTTGATCTCGATTTCCTCGAGACGGCGCAGGCTGCGCAGGCGCATGTTGAGGATTGCCTCGGCCTGCGCGTCGCTCAGCTTGAAGCGCCGCATCAGCTCGACCTTTGGCTCGTCCTCGCGGCGGATGATCTCGATCACCTCGTCGATGTTGAGATAGGCGATCAGGTAGCCGCCCAGCACCTCCAGCCGCCGCTCGATCGCCGCCAGCCGGTGCTGCGAACGCCGCTGCAGCACCACGCGCCGATGATCGAGAAACGCCTGCAACGCCTCGCGCAGGTCCATGACCTTGGGCGTCTGGTCGGCGTCGAGCACGTTGAGGTTCAGCGGGAAGCGGCTCTCCAGATCGGTGATCTTGAAAAGCTGCTCCATCAGGAGGTCGGCCGGCACGTTGCCGGTCTTCGGCTCAATGACGAGACGGATGTCGTCGGCCGATTCGTCCCGCACGTCCTCGACCATCGGCAGTCTCTTGCCGTTGATCAGCTCGGCCAGCTTTTCGATCAGCTTGGCCTTTTGCACCTGGTAGGGAATCTCGGTGACAACGATGCGGTACTGGCCGCGCGGCAACTGCTCTTTGGTCCAGCGCGCGCGCACGCGGAAGGAGCCGCGGCCGGTCCGATAGGCTTCGATCACAGACTCGCGCGGCTCGACCAGGATGCCGCCAGTGGGAAAATCCGGCCCCGGCACATGCGCCACCAGGGTCTCGATGCGCGCGTTGGGCGTCTTGATCAGATGCAGCAGCGCATCGCAGAGCTCGCCGACATTATGCGGCGGAATCGACGTCGCCATGCCAACGGCGATGCCGGCTGCACCATTGGCCAGCAGGTTCGGGAACGCCGCCGGCAGCACCACCGGCTCGGTCTCGGAACCGTCGAAGTTCGGCCGGAAGTCGACCGCGTCCTCGTCGATGCCGGTGAGCAGCGCTTCGGCAACCTCGGTGAGGCGTGCCTCGGTGTAACGCATGGCGGCGGCGTTATCGCCGTCGATGTTGCCGAAATTGCCCTGGCCGTCGACCAGCGGGTAGCGGATGGCGAAGTCCTGAGCGAGACGCACCAGCGCGTCGTAGATCGATTGATCGCCGTGCGGATGCAGCTTGCCGATCACGTCGCCGACAACGCGTGCGCTCTTCTTGTAGGGCCCGTTGGCGTCGAGCCTGAGCTGCTGCATGGCGTAGAGCAGCCGGCGATGCACGGGCTTGAGCCCATCGCGCACGTCGGGCAGCGAGCGCGCCATGATGGTGCTGAGCGCATAGGAGAGGTAGCGCTCGGAAAGTGCCTCGCCCAGCGCCACCGGCCGGATCGGGGGTGGTGGCGGCGGCTCGGCCGTTACCGTCTTTTTCGCCATGCTCTAGAGGGGCCGGAGACCGCGAAAACGGCCGCCGTTTCGTTGTTGTACTGGATGTTGCCTGCCTCAATAGGTCCGGGCGTCAGCCTAGGCAAGGGGCATATTTGAGCCCGCCACCTGGCGCTTGAGGGTATCCAGAAAGCGTTCGCGGGCCGGCGGCAAGGGGCGATTGTGTGGCCAGAACACGTGCCGCTCGATGAAATAACCGGTGAGCTCCAGCCCTAGCAGCACGTCCTCGACCCCGGCCGCGCCACCCACAACCAGGAACGACGGCAGCTTCAGCAACCGCTCGGCGTAGGGCGCCCCCGCCTCGGCGCTCACGGCCCGGCCGGTCTTGGGCGAGACGTAGATCAGGTCCTCGGTGACGCCCGTCGCGGCGCATTTCTCCAGATCGAGGCCGAAGCCCAGCTCCTGCAATAGGCCCAGCTCCAGCCGCACCAGGATGCTCGGCCAGCCCTCATGACCGATAGCGGTCATCAGCGCGACGAAGCCGTCATAGATCGCCGGGTGCGGCTCGCGTTCCGGCAGCGCGCCGTCGATCAGGGCGCAGGCGGCACTCAGCCCACCCAGCTCCAGCGGATCGTCGAGCGCGCGTGCCGCGTGCGCGGCCAGCATCTCGCCCTTGTAGGTACCGAGATGCTCGGCCAGCCGCGCGCGCCATTCGACGCGCACCAGGTTTCCCGGCTGCCACAACGGCCGCTGCCGCGACGACATCCCGCCATGCACCAGCCCGGCATGCCGGCCACGCTCGCGCGTCAGCAACGTCGCGACGATGGCGTTCTCGCCGTGCTCGCGCGTATGCAGGACAAAGCCGTCATCGATCCAATCCATGGCCGCAACAGGCCGCGTGCGCGCCCGGCCGTCAAGCTGTGGATCGGCCGATCATCGACTCGTCATGGTCGAACGCTAGCGTCCGACGCTCATCCGCACGGAGGCCCTACATGCCGCGTATCACCCGATCGTTGCGACGTCGCACGATGCTGGCCTCGGGCACCGCCCTCGCGCTGCCCTCGCGGGTTTTCGCCCAGACCTCGGACAAGATGCGCCCGCAGATCCCCTTCGGCGTTCAAAGCGGCGACGTCGCGCCCGACGGCGCGATGGTGTGGAGCGCCACCGACCGGCCGGCGCGCATGATGGTCGAATACGCCACGACGGAGAGCTTCACCGATCGCCGTCTCATCGTCGGCCAGCATGCGCTGCCGGAATCAGACTTCACTGCGCGCGTGGCGCTCACCGGCCTGCCGGCCGATCAGACCGTGTTCTATCGCGTGCGCTTCCTCGACCTCGGCGACAACAAGACGCTCAGCGAGCCGGTGATGGGTCGCTTTCGCACGCCGCCCGCAGGCGATCGCGACGTCTCCT
>JAFAZJ010000106.1 GCA_019239835.1 Alphaproteobacteria bacterium | reverse complement strand
TCGATGCCCTTGGCGGCGTCGATCACCATCACGGCGGAGTCGACGGCGGTGAGCGTGCGGTAGGTGTCCTCGCTGAAATCCTCGTGGCCCGGGGTGTCGAGCAGGTTGAAGATCGCGCCGCCGTACTCGAAGGTCATGACGGAGGTGGTGACCGAGATGCCGCGCTGCTGCTCGATCTTCATCCAGTCCGAGCGCGCGCGCCTGGCTTCGCCACGCGCCTTCACGGCACCGGCGGCATGGATGGCACCGCCGAACAGCAGCAGCTTCTCGGTCAGCGTGGTCTTGCCGGCGTCGGGGTGCGAGATGATCGCGAAGGTACGGCGGCGGGCGGCGGGGTGGCCGGCCGGCGCGGAATCGGGCTGTGATTCGGCAAGGGACATGGGGCGGCGGGCGTAGCGCCTGCCGGGCCGCTGGTCAAGGTCGGGGCGCCAAACCCTTGATCGACGGGGCTAATCCGCCGATTTGGCGGCGTCGTCCAGCCGTGCCAGTACCGCCTCGGTGATGCGCTCGCAGCGTTGGCCGAGGAACGGGAAGGCGTCGTGGACGGTCGCGGCGATCTTGTCGTTCAGCGCCGAGCGCAGCAGGCGGCGGGCGCGGAACAGGCGGGTCTTCACGGTCTCCTCGGGGATGCCCAGTGACTCGGCGGTCTCCGCGACGCTGCAATCCTCGATCTCGCGCATCACGAAGACGACGCGGAAGCCGTCCGGCAGGTCGTCGATCGCCGATTCGAGCAGCCGGCGGATCTGCATGCGGGCCACATCCTGTTCTGGCGTCATGGCGGTCTCGCCGAAGGGAAACATGATCACGTCGGCGCCACGACCCTGCGCCGCCTCGATCTGCTCGACGCCGACGACATTGCGACGCTTGCGCAGCCGGCCATTGGCCTCGTTGATGACGATGCGGGTGAGCCAGGTCAGCAGGCTCGACTCGCCGCGGAAGGCATCGAGGCTGGCGAAGGCGCGCAGGTAGGATTCCTGCAGCACGTCCTCAGCCTCCGCCTCGTCGCGCGCGATGCTGCGGGCGACGCGGAAGAGGCGCTGGTTGTGGTGCTGCATGATGGCGCGAAACGCCTCGCGCTCGCCGACGCGCGTGCGTCGCACCAGCTCGGCATCGTCCATCGATGCGTAGTCGAGGCGTCTTGCGTCCTGCACGACCGACCGTCCTTCCCGCAACCCTAGCTGATTCGATGCGCGAGGCGCCAAAAGGTTCCCGTGTTTTGATCAGGAACTTCCGGCAGGGCGACGCATCGAATGGGGCGGAACCAATGGAGGATCCGCATGAAAGCCCTGCTCCTGCGCGCCGTGCCGCGGCGTGCCCTTCTGAGTGACAGCGGCAAGGTCCTGAGCCTTGCCGGTCTCACCGCCCTCGTCGGCGCCGGTGTCGCCGGCCCGGCTTTTGGGCAGGCCGCGCCGGGCCAGGACGTGCAGCTGCTGAACGCCGCCATCGCGCTCGAGCATGAGGGCATCGCCGCCTACACCATCGCCGCCGGCAGCGGCCTGCTGAAGCCCGAGGTGGTGAAGATCGGCGTCACCTTCCGCGGCCACCACGAACGTCACCGCGACGAGCTGGTCAAGGCGGTGAAGGCCCTGGGCGGCCAGCCGGTGGCGGCGAAGTCGGACAAGGAATACGCCACGCAGCTCAACGTGGCGAAGCTGAAGAACCAGGCCGATGTGCTGCGCCTGGCGCTCGGCCTCGAGCGTGGTGCCGCCAATGCCTATCTCGGCCTGATTCCCTCGCTCGGCACCAACTACCACCAGATCGCCGGACGCATGGCTGGCGACGAGGCGTTCCACGTTGCCGTGCTGGGCGGAGCGCTGGGCGAGCCGATCCCGACACAGGGCCTGATGTTCGGCGGCTGATGTCGCGTTCGCTGATGGTGGCTGGCGCCCTGCTATCGCTGATGTGGGGCAGCCAGCCGGTCCTGGCGCAGGAGAGTGGCGATGCCGAACGCGGCGCCACGCTCTACCAGCAGCGCTGCGGCGCCTGCCACTCGCTCGACGCCAACCGCGTCGGCCCGAAGCATCGTGGCGTCTATGGCCGCCAGCCAGCCAGCATCCCCGATTTCCACTACAGCACCGCGTTGCGCAAGCTGAAGGAGCCCTGGGGCGACGAGACGCTGGATCGCTGGCTGACCAATCCCACCGCGATGGCACCTGGCACAGCGATGGGTATTCGCGTCCCGCAGGCGCAGGACCGCGCCGACATCATCGCTTATCTGCGGTCGCCGGCTGCGCGCTGACGGGCAGGAGAATGACGAACTCGGTGCCGGCGGCGTCGGCACCGAGCGCGATGTCGCCGCCATAGGCCACCAGGTTGGCGCGCGCGATGGGCAGGCCGAGCCCGGTGCCACCGGTCTCGCGCGCGGTGGTGAAGAAGCGATCGAAGACGCGGTCGCGATTGCCCGACGAGATTCCGGGTCCGTCGTCGGCGATGGTCATGCGAATGCGGCTATCGGCGGTCGTCCAGCCGATACGAACGGTGGCCTTCGGACCGACGTGCTGGCGAACGTTGTCGAGCAGCAGCGAGACGACCGACGACAGGGCTTCGCCGTCGATTGCCGCCGTCGCTTGCTCGCCCTCGACCTGGATGGCCACGCCCAGCTCGCGGTGGCGTTCGATCGTCGGCGCCAGCGCCGCACCGACGTCGCACCGCGCATCGACCTGCGGCGCCAGCGCGTCGGCGTGCGCGAGGTCGAGCAGGCGGCGGGTGAGGCGATCGAGCCGGTCGACGGCCTCCGCCATGTTGTCGAGAAAGCGCCGGCGGTCCGCAGGTGCCATTGCCTCGGAATCCTCGCGCAGCAATTCCAGCGCGCCCTTCATCGAGGCCAGCGGCGTCTTGAACTCGTGGCCGACCTCGACGGTGAAGTCCCTGATGTAGTCGGCACGGCGCTCCAGCGTGTCGGCCATGGTCTGCAGCGAGGCCGACAGCTCGGCGACCTCGCGCGTGAAGCGATGCGGCAGGGGTGTCACCGCGCCGCGCTCGCCCGCCGCGACGCGACGCGCCTGGTCGACCACGCGCGTCACCGGCCGACTGATGGTGAAGGCCATGAACGCCGCCATACCGATGCCCGCCGCCAGCATCAGCACGAGCAGCGCTATCAGCTCGTAGCGCTTGCCATGCAGCGCCTGGTCCAGAGTGCGGGGCGTGCGTAGCAACAGGACCGCGCCCAGCACACGCCCGTTCTCGACTACCGGCACCACGGCGAAGACTCGCACATTGGCGCCGCGGCTGATCGAGAGCGGCGACAGGAATTCCGCCTGGACGGGCTCGCGCCGGCGCATGACCGAGGTGGCGCGGCCCTCGAGCGCGCGTGCCACTTCGACCATGGCGTCGAGCGCGCGGCCTTCGTCTTCGCCCGTGCTGGCAGCCACCACGCCGCGATGATCGAGGATGCGGAAGCCGGCGAGGGTCTGGCGCTGCGCCTGCAGCAACACCGGCTTGATGTTGCCGGCAACGCTGCGGGCCACCTCGTGCGGCACCGCCTTCGGCATCTCCGAGGTGATGACCTCCGGCAGGATCGGATCGTCGGCGAGGTCGAGATTGGCCTGGATCGGCTGCCACGGCCCGTCGGGCGGCGGCGCCTTGCTGAGCGGCATGGTCGCGAAAACGCCGTCGGGCGCTGATCGCAGCCAGTCGACGCGGTATTGTGCGGCGATCAGCGCGCCCTGGCCGAGCAGCTCCGATTCGGTCTGGCGGATCAGCGCGCTTTCATAGAGCCGCAGCAGGAAGACGCCGGCCAGCGGCAGGGTCAGGAGAACGAGATTGGCGACCAGCAGCAGCGTGCGCAGCCGCGGCCGCCACTTCATCGCGCGATCACCAGCTTGTAGCCGACACCGTGCACCGTCTCGATCGGCGCACCGCCGGCGGCGGCGAGCTTGGCGCGAATGCGGCGCACGTGGCTGTCGATGGTGCGGTCGCTGACATAGCGACGGTCGTCGTAGGCGAGGTCCATCAGATTGTCGCGCGAGAAGACCTTTCCCGGCCGCTCGGCCAGCGCCTTGAGCATCGCGAACTCGGTCGCCGTCAAGGTCAGCGCCGTGCCGTCCCAGCTCGCGACGTGGGCGTCGAGATCGAGCGACAGGCCGCCGCGTGCCAGCACGCGATTGGGCGGCAGCTCCGTTTCCGCGACCGACCCGGCACCGTTGGTGCCCTCAGCGCGCCGACGCAGCACCGCCTTGACGCGCGCCACCAGCTCGCGCGGGCTGAACGGCTTGACCATGTAGTCGTCGCCGCCCAGCTCGAGGCCGACGATGCGGTCGACCTCGCCGTCCTTGGACGACAGGAAGATCACCGGCACGGCGCTGCTGGCCCGCAGGCGACGGCAGACCTCGACGCCGTCGAGCTCGGGCATCAGCACGTCGAGCACGACCAGGTCGGGCTTCTCCTTCTCGACGCCCTCCAGCGCGGCCATGCCGTCGGCCGCCTCGCAGGTGCTGAAACCCTCCTTGCGCAGGGCGAAGACCACCACGTCGCGGATATGCCGGTCGTCGTCGACCACGAGGATGCGTGCCATTTGTGCAGGAAACACGCACATCGCGGCGATGTCGAGGCGCCAGCGCACGCTGCACCGGATTTGCACGATCTTTCCGGCCATCGCGCACCGCTGCGCCTCGCCCGTCACGGATGGCGCG
>JAFAZJ010000061.1 GCA_019239835.1 Alphaproteobacteria bacterium | reverse complement strand
TTGGTGTGCAGCGACTGCGTGCCGCCCAGCACAGCCGCCAGCGCCTCGATCGCCGTACGCACGACGTTGTTGTACGGGTCCTGCTCGGTCAGCGACACGCCCGACGTCTGGCAATGCGTGCGCAGCGCCAGGCTGTCAGCCTTCTTCGGATTGAACGGCGCAATGAGCTCGGCCCACAGGAAGCGGCCGGCGCGCATCTTGGCGATCTCCATGAAGAAGTTCATGCCGATCGCCCAGAAGAAGCTCAGCCGTGGCGCGAACGCGTCGATGTCGAGTCCCTTGCCCAAAGCGGCACGCACGTACTCCAGACCGTCCGCCAGCGTGAACGCCAGCTCCTGCACCTGCGTCGCACCGGCTTCCTGCATGTGGTAGCCGCTGATCGAGATCGAGTTGAACTTCGGCATGTTCTTCGCCGTGTACTCGATGATGTCGGCGACGATCCGCATGCTCGGGCCGGGCGGATAGATGTAGGTGTTGCGGACCATGAACTCCTTGAGGATGTCGTTCTGGATGGTGCCGCTGAGCTTGTCCTGGCTGACCCCCTGCTCCTCCGCCGCGACGATGTAGCCGGCAAGCACCGGCAGCACCGCGCCGTTCATGGTCATCGACACGCTCATCTTGTCGAGCGGGATGCCGTCGAACAGGATCTTCATGTCCTCGACGGAATCGATCGCCACGCCGGCCTTGCCGACATCGCCCACGACGCGCGGATGATCGCTGTCGTAGCCGCGATGGGTGGCGAGATCGAAGGCCACCGACACGCCCTGCTGACCGGCGGCGAGGTTGGCGCGGTAGAAGCGGTTGCTCTCCTCCGCCGTCGAGAAGCCGGCGTACTGGCGCACCGTCCACGGACGGCCGGCGTACATCGTGCCCTTCGGGCCACGCAGGAAGGGCGGGTAGCCCGGCATGCTGCCCAAGGTCTCGAGGCCTTCGAGGTCTGCCGCGGTATAGAGCGGCTTCACCTTGATGCCCTCGGGCGTCATCCAGTCGAGCGACGCCAGCGGACGGTCCTTCAGCTCGCGCTGCGCGAGCTTCTGCCAGTCCTCGAGGGTCTTTTTCGGAAACTCGGCCATGGTCTTGCCCTGCGTTTCGCCGCCTGCGCACAATCGATGCCGGTCTTTAACGCATGGACCCTGCCGCGCAAAGCCTCCGAGGCCGACGCGGCCGCCATGCAACATAGCCGTCTCCGGCTCAACCGGATGAACGCGCCAAACGTTGGGAGGATAGCATGAGACGGTTCCTGGCGCCCTTGGTGGTGGCCCTCGCGTTCTGGGCCGGTGGCGCCGGGGCGCAGAATTACCCCACCCGCCCGATCACCCTGGTGGTGCCCTTCCCGGCGGGCGGCCCGTCGGACGTCTATGGCCGTCTGCTGGCCAAGGGTATGACTGAGCGGCTGGGCCAGCAGGTGATCGTCGAGAACAAGAGCGGCGCCGCCGGCGTCACCGGCGTCGACTTCGTCGCCAAGGCCGCGCCCGACGGCTACGTCATCGGCCTGGCCAGTTCCAGCGCCGCGACCATCATGCCGCACCTGATGGGCAGCAAGATGCCCTTCGACTCCTTCAAGGACCTCGCGCCGATCACCATGGTGAGCCGCGTCCAGGAGATGCTGGCGGTCAGCCCCAGCGTCGGAGTCGACGACATCAAGGGCCTAGTCGCCAAGGCCAAGGCGGCGCCGGGCAAGCTCAACTATGGCTCGGCCGGGCTGGGCGGCATCACTCACCTCGCCGGCGAGCTGTTCACCCGCGATGCCGGCATCGACGCGGTGCACGTGCCCTATCGCGGCGCGGCGCCGGCAATGGTCGACCTGCTGTCAGGCCAGCTGCAATACGCCATCCTCGACATCACGATCTTCCTGCCGCACATCAACACCGGAAAGATCAAGCCGCTGATGGTGACCAGCAAGGTTCCGGCGCCGCTGCTGCCCAACGTGCCGACCGCGGCACAGGCCGGCTATCCCAATGTGCTCTCCGACAATTGGTACGGTCTTTACACCGCAGCCGCCGTGCCCAAGGCGATCCAGGACAAGATCTACGAGGCCGCCGTCGCGACCCTGAAGACGAATGAGGTGATCGAGGCGTTCAAGCTGCAGGGCGCCGTCACCGGCCCGTTGACGCCGGCCGAGCTCGTGGCCTTCATGCGCGAGGAAAGCGCCAAGTGGGGTGCGATCGTGAAGTCGGCCAACGTCAAACTCGAATAGGCAGCCATGCTCGACGCCGAAGTCCGCCTCTTCCTCGACCTGCTGGAGAAGGCGACCGCGGCCGGTCGCCCCAAGCTTAGCGACCTGCCGGTCTCCGTCGGCCGGCCCGCCGTCGATCGCATGTCCTGCGACGGCGAGGCCGATCCGCCCCATGTCGCGCGCGTCGACGACGGCATGCTGCCGGGACCACGCGGCACGATCCCCTTTCGTCGCTACTGGCCGATCGGCGTCGAGGAGAAGGTGATCCCGACGCTGGTCTACTATCACGGCGGCGGCTTTGTGATCGGCAACATCGAGACGCACGACTCGACCTGCCGGCGCATCGCCAACAAGAGCCGCTGCCAGGTGATCTCGATCGACTATCGCCTGGCGCCGGAGCATCCCTTCCCCGCGCCGGTCGACGACGCGCTGGCCGCGTTCCGCCACATCAGGGACCACGCCGCCGGCTTCGACACCACCGCCGCGCAGATCGCCGTCGGTGGCGACTCCGCCGGCGGCAATCTCTCGGCCGTGATCTGCCAGCAGACGAAGAAGACCGGCGAGGCGATGCCCGCGTTCCAGATGCTGATCTACCCCGCGACCGACAGCGTCATGCACGTCGAGTCGCGGCGTGCCAAAGGCGAGGGCTATTTCCTCACCCAGGAGCTGATGGACTGGTTCTTCAGGCAGTACGCGCCATCAGGGACCGATCAGCGCGACCCGCGCATTTCACCGCTGCTGGTCGACGATCTGTCAGGTCTGCCGCCGGCCTACGTCCTGACCGCCGGCTACGATCCATTGCGCGACGAGGGACTGGCGTACGCCACCCAGCTGCGCCTGGCGGGTGTGCGCACGATCTACAGTGAATTCCCCGGCACCATCCACGGCTTCTTCTCCATGACGCGCTTCCTCAGGCAAGGCCTCGTCGCTAATGACGAGGCGGCGGGCGTGCTGGCGGCCTTCTTCGGTCGCTGAGGCGGGGATGACCGGCACCCTCGCTGCGTATCCATCGGCAGGAGCTGTCGATGGAGGCGCGGCGGTGGCGCATGCGACGCGCTGGGCAGTGGCGGCGATTGTGCTGGGCATCGCCATGATCCTGCTGTCGGCCACGCTGGTCGAAGCCGGCGAGCAGCGCACGATCAACATGGCGGGCATCGAGCGCAGCTACTACGTCGCCGGCACCACATCGGTGAACTCCGGCGAGCGGCCGCTGCTGATCATGCTGCATGGCGCCGGCGGCACCGGCCAGCAGGCGGTGCGCCAGTATGGCTGGGAGCGCAAGGCCGAGAAGGAAGGCTTCATCGTCGCCGGCCCCGATGCCTGGCGGCCGTTTCCCGAGTGGCCGGCGAACCTTTTGACCAACCCGCGCTTCTGGAACGATGGCGGCGGACGCGGCAGCGCGGAGATCCGCAACAGCAACGATGTCGGCTTCATCGATGAGATGGTCGAGGACATCGCGCGGTCCACCGCGATCGACCGCACGCGCATCTACGTCACCGGCTTCTCCAGCGGTGCCGGCATGGCGCAACGCATGGCGGTCGAGCGCGCCAATCGCTATGCCGCGGTCGCGCCGATCTCGGGCATCGTCTACCTGCCGCCGACGTCGCCCTATCGCGCCATGCCGTTCCTCTATCTCTCGGGCGATCGCGATCCGCTCAACCCGGTGCAGGGCGGGCCGGTGCATTCGCCCTGGGGCAACACCTTCAGCAAGCCGGCGCACGGCGCGATCAGCCAGCGCTGGCGTGAAATGAACGGCTGCCCGCCGCCGACACGCACCACGCCGGCGCCGCACGTCTACCTGGAGATGGCAACGCCTTGCCGCGACGG
>JAFAZJ010000280.1 GCA_019239835.1 Alphaproteobacteria bacterium | reverse complement strand
CCGCCGGACTACAACGGCTTCAAGATGATGTTCGGCAAGAAGCCGTTCTACGGCGCCGACATCCAGAAGCTGGGCGCGATGTCCAAGGCGGGCGACGTCGACAAGGGCGCGGGTTCGATCTCCGAGCGGCCGGTGAAGGACGCCTACGTCGCGCGCGTGCTGCGCGACTTCAAGCCGGGCCGGCCGCTGAAGGTCGTGTGGGACACCGGCCACGGCGCGATGGGCGTGGTGGTGCGCGACATCATCTCGAAGCTGCCGGGCGAGCACACCGTGCTGTTCGAGCGCGTCGACGGCACGTTCCCGGCACACCATCCCGATCCGACGGTCGAGAAGAACCTGCTCGACCTGCGCGCGGCCGTGAAGGAGAAGGGCGCCGATGTCGGCATCGCCTTCGACGGCGACGGTGATCGCATCGGTGCGCTGGACGGGCAGGGCCGCATCCTGTGGGGCGATCAGCTGCTGGCGATCTGGGCGCGCGACGTGCTGAAGGAGCGGCCGGGCTCGACCATCATCGCGGACGTCAAGGCGAGCCAGGTGCTGTTCGACGAGGTCGCCGCCGCCGGCGGCAAGCCGCTGATGTGGAAGACCGGCCACTCGATCCTCAAGGTGAAGATGGCCGAGGAGAAATCGCCGCTGGCCGGCGAGATGAGCGGCCATGTCTTCTTCGCCGACCATTGGTACGGCTTCGACGACGCGATGTACGCCGGCATCCGCCTGCTCAATATCGTCGGCGGCTCGGCCGACACCTTGGCGGCGATGCGCGATCGCCTGCCGCAGCCGGTCAACACGCCGGAGCTGCGCTTCGACTGCGACGAGGACCGCAAGTTCAAGGTCGTCGACGAGGTCAAGGAGCGGCTGAAGAAAGCCAAGGCCGACGTCAACGACGTCGATGGCGTGCGCGTCTCGACCGGCGACGGCTGGTGGCTGCTGCGCGCGTCGAACACCCAGGCCGTGCTGGTGGCGCGCTGCGAGGCCAAGGACCAGTCCGGGCTCGACCGGCTGATGGCCGAGCTGAGGGCGGCGCTGTCGGCCAGTGGCGTGGCGATGCCGGACGAGCCTTCCGCCGGCCACTGATGCGCTTCTTCTTCTACGGCACCCTGCGCGATCGCGACCTGCTGTCGCTCGTGCTGGGCCGCCCCGTCGCGCGCCATGCACTCAAGCCAGCGTTGCTGCGCGACTGGCGCCGACATCCGGCGCGCGGCAAGACCTATCCCATCCTGCTGCGCGAGCGCGGTGCCGCGACCGAAGGCGACGTGCTCGACGGCGTCTCCACCGCTGAGCAGCGTCGCCTCACGATCTACGAGGGCGAGGGCTACGACCTCATCCGGGTCTTCGCGACCATCGGCAGCGGTGACACGCCGTTGGGCATGATGATGTTCGCACCGTCTGGCAAGGCGCCGCCGGCGCTCGACGGTGACTGGTCGCTGGATGACTGGCGCATCAAGCACAAAGCGCGCGCGCTCGAGGCGGTGCGTGAAAACGTCGAAAAGCTCGGTTTCTAAACGTCTTCTGTCATTCTGAGCGCAGCGAGGAATCCAGGCTGGTTCCCCTAGATTCCTCGCTGCGCTCGGAATGACAGAGGGGTTAGTTCTGCGCCACGCCCAGGCTGAGATTGATCGGCGCGCAGGCGACATGTGCCTGCTCCAGCCGCTTGCAGCTCTTGATCGCGCGCTGCTCGTCGAGATTGGTCAACCGGACGCGGTGCATCATCTTGCCGTTGTTCGGCACCGTATCGATCGTCGCGCGCGCCGCGCTGCGCAGATCGGGCAGCAGGGTCATCGCACGCTGCACCTGCTGGGCGGCCTGTTGCGAGCTGCCGAAGGCGCCCAGCTGGATCGCCCATTTAGCGCCCTCGACGTTGGCGTCGCCGGCCGCGGGAGTGCGGCTGTCGAACTCGGCGGAGGCGCTCGATGGCGCGGCAGCGCGTGCCGTGAGCGTGGTGCGCGGCGCTTCGCCGGGGATCACCGCGCCGGGCGCGAAATTGATCGCGGTGTACTTCGCGCCCGCCGGCGGCTTTGCCGGCCGGTATTGCGCGAGCTTCAAGGTCGCGGCGCGTTCGAAGCCGCGATCCAGCGCATCGCCCATCGCCGCGTCGCGGTCGCTGGGCGTCGAGCCGCCCAGCACGACGCCGATCAGTCGCCGTCCGTCGCGCATCGCCGACGTCACCAGATTGAAGCCCGAGGCGTTGATGTAGCCGGTCTTGATGCCGTCGAGGCCGGGATACCAGCCCAGCATCTGGTTGTGGTTGCGCAACGGGCGGCCGCCGAAGACGTATTCCTGCACCGAGAACAGCGGGTAGTAGTGCGGGAAGTCGCGCAGCATCGCCTTCGCCAGGGTGGCGAGATCGCGCGCCGTGGTCACCTGCGCTGGATCCGGCAGGCCCGAGGCGTTGCGAAAGGTGGTGTTGGTCATCCCCAGCTGACGCGCCTTCTGCGTCATGGTCTGGGCGAAGGTCGTTTCGTCGCCGGCGAGCTGCTCGGCGATCACGACGGCGGCGTCATTCGCCGACCGGGTGATCAGCCCCATGATCGCGTCGCGCACCGCCAGGTTGGTGCCGGCGTGGACACCGAGTTTCGACGGCGACATCGACATGGCGTGCGCCGACACCGGCATGCGATCGCCCAGTTTCAGTTTGCCGCTGTCGAGCGCCTCGAAGGCAAGATACAGCGTCATGATCTTGGTCAGCGACGCGGGATGACGCTGCTCGTCGGCCGATGCCGCCTCCAGCTCCTGGCCGCTCTCGGCGTCGATCACCAGCATCGCGTCGCGCGGGTAGGTTGGATTGACGATCGCCGGCGTGGCCGTGCGGCGCGCCTTGCGCGGGGTGGCTTTTTGCACGGTGGTCGCAGTATTGCCGCGCGCGACCGTGGTGCGGGTCTGCGCGTCGACAGGAGTGGCCGCGACCAGCCACAGCAAGGCCATCATCGTCATACCGATCGCCACCAGGGGGGATGGCAGGCGACCCACGCGGTACTCGACCATGAACGTCTTTCTTAGCGTCTTTTTCGTGTCAAATGAGGGGATTAGTTGATTGTCCACAAGGTTACGCGAGGTTGCTCAGAATCGCAATTCAGAAGTGGGCGTATGGTCAGGTCTCCATTCGGCCTTAAAGTCGCGGCAGCCTGAACACATCTGGTTCCGGTTAGGCAGGAGTGGCTGATGACGAGGCTCTGGCGTGCGGTTCTTGCGGCCGCAGTGACGATGCTGGGCGCCTGCACCGCCGACCCCAATGGTGACGGCCGCGAAATCGAGGCACCGATCGGCCGCAGCTTCTACTGGTTCCGCTATATCGGCGGTGCCGATATCCGCGACGCCTGCGCCGCCGGCGCGCCCGATCGCACGCGCATTGTCTACAATGCCGTCTGGGGCGAGCAGGTGCGCATCTACGAGATTGTCGGCCCGCGCATGACCTCGCGCGTCCTCACCGATATGGCGGTCGGGCTGAACCTCGAGATCAGCTCGACCGGCGATCTGCTGGGACCGTGGAAAGCGCGCAAGGCCGACCGGGTGCTGAACGCCGCCGAAATGCGTCAGCTCGACCAGGCGCTGTCGGCCAGCGGCGGCTACGGGCCGCCGGCCATCAATCGCGACCTGCGCTCCGAGGAGTTCTGGTGGAGCGTGGCGTCGTGCCGCAACGGCCGGTGGGGCTACGCGGCTTACGATTTCCAGACCGATGGTTTCGCTCGCGTGCGTTTCGCCGAACCGCTGTTCGCCCTCGATCCGATGGCGCGCCAGCTGCCGCCACCGCCGCCGCGCAAAACCTTGGGCGAGCGGCCCGGGCAGGAAAGCAAGCAGACGCACAGCAAATGGCGTCTGGCGATCGGCGCCAATGGCCCGCGCTACTGATTCTCGCCCGCGCGGCAGGCTTTGGGCGGCGCGAAAAATCGGAGTACACTGGCGAGTGGCCGTGGCCCTTTTGTTGCGTCGCGGCAATACCTATGTAGGAAAGCGTTTCGGTCAGGTTGGATGATGAGGACGTTGTCGGGGATCACTTTCGCGAACGCCGCGTGGCGCCTGAGCGGCGAGCCGCCCAAGCGCGACGACGACGGTCGCGGTGGCGATCGCGGCAACGATACCGACAAGGGCAGCTCGGGAACGGCGACGCTGACGCGGACCCGGACCAAGAAGCCCTCGATGTACAAGGTCCTGATGCTCAACGACGACTACACGCCGATGGAGTTCGTCGTCCATGTGCTGGAGCGGTTCTTCAGCAAGAACCGCGAGGAGGCGACGCGCATCATGCTGCACGTCCATCAGCGCGGCGTCGGCGTATGTGGTGTGTTCACCTACGAGGTCGCCGAGACCAAGGTGATGCAGGTCATGGATCTGGCGCGCAAGCACCAGCATCCGCTCCAGTGCACGCTGGAGAAGGAGTAGCGAGAAGGGGCAGGAGTAGGCACATGCTGTCGAAGAACCTCGAGAAGACCCTTCATCGCGCGCTGGCGCTGGCCACCGAGCATCGCCACGAATACGCCACGCTCGAGCATCTGCTGCTGGCGCTGACCGACGACACCGACGCCATGGCCGTGCTCAAGGCCTGCTCCGTCGACCTCGACAAGCTGCGCCGCGAGCTCAGCCGCTACATCGAGGAGGAGCTCAAGGGCCTGGCCACCGACAGCGTCTCCGACCCGCAGCCGACCGCCGGCTTCCAGCGCGTCGTGCAGCGCGCGGCGATCCATGTGCAGTCATCCGGCCGCGAGGAGGTCACCGGCGCCAACGTGCTGGTGGCGATCTTCTCCGAGCGCGAGAGCCATGCCGTCTACTATCTGCAGCAGCAGGGCCTGTCGCGCTTCGACGCGGTGAATTTCATCAGCCACGGCGTCGCCAAGACGGCGGGCCGGACCGAAACCCGCCGCGTCCGCGGCGCCGACGAGGACTCGAAAGAGGACAAGGTGGCCAAGCAGGGTGAAGAGGCTCTCCAGGCCTATTGCGTCGACCTCAACCAGAAGGCGCGCGAGGGACGCATCGATCCGCTGATCGGTCGCGAGCTCGAGGTCGAGCGCACCATCCAGATTCTCTGCCGCCGTACCAAGAACAACCCGCTCTACGTGGGCGATCCCGGCGTCGGCAAGACCGCCATCGCCGAGGGCCTGGCGCGGCGCATCATCGAGGGTGAAGTCCCCGATGTGCTGAAGAACGCGGTGATCTATGCGCTCGACATGGGCGCGCTGCTTGCCGGCACGCGCTATCGGGGCGATTTCGAGGAGCGGCTGAAGGCGGTGGTGAACGAGCTCGAGAACCAGCCCGGCGCCGTGCTCTTCATCGACGAGATCCACA
>JAFAZJ010000171.1 GCA_019239835.1 Alphaproteobacteria bacterium | reverse complement strand
GCATCTGTCGCGGCTCTCCGAGGAGATCGTGATCTGGTGCAGCGCGCCGTTCCGCTTCATCAGCCTGTCGGATGCCTTCACCACCGGCAGCTCGATCATGCCGCAGAAGCGCAACCCCGACGCCGCCGAGCTGACGCGGGGCAAGGTTGGCCGGATCATGGGTGCCTTCGTGGCGCTGTGCACGATGATGAAGGGCCTGCCGCTGACCTACGGCAAGGACATGCAAGAGGACAAGGAGCCGCTGTTCGACGCTGCCGACTCGCTGGAACTCGGCGTCGCGGCGATGGCCGGCATGATCCGCGATCTGAAGGCCAATCCGCAGCGCATGCGCGCGGTCGCCTCGGCGGACTACTCGGTGGCGACGGATCTCGCCGACTGGCTGGTGCGCAAAGTCGGCCTGCCGTTCCGTCAGGCGCATCATGTCACCGGCGCGCTGGTGGGGATCGCGGCGGAGAAGGATGTGCCGCTCGACGGCCTCACCCTGCAGCAGATGCAGTCGGTCGAGCCGAAGATCACGCGCGATGTCTTCAAGGTGTTGACCGTCGAAGCCTCGGTCGCCGCGCGCAAGAGCCTCGGCGGCACCGCGCCGACCAACGTTGCGCGCGCCGTCGTCGAGGCGCGCAAGCGCTTCCTGAGATGACGCGGCGGGTCGTGATGCTTGGGCTGATGACATTGCTCGCCGCCTGCGGCCGCAAGAGCGACCCGCTGCCGCCCAGTGGACCGGATACGCCGCGCCGAACCTATCCGCCGCCGGAGCCGGCGCCGACACGCACGGGGATGAGACAATGACGGGCTTCGCCTATCGCGATGGCGAGATGTATGCGGAGGGCGTGGCGCTGTCGCGCATCGCGCGCGAGGTCGGCACACCTGTCTACGTCTATTCGGCCGCGATGCTGCGCGCCAACTACCGCGCTTTCGCCGACGCGATGAAGGGCCTCGATGCCGAGGTGCACTATGCGGTGAAGGCCAACAGCAACCTCGCCGTGATCCGCACCTTCGCCAAGCTGGGCGCCGGCGCCGACATCGTCTCCGAAGGAGAGATGCGCCGCGCGCTGGCCGCCGGCGTGCCGGCGAAGGACATCGTCTTCTCCGGCGTCGGCAAGAAGCCGTCGGAGCTGCGCGCCGCGCTCGAGGCGGGGATCCGGCAGATCAACGTCGAGAGCCGCTACGAGCTGGACGTGCTCGATGGCGTCGCCGGCTCGATGGGCCGGCGCACCGACATCGCCATCCGCATCAATCCCGACGTCGATCCCGGTACCCACGCCAAGATCACGACCGGCAAGAAGGGCAACAAGTTCGGCATCGACATCGATCTCGCGCGCGAGGCCTACGCCTATGCCGCAAGCAAGCCGAACCTCAACGTGTTGGGCGTCGCCATCCACATCGGCTCGCAGATCACCGACATGGAGCCCTACCGGCGGGCTATCCGCCGCGTGCGCGAGTTCGTCGGCCAGCTGCGGACCGACGGCCTCGACATCAAGCGCTTCGACGTCGGCGGCGGCCTGGGCATCACCTATCGCGATGAGACGCCGGTGCCGATCGACGCCTTCGTCGGGATGGTCCGGCAGGAGACCGGCAACCTGGGCTGTGCGCTCAGCTTCGAGCCCGGAAGGCGACTGGTCGGCGACGCCGGCGTGCTGCTGGGCGAGGTGATTGTCGTCAAGCCGGGCGTGGTGCGCACCTTCGTGATCGTCGATGCGGCGATGAACGATCTCATCCGGCCGACTCTCTACGAGGCCTGGCACGACATCGTGCCGGCGCGTCAACCTGCTGCGAACGCTCAGCAAATCGTCACCGATATCGTCGGTCCGATCTGCGAATCTGGCGATTTTTTGGCGCAAAAGCGCACAATGCCGCCACTGGCCGCAGGGGACCTAGTAGTGGTAAAATCGGCGGGCGCCTACGGAGCGGCGATGTCGTCGACCTACAACACGCGACCTCTCGTTCCGGAGACACTGGTAGACGGTGATCGGTATGCTGTCGTCCGGCCGCGCCAAACGTATGAGCAACTGCTAGGGGCTGACCACGTTCCCACGTGGTTGGAGTGAAGTGCGTAACCGGACGAGGAGTTAATGCCCGTTCTGCCGCCGCAGTCGATCGCTCCACCCAGCCTCGACCGCCGCATCGCCATCGCCCGCGCCGTTCTGGCGTGGGAGGCCCTGTGGCCGCGCCTGATCTTCCCCCTGTGCTTCGTCGCCCTGTTCCTGGCAGCGGCCCACCTCGATGTCTTCCGTGGCCTCGAGGCGTGGACGCATACCGCGATCCTGGTGGCCTGCGCCGCCGGCCTGATCGGGCTCAGCTGGTACAGCTTCCGCGGCTTTAGCTGGCCCGACCGCGGCGCCGCCGAGCGTCGCCTGGAGATCGACAGCGGCGTGCCGCACCGTCCGATCCAGGCGCTCGAAGACACCATCGCCATTGGCGAGGCCGACCCGTTCGCCAAGGCGATGTGGGAAGCCCACCGCCGGCGCGAAGCCGCGCGCCTGGCGGCGCTGCGCAACACGCCGCCGCGCTCCGACGTACCGCGCCGCGATCCGCGTGCGTTCCGCCTGCTGCCGGCGCTGGGCCTGATCGTCGCCATGGTCGCCGCCGGCGGCTGGCGCAGCGACCGCATGGAGCAGGCGTTCTCGCCGGCCTTCCCGCCGCCGCCGCCGCTGGTCGTCGAGATGTGGATCTCGCCGCCGGCCTATACGCGCAAGGCGCCGATCTATCTCGACACCCAGGACGCCCAGCGCGTGCTGCGCGTGCCGGCGGGCAGCAAGGTCGCGGGCTTTATCGACAACGTCGCCGAAGGCCGCGAGGCCGTGCTGCGCATCGGCAGCAAGGAGGTCCCGTTCACCGCCGTCGGCCCGGGCCGCCACCAGGTCGACGCGGCGATCGAAAGCGGCGACACGTTGACCGTGCTGGTCAACGGCCGCGAGCGCGCCTCGTGGAAGATGCGCATCGTGCCCGACCAGCCGCCGACGGTCGAATTCACCCGCGATCCGCAGTCGACCGAGCGCCGCGAATTCCGCATCGATTACGTCGCCGGCGACGATTACGGCGTGACCACGCTTCGCGCGCGCATGCGCCTGCACGGCACCGAACGCATCGGCCTGCTCGCCGACGAGGAGCCGGAATGGATGACGCTCGACCTGCCGATGGTCGCGAGCAACCCGGCGCGCATCGACGACTCGATCCGCCAGGATCTGACACCGCATCCCTGGGCCGGGCTGAAGGTCGTGATCCAGCTCGACGCCAAGGACGGCGCCGATCAGAGCGGCTCGTCGAAGCCGGTGATCGTGACCCTGCCGGAGCGGCGCTTCACGCATCCGGTGGCGCGCGCCATCATCGACCTGCGCAAGAACCTCTCGCGCGACAACTCAGCCCGCACCCGCATCCTGGCGTCGCGCGGCATGCTGCTGCTCGGCAGCGCGCCCAAGGCGTTCAAGGAAGACAGCGTCGTCATCCTCGGCCTGCGCGTGGCGGCCAACCGGCTGCGCAACGACAAGACCGGCGGCGACGTCGCCGACGTTCAGCGCCTGATGTGGGATCTCGCGGTGCGCATCGAGGAGAACACCTCGACCGACGCCGAGCGCCAGTTCCGCGACGCCCAGCGCGAGCTGAAGGACGCGATGGATCGTGGCGCGCCCGATCCGGAGATCGAGCGGCTGATTCAGCAGCTGCGCGAAGCCATGGACCGCATGATGCGCGAGTTCGAGGAGCGCATGAAGGATCCGGCCGAGCGCGAGAAGGCCGAGCGTGAAGCCCAGGAGATGGACCAGGATCAGATGGTCGACTCCCAGGACATGCAGGACCTGATGGACCGCGCGCGCGAGATGGCGCGCAACGGCCAGAAGGACGAAGCCAAGCGCATGCTCGAAGAGATGCTGCGCCAGATGGAAAACATGAAGCCGATGCTGTCCGACAAGGGCCAGCAGGGCCGCCAGCGGCAGGGCCAGCGCCAGCAGGGCCAGGGTCAGCAGGGGCGCAACGACCTCAACCAGCTCGACCGCATGACGCGCGAGCAGAACCGCCAGCTGGGCGAGACCGAGCGTCAGCAGCGTGGTCAGCAACAGGGCCAGCAGGGTCAGCGCGGCCAGCGTCCGCAGCCCGGCCAGCGCGATCCGGGGCAGGGGCAGCCTGGCCAGCAGGGCCAGCCCAGCCCGGGCGAGATGGGCCGCCAGCAGGGTGACCTCAGGCGCCAGCTCGGCGACTTCATGCAACGCTTCGCCGATCGCGGCGGGGACATGCCGCAGTCGCTGGGCCAGAGCGAGCGCTCGATGCGTGACGCCGAAGACGCGCTGCGCCGCGGCGATCTCGGCGACGCCGCGCGCGCCCAGCGCCGTGCGCTCGAGCAGCTGCAGCAGGGCATGAACGACCTCGCCGAGCAGCTGCAGGCCGGGCCGGGCAACCAGCAGGACCGCGGCCGTATCGAGGACCGCAAGGAAGCCCAAGACAAGGATCCGCTGGGCCGCAATGAGGGCAACTACGGCGGCGCGGTCGACACCGAAAACGACAAGGTGCCGGACCGCCTCGATCGCCAGCGGGCGCGCGACATCCTCGAGGAGCTGCGCCGCCGCGCCGGCGAAACGCAGCGGCCGAAGGACGAGCTCGACTACATCGACCGCCTATTGCGCCAGTTCTGATCTGTCATCCTCGGGGCCGTCCGCGGCCCCTGGAGCGCAGCGAGGGATCTTTTCTCGTCGGAAGGATCCCTCGCTGCGCTTGGGATGACGGCGGAGCTCTAATCGCAGCCGTCGCGCCAATTACATCCGGATTGGACCCTATTCGCCTGTCCATGGCGAAGCCTGACGCCTACCTTGCATGGGACTTCAACGTCTTGTGGAAGCAAGTTCATGGTGTTGAGTAAGACGGGGTCCGGTTCGGTTCGCCCGTACATTCCTGGCAAAGGCGCGTGGGGCACGCTGGTCAGCGCGCTTGCTCTCGTCACATGCCTGACATTTGGCGGCGCCGATCGGACGCATCACGCGCCCGCGGCCGCTCAGATTGACGCCGGCGACATCGACCACATTCCTGTCCTGAACTCGGAGATTCATTATGCCGGCGCCTGAGGCCCTCGTTCCCGGCTTTCTGCACGTGCTGGACGGCGAGACCGACGGCCGCCGCCGTCGCACCCTGCGCACCAACGCTGCACTGGTCGAGGCGACCATCCGGCTGTTCCGCGCCGGTGCCACGTCGCCGACCGCCAATGCCGTGGCCCGCGAAGCCGCTGTCTCGGCGCGCAGCCTGTTCGCCCATTTCGCCGACGTGCCGCTGCTCTACCAGGCGGCGATCAAGCGCGTTCTCGACGACATGCTGGCCGGTGACTGGCCGGAGATCCGCCGCGGCGACCTCGTCCAGCGTATCGAAGGCTTCGTCAATCACCACGCCCAGGCCTGCGAGCAATGGCTGCCGTTCCAGCGCGCCGCCGCGACCCTGCGCTACGAGTACGCCGATCTGTGGCAGGGCTGCCAGTCCGCCCGCGACCAGCTGCGCGAGCGCCTGCGCACGGTCTTCGCGGCCGAACTCGCCCGTCTCGACGACGAGGAAGAAGCCTGCATGCTTCTCGACGCGCTGTGCACGCTTCTCGACTGGGATGCATGGGGCAAGCTGCGCCACGACCGCGATCTGACGGTCGAGCGGGCGCGTGCCGTGTGGAAGTCGGGCCTGTCGCGCCTGCTGGACGCCACGGAGCCAAGCACGCGTCTCGTCGAGGTGCCGCGCCTCGTCGCCGTCAACTAGGTCTCGACGACACCGATATACGACAGGCCGCGGTGGCGGCCTGCGTGATCCAGCCCGTATCCGACCAGGAACTCGTTGGGCACCGAGAAGCCGACGAAATCGGCTTCCAGCGCCACGACGCGCCGCGACGGCTTGTCGAGGAGGGCGCACAGACGCACCGAACGCGCACCGCGCTCCAGCAGCATCTCGCGCGCCGCGGTCAGCGTGCGGCCGGTGTCGAGGATGTCGTCGACCAGCAGCACGTCGTGTCCCGCGACCGGCATCACCAGGTCACGCACGATGCGCACCTTGCCCGATGACTCGCTGCCCTGGCCGTAGCTCGACAGCGTGATGAAATCGAGCGGCCAGTCAGCGCCGGTGCGCGCCAGTGCGCGGATCAGATCGGCGGCGAAGACGAAGCTGCCGGTAAGCACCGGCACGATCATGGCCTGATCGCCCATCGTGGCGCGGATGTCGCGCGCCATGTCCTCGATGCGCGCGGCGATCTCGGCCGACGAGATGCGGACCGGAATCTCCTCGCGTCCGGTCATGCTCAGCTCAGCGGTTCGATGGCGAAGTCGACAGCGACGGTGCCTTTCGGCGGATCGTCGATCCGTTGGCGATATGGCTGACGCCCCAGCGCCGGGATACGGTCGGGTTTCACGTCGAAGACCTTTTCGCCGATGGTGTTGCGATCCTTGTCCTTGAAGAACAGGTAGATGCGCCGTGGCGTCAGGTCGGCATTCGTCGTGTTGAGGATATCGCCGACGGCGATGACCGCGCTGCTGCCATCGGCTGCAGATTCCAGCTTGCCGTCGAACTTGAGCGGGGGATTGCCCGGTTGCGCGGGAGCAGGCGTCGATGGTGCGGCGGGCGGTGGCGCGTTGGCGCTTTGGCCGCTCGGCGGTGTGTCGGGGCCGCCGGGAGCCGCGCCGGTCAGTGTGTCGCGCAGCGCGTAGCCCACACCGCCGATCAGCCCCACGAGGATCACCAGGCCCAAGGTCACCTTCAGCCAGGTCGGCATGCCGCGCTCGGGCGGGATGGCGGGCAGCGAAATCGGCTCGTCGTGATTCTGCGGGCGGATGATGAAATCGGGCACCGGCCGCGTGTCGGTCATTGCAGGCTCGGCCCGCGCATCGCCCGGATCCGCCTCCGCGTCATTGGCCTCGACATGCGCCATCCATTTGTGGCCGCAGCGAAAGCATTGCACGGTGCGGCCTTGGCGTCCGATGGCTGCCGGATCGACCAAATAGCGCGCCGAGCAGTTCGGACAGACGATTTGCATCGCGAGGGGATACCGGATTTAGTTGTGTGCAAATTTTAGTTCACCATCTGTTGTCGCACAAGCAAGGCGAGGCAAAAACTGTGGGGCGATTGGCGCTGCTGGACCGCGACGGGGTCATCAATGTCGACCGATCCGACTCGGTGAAGAGCCTGGATGAGCTGGTCCTCATTCCAGGATCGGCCGCGGCGATCGCCCGCTTGACCGCCGCCGACATCAAGGTCGCGGTGGTGACCAACCAGTCGGTGGTCGGCCGCGGCGTGATCCCGATGCGCCAGCTCGAGGCCATCCATCAGCGGCTGGTCGAGATGCTGGGGCGCGAGGGCGCCCGCCTGGACGCGCTGTTCGTCTGCACCGACCCGCCCGGCGCACCCTCGCAGCGGCGCAAACCGCAGCCGGGGATGCTGATCGAGGCCCTGCAGCGTTTCCGCGCCCAGCCGGCCCAGACGCCGATGATCGGCGACGACCTGCGCGACCTCGAGGCCGCCCACGCCGCCGGTTGCCAGCGCGTGCTGGTGCGCACCGGCAAAGGCGCCGCCACCCAGGCGGCCGGGATCCCCACGGCGCTGCTGCCGGTAGCGGTGCACGCCGACCTGGCCTCGGCGGTGGACGCCCTGCTCGGCCAGGGCTAGGAGCGCTGCATGTGGCTCGGCTCGCTCCTGTTCAACATTGGCATGTATGGCATCAGCACGGTGCTGGCGATCATCGGGCTGCCGGTGCTGATCCTGCCGCGTGGTGCGGTGATCTTCTGGTCGCGCGTCTGGTGCCGGTCGGTGTTGGGCTGGCTGGCGATCACCTGCAGCCTGCGCCACCGCGTGATCGGCCGCGAGCACCTGCCCAGCGGCCCCTATATCCTCGCCATCAAGCACCAGTCGACCTGGGAGACCCTGGCGACGAACTTCGAGTTCCCCAATTGCGCCTTCGTCCTGAAGCGCGAGCTGATGTGGATCCCGGTGGTCGGCTGGATGATGTGGCGCGCCGGCAATGTCGGCATCGACCGTGCCGCTGGTGCCAGTGCGCTGCGCGCCATCCTGCGCGACACCCGCCGGGCGCTCGACGATGGCCGACCGGTGATCATCTTCCCCGAGGGCACGCGGACGCCGCCGGGTTCGACCCGGCCTTACCAGCCCGGTGTGGCGGCGCTGTACAGCCAGCTCAAGGTCCCGGTCGTGCCGGTGGCGCTGAACTCGGGCCTGTTCTGGGGCCGACGGACCTTCCTGAAGAAGCCCGGCACCATCACCCTGCGGATCCTGCCGCCGATCGAGCCCGGCCTGTCGCGCAGCGCCTTCATGGCGCTGCTGCGCGAGCGCATCGAAGGTGCCACCACCGCGCTGATCGGTACCGCCCAGTTATCCGTCCCGGAGGCCGTGGAAAACCGTGGGGATAGAGCGAATACTCCCTGAATGACCAATGAGTTAGATTTGCGAACTCTGTAGATAAACCAGTGCGCCGTTGATCGAACGAAGAGCGAACATCCGTTGACCAAAGGGGTCGTTGGGCCTAGGTAAGGGGACGGAGAGACCCATGGCCGATCGGCCGCTGCCACCCTCGGATCTGGCGACCCGGATCTGGGACATGAAATATCGCCTAAAGGCCATCGACGGGACGCCCGCGGACGTCGCGGTCGAGGACACGTGGCGGCGCGTCGCCACGGCGCTGGCGGCCAATGAGCGCGACCCGGCGCGCTGGGCCGAGCGCTTCTATAGCGCCTTGGCGGATTTCCGCTTCCTGCCGGCCGGCCGCGTCCTCGCCGGATCAGGCACCAACCGCGACGTCACGCTGTTCAACTGCTTCGTCATGGGCACGATCCCCGACAGCATGGCGGGCATCTTCGAGCATCTGCGCGAAGCGGCGCTGACCATGCAGCAGGGCGGCGGCATCGGCTACGACTTCTCGACGCTGAGGCCCCGGGGCGCCCCGGTGCACGGCGTGGGCGCGGATGCCTCGGGTCCGCTGAGCTTCATGGACGTCTGGGACTCGATGTGCCGCACGATCATGAGCGCCGGTTCGCGCCGTGGCGCGATGATGGCGACCCTGCGCTGCGATCATCCCGACATCGAGGATTTCGTCGAGGCCAAGCGCGATCCGGCGCGGCTGCGCAACTTCAACCTCTCGGTGCTGGCGACCGATGCCTTCATGAAGGCCGTCGCCGACGATGCCGACTGGCAGTTAGTCTTCGGCGGCCGTGTCTGGCGCACGCTCAAGGCGCGCGCGTTGTGGGACCGCATCATGCGCGCGACCTACGACGTCGCCGAGCCCGGCGTGATCTTCATCGACCGCATCAACCGCGCCAACAACCTCGCGTATTGCGAGACGATCAGCTCGACCAATCCATGCGTCACCGGCGATACCTGGGTGCAGACCGTCGACGGCCCGCGCCAGGTCGCGGAGCTGCTCGGCCAGCCGTCGACGCTTCTCGTTGACGGCCAGCCCTATGCGACCGGCACCGATGGCTTCTTCGCCACCGGCTTCAAGCCGACACTGACTTTGCGCACCGTCGAAGGCTACACGCTGCGCCTGACCGCCGATCATCCGGTGCGCGTCGTCGTCGACGAGACGCGCTGGCGCGTGGGGACGGCATGGCGTGCGGCGGGCGAGCTGCGGCCGGGTGAGCGCGTCGTGCTGCACGATCATCGCGCCTGTGCCGCTTGGTCGGGCGCCTATGGTCACGACGAAGGCTATCTGCTGGGCTTGCTGGTCGGTGATGGGACCTTGAAGGACGACAAGGCGGTGCTCAGCGTCTGGCCGATGCGCCGGGCGGCGAACGGCGATGACGTCGTGGATGGAACGTCAGGCGTGATGGCTGCAGCCCTTGCGGCTGCGCATGCCCTGCCGCATCGCGCCGACTTCGCCGGCTGGCAGCATGTGACCGGCCGCGATGAGCGCCGGCTGTCGCTCGGTGCCCTGAAGAGCCTGGCGCGCGACCTCGGCATGGCCCCGGGCGCGAAGTCGATCACGCCGGCGATCGAGCGCACCTCCAGCGAATTCTATCGCGGATTCCTGCGCGGTTTCTTCGATGCCGACGGCGCCGTGCTCGGCTCGCAGGCGAAGGGCGTCAGCATCCGGCTGGCGCAGAGCGATCTGGCGCGCCTCTCGGCCGTCCAGCGCATGCTGCTGCGGCTCGGTATCGCCTCGACGATCTATCGCGACCGGCGGCCTGCGGGCACGTCGTCGTTGCCCGACGGCCGCGGCGGCCGCCGCGATTATCCCACGCTGGCGCAGCACGGGCTGGTGATCGCCAACGGCCACGTGGTGCGCTTCGCCGAAATCGTTGGTTTTGCGCATGGTGATAAGGCCGCGCGGCTGAAGGCGCTGATCGATGCCTATCGCCGCCGGCCCAATCGCGAGCGCTTTGTCGCCCGCGTCGAGGCGATCGAGGATGCCGGTGCCGCCGAGGTCTTCGATGTGCAGGTCCCCGGCGTGAACGCTTTTGATGCCAACGGTCTCTATGTCCACAATTGTGGCGAACAACCGTTGCCGCCGTACGGCGCCTGCCTGCTCGGTTCGATCAATCTGGCGCGGCTGGTGAAGCATCCGTTCGAGGCCGATGCGGCGCTCGACATGGCTGCATTGGAAGACGTCGTGCCGTTGGCGGTGCGCATGCTCGACAATGCCATCGACGTCTCGCGCTTCCCGCTGCCGGCCCAGGCCGAGGAGGCGAAGAACAAGCGACGCATGGGGCTGGGCGTCACTGGCCTGGCCGACGCGCTGATCATGTGCGGCGTGCGTTACGGCTCGCCGGAAGCGGTGGCGCTGACCAAGCAGTGGCTGGGCGCGGTGCGCCGCTTCTCCTACATGGCCTCGAGCGATCTGGCGGCGGAGAAGGGCTCCTTCCCGCTGTTCAACCAGACGCGCTACCTCCAGGGCGAGACCGTGCGCTCGCTGGACGAGGACGTGCAGGCCTCGATCGCGCGCTACGGCATCCGCAACGCGCTGCTGAACTCGATCGCGCCGACCGGCACGATCTCGCTGGTCGCCGACAACGTCGCGTCGGGCATCGAGCCGGTCTTCGCTTTCGCGCATGAGCGCGCGGTTCTGATGCCTGATGGCTCGAAGCGCATCGAGGAGGCGTCGAACTATGCCTGGCGGCTGTACCGGCACCTGAAGGGCCCGGACGCGCAGCCGACCGAGGCCTTTGTCGACGCCCAGACGCTCTCGCCCGAGGCGCATCTGGCGATGCAGGCGGCGGCGCAGGAATTCGTCGACAGCTCGATCTCCAAGACGATCAACCTGCCCGAGTCGATCTCCTTCGAGGCGTTCAAGGACATCTACGCCGAAGCCTATCGCCTGGGCTGCAAGGGCTGCACGACGTACCGTCCCAACAAGGTCACCGGCTCGGTGCTGTCGACGACGCCTGCCGTGACGGCGCCGACACCAGCACCGGAGGCCAAGGGTGGCGTCGTCTACATCGCCCAGCCGCTCGACCGGCCGCAGGAGCTGCCGGGCCTGACCTACAAGATCAAATGGCCGGGTAGCGACCACGCGATCTACATCACGATCAACGACATCGTGCAGGACGGTCGCCGCCGGCCGTTCGAGATCTTCATCAACTCCAAGAACATGGAGCACTACGCCTGGACCGTGGCGCTCACCCGCATGATCTCGGCGGTGTTCCGGCGGGGCGGCGACGTGTCGTTCGTGGTCGAAGAGCTGAAGGCGGTGTTCGATCCGCGCGGCGGGCAGTGGATGGAGGGACGCTACGTGCCCTCGCTGCTGGCCGCCATCGGCCAGGTGATCGAGCGTCACCTGATCGATATCGGCTTCCTCAAGCCGGGCGATTCACCGCTGGTCCAGGATCCACATGCCGGCCGTGCTGCAATGGCCGGCGGTGTGACGGTCTCGCCGGTCGACGCGTCGCTGGCAGCCTACGGTCAGTGCCCGCGTTGTGGCGCGGCGGCTCTGACGCATCAGGACGGCTGCGACCTCTGCGTCAATTGCGGTTACTCGCGCTGCAGCTGAGCGTCAGAATTCGCGGCGGATGATGAAGCCGTTGCTGACGGTCTCCATGCCGATGCGCGGGTAGTAGGTCATCGGGTCGGGCGCCGACAGCAGCAACAGCATCGCCTGCGGCCCGATGATGCGCTTGGTCTCGTAGAGCAGCGCCTTGCCCACACCGCGACCCTGCCACGCCGTGTCGACGGCAAGATCCGAGAGATAGCAGCAATACGAGAAATCGGTGAGCGAGCGCGCCACACCGACCAGCGCGCCATCCTTGTCGCGCGCCGTCAGCACGAGATTGGCGTGCCGCAGCATCTCGGTGAGCCGGCCGGCATCGTCGAGGGGGCGGCGGATGGTCGACTTGCCCAGCACGTCGGTGAATTCCTGCACGCCCAACCGACCTTCTTCGCGCGAGATCGTGATGCCGGCGGGCGGCGTCGCCTCCTTCGTGAAGTCGCGCGCGATAGCGCCTTCCGGTGTCTGCATCGCACGGGGCTGTGCCTGGGCGTGCGCGACATGCGCCCGCGAGCGCCAGAGATTGCTCCAATAGTCGACGACCTGCGGC
>JAFAZJ010000153.1 GCA_019239835.1 Alphaproteobacteria bacterium | reverse complement strand
AAGAGCTTCCACAACGCCGACGGCAGATGGGTCGGCCTCGACAACTACATTCATTATGTCTCGACGCCGGCGCTGATTCAGTCGCTGTGGAACAGCCTGCTGATCTCGGCGGTCTGCACCGCGATCGTCGTGCCGCTGGCCTTCGTCTACGCCTATGCGCTCACCCGCACGCTATTGCCGGGCAAGGCGGTGTTCCAGGCGGTGGCGCTGATCCCCATCCTTGCGCCGTCGCTCCTGCCGGCGATGTCGATGATCTATCTCTTCGGCAACCAGGGCATGCTGAAGCAATTGCTGGGCGGCAGCGAAATCTACGGCGCCGGCGGCATCATTGCCTCGCAGGTCTTCTACTGCTTCCCGCACGTGCTGATGATCCTGGTCACGGCGCTGGCGATGGCCGACCAACGGCTCTACGAGGCGGCCGAGGCGCTGGGTGCCTCACGCTGGCGCATCTTCTGGACGGTGACCCTGCCGGGTGCGCGCTACGGCCTGATCAGCGCGATCTTCGTCTGCTTCACCCTGGTGCTGACCGATTTCGGCATCGCCAAGGTGATCGGCGGGCAGTTCAACGTGCTCGCCACCGACGTCTACAAGCAGGTGATCGGCCAGCAGAACTTCGAGATGGGCGCGGTGGTCGGCCTGATCCTGCTGGCGCCCGCCGTGCTGTCGTTCTTCGCCGACCGCTACGCGCAGAAGCGCCAGGTGTCGCTGCTGTCGGCGCGCGCCGTGCCCTATGTGCCGAGGCGCCGCAAAGGTCGCGATGCTCTGCTCTTCTTGTTCTGCTGGCTGATCGCCGGCTTGATCCTGGTGATCATCGGCATCGCCGGCTGGGCCTCGCTGATCAAGCGCTGGCCGTACAATCTCTCGCTGACGTTCGACAACTACGACTTCGAGAACTTCGATCCCACCGGCTGGGACCCGCTGTGGACGTCGCTGAAGATGGCTGCCTGCGCCGCCGCGATCGGCGCCATCGCCATCTTCACCGCCGCCTGGCTGCTGGAGAAAAGCCGCGGCTTCCACTTCATGCGCGGCCTGGTGCAGTTCCTCGCCACGTTGCCGATGGCGGTACCCGGGCTGGTGCTCGGCCTGGGCTACATCTTCTTCTTCAACAGCCCGTCGAACCCGCTGAACTTCCTCTACGGCACGCTGGCGATCCTGGTGATCAACACGGCGGCGCACTACTACACCGTGGCGCATGTCACCGCGGTCACGGCGCTGAAGCAGCTCGATGCGGAGTTCGAGGCGGTGTCGGCGTCGCTGAAAGTGCCGCTGCCGGTGACCTTCGTGCGCGTCACCGTGCCGATCTGCCTGCCGGCGATCCTCGACATCTTCATCTATCTCTTCGCCAATGCCATGACGACGGTGTCGGCGGTGATCTTCCTCTATGGCGCCGACACCAAGCTGGCCTCGATCGCCGTCATCAGCATGGACGAGTCCGGCTTCAACGCGTCGGCGGCGGGGATGGCGATGTGCATCGTCGCGGTATCACTGACGACGCGGCTCCTCCACCTGCTGCTGGAACGTACACTGCTCGCCCGCTTGCAGCGCTGGCGGCGGCGCTGACTGTCATTCCGAGCGAAGCGAGGAATCTTTTCCTGTGTCGCGAACGACCGAAAGATTCCTCGCTGCGCTCGGAATGACGGAGAGGTCCGAGCCCCTCAGTTCGGCTGATAGCGCCGATAGAAGTCGCGCGTGCGCTTCTCGCCGATGTCGCAGCCCAGCTCGTAGCGGCGGTGGCCGCCCGGTCCGGGTGCGTTGGGATCGCGCACGCCCATGGCGCTGTCGCGGCTCTGGGCGAATTGCCAGCCGGCACGCACGTCCGGGGTGACGTCGGCGATCTCCTGCAGCAGCTTCTTGCGGATCGCCTCGGCGAAGGTCTCGAAATCGTTGGCGACGATCACGAACGAGCGCGGCCCGCCGATCACGCAGCCCTCGTAGTAGCGGTCGAGGTCGGGATCGTTGGGGAAGCCGGTGGGATTGGGCCGGTCGTTGAAGATCGGCAGGCCGTTGATCGAGATGCCCTTGTCGAGCGCGTCGTCGCGCGCCTCGGTCACCAAGCCACCATCGTTATTGGAACCATCGCCGGAGATATCGAGCACGCGGCGCTCGGGCACCCAGCGCAGGCGATCGAACAACGGCATGGAATAGCGGATCGCGCCGGTGATCGAGGTGCGCATCATGCGCGAGATCGGCATGGTGTCGAGCTTGTGGGCGAAGTCCTCGACCGCCTGCTCGCTGTCGAGCAGGGTCCAGTCGATCACCAGGTTCTGCCGCCAGGCGTCCGACCATTCGTAGTACGAGACGGCGATGCGACCGTGATAGCCGCCGAGGATGGCGCGACGGATCGCCGGGTCGCGGAACGCCTTCACATAGCCGTCGCGCTGCAACCGGCCTTCCTCGACGTCGACGCTGCCCGAGACATCGATCGCCAGCGCCAGCGCGAGGTCGATCTCGCGATCCTGCGTCTGGCTCTTGGCGTTCTGGGCGAGAGCGGGGCCGGCGGCGGCAAGCGACAGCAATGCCAGCGTGGCGGTAAGCCACACGAGAGGCCGTCGTCGGGCGGGTGCGTCAGCCATCCGCTGTCTCCATTCCGGTCCGCGACCAAAAGCGTACGCCTGTCGAAACGGCGTGGGAAGTGGTGCGTCACCGGGCTGGCGCGACCCCGCGGAACATGTTTGCTTTGCAAACAACGCAAACGCCGTGCCGCCAACGCGCGGGAGGACGCCATGGATTTGTCGCTCAGCCCCGGGGATCAGGCCTTTCAGCACGAGGTGCGTCAGTTCTTCAGCGAGAACCTGACCCCCGACTTGCGCGAGGCCGGCGCGCGCACCGGCGGCGTCTTTGCGGAGTTTGACGCCTCGATGCGCTGGCACCGCAAGCTGGCGAAGAAGGGCTGGTCGGCCACCACCTGGCCCAAGGAGTACGGCGGCCCCGGCTGGACGGCGACGCAGCGCTACATCTACGCGCGCGAGGCCACGGCGGCCGACGCGCCGCGCATCTTCAACATGGGCGTGCGCATGGTCGGCCCGGTGCTGATGAAGTTCGGCACGGCGGAGCAGAAGGCGAAGTACCTGCCGGGCATCATCTCGGGCGACATCGTCTTCTGCCAGGGCTACTCCGAGCCCGGCTCGGGCTCCGACCTCGCCTCGCTGAAGACGCGCGCCGTCTCCGACGGCGACGACTACGTCATCAACGGCACCAAGATCTGGACCACCGGCGCGCATATCGCCAACCGCATGTTCTGCCTGGTGCGTACCTCGACCGAAGGCAAGGCGCAGGACGGCATCAGCTTCGTGCTGATCGACTCGATGCAGACGCCCGGCCTCACGGTGAAGCCGATCATCACGCTCGCCGGTGACCACGAGGTGAACCAGGTGTTCTTCGACAACGTGCGCGTGCCGAAGTCCAACCGTATCGGACCGGAGAACGCCGGCTGGACGGTGGCCAAGCACCTGCTGGAATACGAGCGCGGCGGCGAGGCCTACACGCCCAACCTCTACGCCCGCATCGAGGACGTGCGCCGCATCGCGCGCGAAGAAGTCGCCAGCAATGGCGGCCGACTGATCGACCAGCCGGAGTTTGCGCGCAAGCTGGCCGAGACCGAGATCTCGATCCAGGCGCTGGAGACCATCGAGCTGCAGGTGCTGTCCGACCTCAGCCAGGGCAAGAACCCCGGCGCGATTTCCTCGGCGATGAAGGTGCGTGGCTCCGAGACGCTGCAGTCGCTCGACGAGCTCGGCGTCGAGGCGCTGGCGCATTACATCGCGCCCTTCGAGCCCGAGGCCCGCGCACTGGGCCGCAATGAGCCCACGGTGACGCCGGACTACGCGGTGACGGCGATGCCGCTGTTCCTCAACAACCGCGCGGCGACGATCTACGCCGGCTCCAGCGAGGTCCAGCGCAACATCCTCGCCAAGGCGATGCTTGGTCTCTGATGTACGTCCTGCACGGCTTCAATCCTTCACCGTACTCGGTGAAGATGCGCGCGATCCTGCGCTATCGCCGGATCCCGTTCGTCTGGAACGCACTGGGCAACCCGCGCGATGTGGCCGTCGCGGCGGGCTTGCCGCCGGTGATCCCGATCCTGCGTTTCCCCGACGGCCGGATGATGAACGACTCGACGCCGCTGGCCTATGCGCTGGAGCGTGAGCATCGCGAGCGGTCGATCATCCCCGACGACCCCGCGCTCGCCTATCTCAGCGACCTGCTCGAAGATTTCGGCGACGAGTGGGTCACCAAGATGATGTTCCATTACCGCTGGTACTACGCGGCGGATCGCGACTTTGCCCAGACCTGGATCATCACCTCGCGCGATCCCGTGATGGCGGCGGACAAACGAAGCGCCGGCGCGAAGGCGTTCAACGACCGACAGGTCGGGCGCATGGCGCTGGTCGGCTGCACCGAGCAGAACCGGCCGATCATCGAGGACAGCTACCGCTTCGTGCTCGACACGCTGGATCGCCACGTGCGGACGATTCCGTTCCTGTTTGGCTCGCGGCCGTCATTGGCCGATTTCGGCATGTTCGGCCAGCTGCAGATCCTCTCTGTCGATCCGACGCCGATGGCCGAGATGCGGGCGCGGGCGGCCGACGTCTATTGCTGGCTGCTGCGGCTCGACGATGCATCCGGCGTCGAGGGTCAATGGCTCGACGGCAAGGCGGCGCTGCCTGAGACATTGCGGGCGCTGCTCAAGCATTGCGGCGAGACCTACCTGCCGTTCCTCGCCGCCAACATGAAGGCGTTGCGTGACGAGTCGGCGGAGCTCGACCTGGACATCCTCGGTCGGCGCTACAGCCAGGCGCCGTTCCGCTATCAGGGCAAATGCTACGACGCGCTGCGCAAGAAGCTCGCGGCGTTGCCGCTCGACGTGCGGGACCGGCTCGATCCGGTGCTGGAGGAGGCGGGCTGCTTGCGCTGGCTCGCCTAGGCGGCAGTAAGCTCTCTGTCATCCCGAGCTACGCTCGGGATGACAGTCCCGATACGGCGCGGCGGTTGCGCTGTGCCAGGTAGAGGATGGTCAGCAGCGCGAGGTTGATCAGGTTGGCGAGCAGCGCCAGCCGGAACGCCCAGGTGTAGGAGCCGGACGCGTCGAAGATCACGCCGCCCAGCCAGCCGCCCACCGCCATACCGCCCGAGGCAAGGAACAGCACCACGCCCAGCCGCCAGCCGCCGATGCCCGGCCCGTAGAGCGCGCGCAGGTTCAGCGCGTAGCCCTGCACGATGGCGATGAACGGGATGCCGTGGATCGCCGACAGGGTGTAGATGCCCCACAGCGAGGCGACGAACAGGAAGCCGACCAGCGACACGATCTGGGTGACCGAGCAGATCAGGCTGGTAGGCAGCGGGCCGATCTTGTCGGCGAGGCGGCCCATGATGAAGGTGCTGGCGATCGCCGACAGCAGGATCAGCGACACCGCCTCCGCGCCGCGCTCGGCGGCGAAGCCGAGGTCGCCGCAGAACGCCACCATGTGCGCGAACGGCATCGCCATCGCCAGGCAGCAGCAGAACGATGCCGCCGACAGCAGCGCCATGATCGCCGGCGACGGCAACGGCAGGGAGTCGAGAGTCTCGCGCACCCGCGCGTTGCCGGGTCCGCGCGCGATCGGCGCGCGGCGCACGTAGAGTGCGGCCAGCGCCATGATCACCGCGGCGACGATGCCGTAGATCAGCAGCGTCGTGCGCCAGCCGTATTGCGGCAGCAGCGCGCGATAGATCTGCGGCCAACCGAAGCCGCTCACCGCCGGGCCGACCGAGACGATAGCCACGGCGATACCGCGCCGTCCCTCGAACCAGCCCTGGATGTTGTTGAGCAGCGGTGTGAGGGTCGCGGAGTTGCCGAGGAAGCCCATCAGCAGGCCATAGCTCGCGAACAAGGCGAACTGGCCACCGCTGGCGCCCAGCCAGGCACCCAGCGCGATCGACACGGCCGCGATCAGCAGCGGCAGGCGTGGTCCGAAACGGTCGGACAGCCAGCCCATCATGATGCCGCCCACGCCGATGCCGACATAGATCAGCGTGTAGGCGAGCGAGGGGACCTGGCGCTGGCCGCCGAACTCCTGCGCGATCTGCTGCATGGCGACGATCGGCAGGTAGGCCGAGCCGCCGCCGGCGCCGACGCAGATCATCGACACCACGGCCAGCCGCCAGGCGTAGCCGCTCTCGATGCCGTACGCGGATGCCATACGCTGATCCTCCAACGAGCCGGAGCCGCACTCTGTGGCGCGGCTCCGGGCGGGAGGGTTATATCACTGCGGCTTGTAGCCGATCCCGTCGATAATTGTTTTCCAGAGCGCGAGGTCCTTGGTCATGCGCTCGCGCACCTGCTCCGGCGTCGAGGTCTCGACGTCGAGGCCGAGCTCGACCAGGCGCTTGACGACCTCCGGCAGCTGCAGCACCGCGCCCAGCTCCTTGTTCCAGGTCTGCACGATGGCCGGCGGCGTCTTGGCGGCGGCGAGGAAGATGTACCAGCCCAGGATATTGAGCTTGGGATGGCCCAGCGACGTGCCGGTCGGGATCTCCGGCGCCGCCTGCGTCGGCTTCAGGCCCGAGGTGAACAGCACCTTCACCTTGCCGGCGCGGTGATGCTCGAGGAAATCGGTGATGCCGCCGCAGCCGGCCGCGATATGGCCGCCCTGCAGATCGGCGACCAGCGGCGCGGCGCCGCGATAGGGCACGGGCTCGAGCGGCACGCCGATCTCGGTGCCGGTCATCACGCCGAAGAAATGCGTGAACGAGCCCAGCGCCGTCGTGCCGAAGCTGGCGCGCGCCGGGTTCTTCTTCACCCATGCGACGTACTCGGCCAGCGTGTTCACGCCGATGGTCGGCGAGACGCAGAACGCCGTCTGCACCGTGCCGGCGAGCGTCAATGGCGCGAAGTCGGTCAGCGGATCGAACGGCACCGACAGCATCGTGAGCTTCTGCACGATGGTGGCGCTGGGGATGTAGATGATCGTGCTGCCGTCGGGCGGCGAGTTCTTCACCGCCTCGGCGCCGATCGTGCCGCTGGCGCCGGCCTTGTTGTCGATGATGATGTTGCGGCCGGTGCGCTGCTTCAGCGGCTCGGCGATCAGGCGCGCCATCACGTCGGTGCCGCCGCCAGCGGGAAAGCCGACGATGATCTTCAGCGTGCCCTCGGGCAGCCCGGTCTGCGCCGCCGAGATGCTCGGCAGCAACGGCGCAGCAAGCGCACCGCCCACCAGCGGCAAGGCGCGCCGCCGCGTCAGTCTGATGGTCATAGAAACGTCCCCTTCGTTTGGCTGTCATCCCGAGCGCAGCGAGGGATCTTTCATATCAAGATCCCTCGCTGCGCTCGGGATGACAGCGGTGTGCGTCAGCCCACAAGACTCCACGCGAGCTCCGCCCGTTCGCGAGCGGAGTTGCTCATCTTGATTGATTCGGCATTGGCCGCGTTGCCACTCAGCCCGCGGCGATAGACGCCCTGCGCGATCGCGGCGAGGCGATAGAGCGAGAAGGCGAGATAGAAGTTCCAGTCCTCGATGCGCTTGCGCCCGGTGCGCCGGCAATACGCGTCGACATACTCGGCCTCGGTCGGAATACCGGTCGCCTTGAAGTCGACCCTGGCGTAGCCGTGCGGCGGATCGGGCAGGTGATAGCCCAGGCAATTGTAGGCGAGGTCGCAGAGCGGGTGACCGAGCGTCGACAGCTCCCAGTCGAGCACCGCGACGACGCGCGGCTCGCTGGGATGGATGATGATGTTGCCCAGCCGGTAATCGCCGTGGACGATGGTGGTCGGATCGTCGGCGGGCATGTGCGCGGGCAGCCAGGCCGACAGCCTCTCCATCGCCTCGATATGCTCGGTCTTCAGCTCGGCGTATTGCTTGCTCCAGCGCGCGACCTGGCGTGCGATGTACTGGCCGGTGCGGCCATAGTCGCCCAGCCCGACGGCGGCGTAGTCGACCTTGTGCAGGCGGGCGAGCACGTCGTTCATCGAATCGAAGATCGCCGCGCGCTCGGCCTTCGACTGCTGCGCCATCGCCGGGTCGTTGAAGATGCGGCCCTCGACGGCGTCCATGACGTAGAACATCTGGCCGATCACCGACTCGTCGGCACACAGCACGTGAGTCGGCGCGACCGGCACGTCGGTCTTGGCCAGCGCGGTGATCACCCGGTACTCGCGATCGACCTGATGCGCCGAGGCGACGAGCTGGCCCGGCGGCTTCTTGCGCAGCACGAAGTTGCGGCGCTTGCCGTCGTCCATCTCGGCCGACAGGAAGAAGGTCGGATTGGAATGGCCGCTGTCGAACTGGCGCACCTCGAGCCCGCCGCGATAGCCGGCGATGTGACGGCGCAAATAGGCATCGAGGGCGGCGGCGTCGAAGCGATGCCGCTCCATCACCGGGATCATGCTGGAATATGTGGACATTGGCCCGACCGTATGACCGTTCATTTACCGAGGCAAACGGCGCTCACGCACGCCGCCCATGCGCGATCCTCAAATCGCTCTACGAAAGATCGCGGCGAATGGCGTCGGCCATCTTCTCGCCGATCATGACCGTCGTCAGGTGCGTGTTGGCGCGGCAATCGGCAGGCATCACCGAGGCGTCGACGACCCTGAGGTGATCGATGCCTTTCACGCGGCAATGCGCATCGACGACGTCGCCCATGCGACAGGTGCCGGCCGCGTGCTGCGCGTCGGTGGTCTCCGCCACCAGCAGCGCATCGAGCTCGGCGCCCTTCAGCTTGGCCGCATCCTCGAGCTTCATCTGCGTCATGCCAAAGGCGATGTTTTCGGCGACGGTGGTGAAAGCCGGCTGACGCAGCATCGCCACCTGGCGCTGGAAGCCGTCGCGCATGCGTACGAGATCGCGCTCGTCGGAGAGCATGTTCTCCTCGACGAAGGGATCGACATGCGGGTCGGCGGAGCGCAGCTGCACCTCGCCGCGCGAGAAGGCCTCGAAGATCGAGCACGATAGGCTGCCGGGCGTCGCCTGGCCGTCATCGCCGAAGCCGCGATGGTTCATCGCCAGGAAGATCATGTCGCGATGGCCGCCATCGCCGAGGCCCGAGCTCCAGGTCACGCAGACATTGGTGTGGCGGAAGTCGATATCGGTGGGCCGATGCGCCGGCTTCAACCGCACCTCGGCGCGCACCACGGGATGATCCATGAAGTGGCGACCCACGGCGGGCAGCGCATGGCGCACGGCGATACCGTGTTGGCCGAGCGACGCCGGGTCACCGATGCCGGAGCGCATCAGGATGGTCGGCGAGTGCACCGCGCCGGCGCTGATCACGATCTCGCGGCCGTGATAGGTCACGCGCTCGCTGCCGCGCAGCACCTCGACGCCGACCGCACGGCGGCCGTCGAAGACGATGCGGTCGATCAGCGCCTCGCCGACGATGGCGAGGTTGTTGCGCCCGCGGGCCGGCTCGAGATAGCCGTCGTTGGTCGAGACACGACGTCGCCCGGCGCTGCAGGTGATCGGATAGTGCGCCACG
>JAFAZJ010000069.1 GCA_019239835.1 Alphaproteobacteria bacterium | reverse complement strand
GCCGCGCCACCGGCGCCGGCGATGATCACCTTGATGCCGCGGCCCTTGGCGCCCGACGCATAGTCCATCATCCGCTTGGGCGTGCGATGGGCCGAGACGATGCGCGTCTCGTGCGCTACGCCCAGCGCCGTGAGCGTCTCGGCGGCGTGCCGCATGGTGGCCCAGTCGGACTGGCTGCCCATGATGATGCCGACGACGGGCTTCGCTGCCGCCGAATTCTTGCGTCTGGCCATGTCAGGGGGTCACGCGATGATATCGGGGATGAGGCGGCTCTCAAGTTGCAGCATCAGGTCCTTGAGCACCAGCTTGCGTTTCTTCAGCCGCTGCAGCTGCAGCTGATCGAACGGCGCTTTTTCCGTCAGGCGGGCGATGACGTCGTCGAGGTCGCGATGCTCCTGGCGCAGCGTCTCGAGCTTCGCCTTGATCGCCTCCAGGTCGTCGATGTCGTCGTTGTCCGCCATGTCGGCCCGACACTAGCAAAACCCGGTCCGCCCGTGTACGGCTTCCGGCTCGATGAGCGATTTCCTTCCCCATCCTTTCTGGAATTTCTCGCTTGAGGTCTATGGCGGCGACGGTGCGGCGCGCGCCTGCCTCGATCTGCAGGAGCGCCGCGGTGCCGACGTCAATCTGCTGCTGTACTGCGCGTGGCTGGGTGCCTCGGGCCGCGGCACGGTGACGGTCGAGAAGCTGCGATCGATTATCGCCGACGTCGCGAAGTGGCAGACCGAGGTGGTGCAGCCCGCCCGCGCGCTGCGCCAGACGATCAAGGCGCTGGGCGGTGCGACCTCAGGCTCCGGCGCCGATTTCCCCAACCAGGTCGACGCGGCGCGGCGCAAGGCAGCCGAGGCCGAGCTCGCGGCCGAGCATGTCGAGCAGTTGGTGCTGGCCGCGCACGCACCCTTCTCCGGCGATCGCGACAAGCCGGCGCGCGATCGGCTGCGCGCCGCCGTCGGCAATCTCGGCGTCTATGCCGTCTGCCTGGGCGTGACGCCTGATGATCAGGATCGCGAAGCGGTCGCCGCGATTCTCGCCGCGGCCTTTCCCATCACGCCGCGCTTCGAGGTCGAACGCGCTGTCGGGTTGCACGCGAGCTCCGCGGCCTAGGCGCACACGTTCACATTTTATGACTCAGCCATGTGCGCAGTTGACCATCGGCTAGTCGAAGACCATGTTCGAGATGTCTCGCACGGGATCGCGCCGAAGGCGTTGATGAAGCGCCACCGAGGTGTACGCGCACCGCCTGCATCGAGCGGCACCCGGCGGACATCGGATAAACTGCGGCAGGAGGTTGCGCATGATCGCAGAGACTCCACCGGGCCACCGGTTCTGGTACCGCTGAGAAGCGGGACCACGACGCGTCGCCGATCCTTTGACACAGGCCATCGTCGCCGCGTTGCTCACCCACAATCGAATAGTCTCTTGAGCCGGGCAACCGGCCAGCGGCGCCGCTGGTGTCGAGGTGCACGGACATTGGATCCTTAGAGGATCAACGCGGGCGGAAGCCCCGGAGCCCCGTTCTCACAGAGTGAGACGGGGCTCTTGCTTTGTGAAGCCCCTGTCATTCCGAGCGAAGCGAGGAATCTTTGTGTTGCTGAAAGATTCCTCGCTGCGCTCGGAATGACAGACGGGGATCAGCCGCCCCAGCGCTTGACCATGCCGGCGTCGAGATCGAACAGGTCGAGCACGCGGCCCACCGAATGATTGACGATGTCGTCGACCGTCGTCGGCCGGCTGTAGAAGGCTGGCATCGCCGGCGCGACGATCGCGCCCAGCTCGGCCACAGTGACCATGTTGCGCAGATGCACCGCATGCAGCGGCGTCTCGCGCACCATCAGCACCAGCTTGCGCCGCTCCTTCAGCACCACATCGGCGGCGCGCGTCAGCAGCGAGGTCGAGATGCCCGTGGCGATCTCGCCCAGCGAGCGCATCGAGCACGGCGCGATCACCATGCCGAGCGTGCGGAACGAGCCGGACGAAATCGATGCCGCCAGGTCGGTGGGGCTGTGCACCACGTCGGCCAGCGCCTTGACGTCCTTGACCTTGAAATCGGTCTCGTGCGCCAGCGTGACCTCGCCGGTCTTGGTGATCACTAGATGGGTCTCGACCGGCAGGCCCTTGAGCGCCTGCAGCAGGCGGACGCCGTAGATCACGCCTGACGCGCCTGATATGCCGATGATCAGGCGGGGTTGTGGATGGTCGGGGCTTGACATGGCCGGCCTGACCTTACCCTGCCGCTGTGACAAAGTCGCCACTCGGGCTAGCATGCCATACCGAATCGGCGTTACACTTTGGCGTCTGTCACAGCTCGGAGGCCCCCGATGAGCACGCCGGATCGTATCGATGCCCTGAAGCAGCGGCATCAGGTGCTCGAACAGGCAATCGACGACGAAAACGCCAGGCCACATCCAGACGAGGATGTGCTGCACGAACTGAAGAAGAAGAAACTCAGACTGAAGGACGAGATTCTCACGTTGACCACACGACACTGACCGCCGCGCCGCGCTGAGCGGCGCCGCTTTCAGGTAGTGGTCTGCGAAGCCGGGCGCGCTCCTGCGGGACGCGCCAGCGGTTACAAGGCCGGCTTTGCCGGCCTTTTTGCTGCCTTCAGCGCACCCGGTGCAGGTTCACGGACCAGCGGCTCATGCCGCCGAAGACTCCCGAGCTGGCCTCGCCGCGGCACACTGCGACGCTGTCGGCGCCGACGGAGCAATCGAGCCGGTCCTGGTACCAGGTGGTGCCGTCCGAACAGGTCGTGTCGGCATCGCGCAGGCGCAGCACCGTGCCCTCGTAGCGGCCCTGCGCCGCCGTGCGACAGGTCATGTTGCCTCGCCGGAAAATGAAGCTGCCGCGGCCATTGGCGTCGAAGCAGTACTCCGAGATGCCGGGCGAGGGCTGCTGGCTGTGATGGCGGAACGGGTCGGTGCGCCAGCAACCCTGCAGGAAGGACAGATCGGTTGTCGGCGCCTTGGGCAGCCGCAAGCGGCCGTCATCCGGTGGCTTGGGCGGCGGTGGCGGATCGGGCTTTCTCTCGACCACCACCGGCGGCTTGGGTGGATCCGGCTTCTTCTCGACGACCGGCGGCGGCGGGGCTGGCGGTGGCTTGGGCGGCTCGGGTGGCTTGCACGAGGACCGCTTGGCCGTGAACTCCTCGCGCAGGGACGCCAGCGTCGCCTTCAGCCGATCGCTGTCCTGCTGCGCCTGGCCGAGGTCCCTGTTGAGGCCGACCGCCGGATCGGGCGGCGGCGGCGGTGCCGGCGGCGCAGGCGGCTGCGGCAGCTGCGTCACCGCGACGTCGGGATCGACCGGAATGAACTGGCGCAGCCAGTAGGCGGCGCCGATCAGCAGCAGGACGCCCAGCAACCCGACCAGTAGGGCCGGCCAGATCGGCCCGCGCCGCACGACGGCCGGCGCCACGGTCGCCACGATCGGAACAGCCGTCGGCACGACGTCGGGCGCGGCAGGCATTGCCGTCGGCAGTGTCGGCGCCGAGACGATCGCGCCGGCAGCCTCGGCTTCGTAGCCCCAGCACACCACGACAGGCTGATCGCCGACGAGGAACACGTAGTCGTCGGAGGGACGACGCACGGCCAACGCCAGCGCCCGCCCAAGCAGCCGCGCATCGTCAGAGGTTGTCTGGGCGAGGCCAGTGCCAAGGCCTTCGATATCCCTGGATAGCGTCTCGACCTCGGCCAGGGCGGCGGCGCGCGCCTCGGGCGACAGGGACGCGAGCGGGACGACGCTGCCCTCGGCCTCGCTGTACCAGTCGATGCGGCGGCCGACATCGTCGGTCTGCGGCTCGGCCAGCAGGCGGGCGTGACGTTCGCCGAGGCGGCGGCGCACGACGCCGCGGATCTGCTCGTGCGTGGCGTGCAGCGGCTCGCCGCGCACACCCAGCGGGCGCACACCGGTCAGGGTCGATCGGACGAGTGTGGCCGCGGGCACGTGAACGGGATCTCGGGTTCGGGGTGGCTACCGTACGCGATGCAGGTTGACCGTCCAGCGCTCGGTGCGGTTGGTGCCGCTGCAGAACGCGACGCCGTCGGCGCCGGGCTGGCAATAGAGATGGTCCTGCGCCCAGCGGCCGCGCGGCGAGCATTCGGTGTCGGCGTCGCTCACCGTGAGCTGGCTGCCGCCAAATCGCGCCGTCGCCGGCGCACGGCAGGTCACGCCGTTGTCGAAACGGAACTCCATCGAGCCGTTGCCGCGAGCGTCGAAGCAGTACTGGGCGTAGCCCGGCCGGATCTGCGGGCCGTGCTTGAAGGTGTCGGTACGCCAGCAGCCCTGCAGGAACGAGTAGTCGTTGGTCGGCGCCTTGGGCATGCGCATGCGGTCGTCGCCCGGTGGCGCCGGCGGCACCGCGGGCGGCGGCGGTGGATCGGGCTTCTTCTCGACCACCTGCGGCGGCTTCGGCGGCGGCTTGGGCGGATCGGGCTTCTTCTCGACCACCGGTGGCGGCGGGGCCGGCGGCGGCTTGGGCGGCTCCGGCGGCTTGCAGTCGGCGCGCTTGGCTTTCAGCTCGTCGCGCAGCGAGGCGAGCGTTGCGCGCAGCTTCGGTTCATCGGCCTGCGCTTCGCCGAGCTCCTTGTTGAGGCCCACCGCCGGATCGGGCGGTGGCGGTGGCGCGGGTGGAGGAGGCGGGGGCGGCAATTGCGTCACCGCGACGTCGGGTCCGACCGGCGAGCACTGGCGCAGGAAGTACGAGGCGATCAACGCCAGCAGGATCGCGAACAGGCCGATCAGCAGCCAGCGCAGCCAGGGGAACGGCGCGGCGGCGGCCAGGGCCACGGGTCCGGTGGCCAGCACCGTGGCTGGCGCTGCCGTTGCAACCGCAGGGATAGCCGCGGCGGGCGCGGTGGCCGGCACCATCGGCGGCGGCAGCAAGCTGCCGGCGGCGTCGGGCTCGTAGCCCCAGGCGACGATCACCGGCTGGTCGTCGACCAGGAAGATGTAATCGTCCGACGGCCGTCGCGCGGTGAGCTCGAGCGCGCGGCCGGTGAGCTGCGCGTCGTCGGACGGCGAAGCCTTCAGCGTGGCGGCGAGATTGGCGATGTCGGCGGAGAGCTTCTCGACCTCGGCCAGCAGCGAGGCCTTGCGCTCCGGCGCCAGCTCCTCGAACGGCACGACGTTGCCCGGCAGGTCGGTGTACCAGTCGATGCGCTTGCCGCTCTCGTCGGGCTGCGGCTCGGCCAGCAGGCGCGCGTGACGCTCGCCGAGCCGGCGGCGCACCACGCCGCGGATCTGCTCGTGCGCCTGATGCAGCGGCTCGCCGCGCACGCCGAGCGGGCGGACGCCGGTGAGGGTCGTGCGGACTAGATTGGTGCCGGCCACGGTGCGGGGCTCTGGGACTCTTCGATCGATCGATGGCGATTATGGAAGACTAAATGTGGCGCGCCTCGGGCGCGAGCGTTTCGACAGCCTACCGGCGATGCAGCCGCACGGTGAAGGATGTGGCGGGATTACGGCGACCGCCGGGTCCCGGCAGGTTGGTCTCGCCGCTGCACTGCGCGATGCCCGCGGCGTCGGGCCGGCACAGCAATCGGTCCTGCGACCACGGGCTGCCGTCGCTGCACGTGGTGTCGGCATCGGCGATCTGCAGCGTGTCACCCTGGAAACGCGCACGCGCCGGCGCGCGGCAGGTCGTGCCGCTCGACCACACGAAGACGAGCTCGCCGTTCCCGTGCTCATCGAAGCAATAGGTGTGGTAGCCGGGCGCATGGCGCGGCGTGTAGCGGAACGAGTCGCCGCGCCAGCAGCCTTTGAGGAAGCTGTAGTCGTTGGTCGCCTTCGGCGGCAGCTTGAGGATGGGATCCTGCGGCGGCTTGGGCGGCGGTGGCGGCGGCGGCGGCGGATCGGGCTTCTTCTCGACCACCTGCGGCGGCTTGGGCGGCGGCGGCGGTGGTTCCGGCGGCTTGGGCGGCGGGCAGGCGGCGCGCTTGGCCGCGAGCTCATCGCGCAGCGACGCCAGAGTCGCGCGCAGCTTGTCGGTCTCCGCCTGTGCTTCGCCCAGCGCCGTCTGCAGACCGACCAGCGGATTGGGTGGCGCTGGCGGGGCAGGTGGCGCGGGTGGTGGCGCCAGCTGCGTCACCGTCACGACGGGTGCTTCCGGCAGGAACTGGCGCAGCACATAGGCGGTGAGCAGCGCGAGCACGACGCCCAAGGCGCTCGCCAGCAGCCAACCCAGCCAGGGGAAGGGCGCGGCGGCGACAACGACCGGTGCGGCTGGCAGCGGCGTCGGCTCGGCGATCGGTGCGGGCGGCGGCACCGGCTCGGCGACGGCCGGCGCTGTCGTCGTCGGCGTCGGTGGCAGCAACGCGCCGGCGGCATCGGGCTCGTAGCCCCAGCACACCACCACCGGCTGCTCGCCGACCATGAAGACGTAGTCGTCGGAAGGGCGCTTGCAGGCCAGCTCCAGCGCGCGGCCGGTGATGCGGGCGTCGGAAGACGGTGCCTGCTGCAGCTGGGCGCCCAGCGCGGCGATGTCGGCGATCAGCGCGTCGACTTGCGCCAATGTCTCGCTGCGTGCTGCCTCGGGCAGCGCTGACAGCGGCGCGACGTTGCCGGGCACCTCGCTGTACCAGTCGATGCGGCGGCCGACATCGTCGGGCTGTGGCTCGGCCAGCAATCGCGCGTGGCGTTCGCTCAGGCGGCGGCGGATGACGCCGCGGATCTGCTCGTGCGTGGTGTGCAGCGGCTCGCCGCGCACGCCCAGGGGGCGGACGCCGGTCAGCGTGGTGCGGACGAGAGTCGTGCCGGCCACGGCACTCCTGCTTGGTTAGAGCGCCTTCGCCCAGTCGCGCAGCACGAATTTCTGCACCTTGCCCGTCGAGGTCTTGGGCAAGTCGCGGAAGACGATGGTGCGCGGGATCTTGTAGCCGGCCATGTTGGCGCGGCAGAAGGCGGTGATCTCCTCGGCCGTGGCGCTGGCGCCGGGCTTGAGCACGACGAAGGCGCAGGGCGTCTCGCCCCACTTCTCGTCGGGCCGCGCCACCACGGCGGCTTCGAGCACGGCAGGGTGCTGGTAGAGCACGCCCTCGACCTCGATGGTCGAGATGTTCTCGCCGCCCGAGATGATGATGTCCTTCGAGCGGTCGCGCAGCTCGATGTAGCCGTCGGGATGCGCCACGCCGAGATCGCCGGAGTGGAACCAGCCGCCGGCGAAGGCCTCCTGCGTCGCCTTGGGATTCTTCAGGTAGCCCTTCATCACCAGGTTGCCGCGGAAGAACACCTCACCCATGGTCGCGCCGTCGTTGGGCACCGGTTTCATCGTTGTTGGATCGAGTACCGCGACGCCATCCTCGGCGGCATAGCGCACACCCTGGCGTGCTTTCAGCCTGGCCTGCTCGCCGCTGGGCAGCTGGTCCCATTCGTCATGCCAGGCGCAGACCGTGGCCGGGCCATAGACCTCGGTGAGGCCGTAGACATGGGTGATGTGGAAGCCCTGCTTCTCCACCGCTTCGAGCACGGCGGCCGGCGGCGGCGCGGCGGCGGTCATGAACTCCACGGTGTAGGGCAGCTTGCGGCGCTCCTCCGGCCGGGCGTTGATGATGAAATTCAGGATCACCGGCGCGCCGCACATGTGCGAGACGTCCTCGTCGGCCAGCGCGTCGAAGATGGTCTTCGCAGTGATGCGGCGCAGGCAGACGCTGGTGCCGGCGACCAGCGCCAGGGTCCACGGGAAGCACCAGCCGTTGCAGTGGAACATCGGCAGGGTCCACAGGTACGTGGGATGCATGCCCATCGCCCATTGCGTGGCGTTGCCATAGGCCGACAGCGTGGCGCCGCGATGATGGAACACCACGCCCTTGGGATTGCCCGTCGTCCCTGACGTGTAGTTCAGCGACACGGCGTTCCACTCGTCGGCGGGATACTCCCAGGCGTAGTCGGCGTCGCCGTCGGCGATGAACGCCTCGTAGGTGAGGTCGCTCACCGGCTCGCCCTCGCCGTATTCCGAATCGGCGATGTCGATCACCAGCGGCTTCACGCTCGCCTTGGCCAGCGCCTCCTTGATCACGCCGTGATACTCGCGGTCGGCCATCAGCACCTTGGTCTCGCTGTGGTCGAGGATGAAGGCGATCATCGCCGCGTCGAGCCGCGTGTTCAGCGCATTGAGCACCGCGCCGCACATCGGCACGCCGAAATGCGCCTCGTAAACCTCGGGAATATTGGGTGCCATCACCGCCACGGTGTCGCCGATGCCGATGCCGCGCTTGTCCAGCGCCGAGGCCAGCCGCCGGGCGCGCTCGTAGGTCTGCCCCCAGGTGTAGCGGCGCTTGCCGTGCACGACGGAAGGCCAATCGGGATAGACGCTGGCCGAACGCTCGAGGAACTGCAGTGGCGTGAGGGCTGCGTAGTTGGCGGCGTTGCGGTCGAGATCGCGCTCGTAGATGTTGGCGACGACCGGCGCCGCGTGATGCTTGCCCGCCGGCCGCGCCGCGGGCATGCGCACGGCGGCGGCGCGTGCCTTCACCGGCCGGCGTGGCGCGGGACGGGGCGCCGGCACCGCCGGCTTGGCGACCGGCTTTGCCTTGGCGGCCGCCTTCGCCTTCACGACGGGCTTGGCGGCAGGCTTCTTGGCGACGGTCTTCTTCGTCGCCTTGCCCGCCGGCTTCTTGCCGCCGCCGCTCTTGCCCGGTTTCTTGCCCTTGGCCATGCGATCCCTCGTACGCCTACGCGCCCGCGCCGGAGTCTTATCGCCTCACTCCAGCTTCAGGTCGAGTTCCTTGATGAGGTTGGCAAAGTAAAGGCGATCATCGGCGACCTGCTTGCCGAACACGTCGTGCGGCTGGTGTACCGCGGCCTGCGATACCAACATCAGCTTGTTCTGCAGATCGGCTTCCGCGGCGAGCTTGCCCAGCTCGTCGGACAACCGTTCGATCACGGCGCGCGGTGTCGCCTTGGGTGCGAACAGGCCGAACCAGCTGCGGTCACGGAAGCCCGTTATGTCGAGCCCCATCTCGGTCGCGGTCGGCGTGTTGGGCAGCTCGCTCAGCCGCTCCTTGGTCACCGCCAGCGCCCCCAGCACCTTGCCGGCCTTGGCCTGCGGCATGAACGAGGGATCGAAGACCATGTGGATGCGCCCGCTCATGACGTCGCCCACCGCATCGACGATGGTCTTGTATGGCGCATGCTGCATGCGGATGCCGGCGGCGCGGGTCAGCACCTCGCCGGTGAGATGCGTGATCGTGCCCAGACCGGAGGAGCCGTACCAGTATTTGCCGGGATTGGCCTTGGCGAGCGCGACAAAGCCCTTCCAGTCTTTCACGCCCATTTCGTTGGTCAGGCATACCAGCAAGAGCGGCGTCGACAGCCGCGCCACCGGGGCAAAGGCGTTGATGTCGTAGTTGACCTGCCGCACCGTCGGCGTGATCGCCATGACCGCGGTGGGCGACAGCAGCAGCGTGTAGCCGTCGGCCGGCGCATTGGCGACGATCGCCGCGCCGACGCCGCCGGATGCGCCCGGCTTGTTCTCGATGATCACCTGCTGGCCCAGCACCGCCGTCAGCCGTTCGCCATAGATGCGGATCACCTGGTCGGCCGAGCCGCCCGGCCCATAGGGCACGACGACGCGGATCGGCTTGTCGGGCTTCCACATCGTTTGCGCCCGCGCGCTCGCCGTGGCCATCCAGGCCAGGCCACCCAGCGCGGCGCTGCGACGACGGATCATGACGCGTCCTCCTGCTCTCTTTGCCGCGAAGGATAGGATGGTTCGTGCGCGAACGGGAACGACGATTGCGTGACGGCGCTGTTCCCCCGGGAACAGCCGCGATCGCGCTTTGGAGCTCTACTCCATGCAAGACGAAAAAACTCACAGCATCGGGGGGATCATTTCGAAGGAGACGTAGCCATGCCGCGCGCAATGTGGATCGAACCGGATATCGTCGACATGACCGCGGCCAGCAACATGCTGGACCGCAAGGGCACACGGCCAGCTACCGACATCAACGCCGTCATCCTGCATCAGATTGCCGATGACCGCGGCAGCGAGCCGATGCAGTACAAGAACACGCGAGCACATTTCGTCGTGACCAAGACCGGAATCATCATTCAGCTGCATCCGGTCGAGACGATGCTGTGGGCGTCGAATGCCTTCAACAAGGTTGGCGTCGCCGTCGAGTTCGCCGGGCATTTCGCGACCGAGAAAGGTGTCTGGTGGAAGGGCAACAAGGCCCACAACATCCCGACGAATGTCCAGATCGAGGCTGGTCGCGAACTCGTCCTTTTTCTCTACATGAAGCATGGCATCAAGAACGTGTATGCCCATCGCCAAGGTTACCTGCCGGAAGGCGGCTACCAAAGCGGCGCGGTGAACCAGCGCTCGAACTGCCCGGGGCCGGACATCTGGTACGGTGTCGGCGAATGGGCCAAGAGCAATCTCAGCCTCGGCGACGGCGGGAAGGGCTATAAGCTCGGCAACGGCACGGCCATTCCCGACAGCTGGCGAACACAGCGAGTTCCGACATTCTGATTGCGGACGTCGGCGCTTCGGCGCTCAGCGGAACGGGCTGCCGTGTCGCTCGTCGGCGGCGAAAGCCTCGTCGCTGAGCGCCCGCAGGAAGGCGATCAGGTCGTCACGCTCGGCGGCGCTGATCGTGAAGCCGCGCAGGCGCGAGTCTTTCAACGGGCTGAACTTGTCGGCCGCCGCCAAGGTCGGCGCACCGGCGGCGTAGCGGTCGATCACCGCTTCGAGCGAGGCGACCGAGCCGTCGTGCATGTAGGGGGCGCGCTTGGCGACGTCGCGCAGGCTGGGCGCGCGGAAGCGGCCCATGTCCTCGCGCAATTCACTGCTTTCCAGCAGGCCGCGATCGATTGGCCTGTAGGCACCCTTGCCGTCGAGGTCGTAGAGGCCGGTGTTGGCGTAGACGACCGCCGCCGCGCCGGGCAGCAGCTTGTCCGCCAGCGGTCCGAAGGTCGCGCCGGCGTGGCAAATGGCGCAGCCGAGCTTGGCGTCGAAGAACAGGCGCTCGCCGCGCTGCGCGGATTGGCTCAGCACGTCGCGCTCACCACCGAAGCGGAAGCGTTCGTAGGGCGTGGTGTAGGAGATCAGCGAGCGCTGGTAGGCGGCGAGCGCCTTGATGATCTGGTCGAAATCGACCTTGCCGCCCTTGTCGGGGAACGCCTCCACGAACATGCGGTGATAGGTCGGGTCGTACTCGAAGCGGTCGACGATCGAGGCTTCGTGGCCGTTGCACTCCATCTCGGGCGGCTCGGCGCGGAACAGGGGCTGGTGCACCTGATCCTCCAAGGTCTTCACGCGCGGGTCGGCCCAGGTCAGCGTTTCGCGATAGCCGACATTGCTGAGCGGCGGCGGGCGGCGGCGGATCTTGCCACCGGTGACGCCGACCGAGGGATGGCGCGGATCGCTGAAGGCGTGCTCGGGCATGTGGCACGACGAGCACGAGATGTAGCTCGGGCCCGAAAGCTTCTGGTCGAAGAACAGCCGGCGACCGAGCTCGACCTTGGCCACGCTCATTGGGTTGTCGGCGGGCACCGGCGGCGGCGGCAGCCAGGCGGGCAGCGACCAGACATACGTCTGCGCAAGCGAGGGCGACGCGACCGAGATCAACAGGGCCGCGAGCGCAACGAGGCGAAATGCGATCGACATGGCGGTCACCGTCTTCGATCTCCCTTCCCCCGGAGGGGGAAGGTGCCCGAAGGGCGGATGGGGGATGTTGAAGACGAATGCATGAATCCGGCTTCGACATCCCCCATCCGTCAGCGCTGCGCGCTGCCACCTTCCCCCTCCAGGGGAAGGTAGAGCGATAAGCATAGCACGTTGCCGCTGCGCCGCGCCGCCGCTATGTCTTGACGCAACGACGGAAGGGAGAACGGCCATGACGGCAGGCGACATATACCGCGCGCTGCATCGTCGCTCGCTGGAGGATCGCGAGGGCTTCTGGCTGGAGCAAACCTGGGCCATCGACTGGGCGCGCCGGCCGACCCGCGCGCTCGACGACAGCCGCGCGCCGTTCTATCGCTGGTTCCCAGACGGTGAGCTCAACACCTGCCACAACGCGCTCGACCGCCATGTCGACTCCGGACGCGGCGCGCAGGCGGCGCTGATCTACGACTCGCCGGTCACCGGGCAGAAGATCACCTACAGCTACGCCGAGCTGCGTGACCGTGTTGCCGAGCTGGCCGGTGCGATCGCCGCGCTTGATGTCGGCAAGGGCGATCGCGTGCTGATCTACATGCCGATGATCGCCGAAGCGGCGATGGCGATGCTGGCCTGCGCGCGGCTGGGCGCGGTGCACTCCGTCGTGTTCGGCGGCTTCGCAGCCAAGGAGCTCGCCTCGCGCATCGACGACTGCCAGCCCAAGCTGATCATGGCCGCGTCCTGCGGCATCGAGCCCGGCCGCATCGTCGCCTACAAGCCGATGCTCGATTCGGCGGTCGAGCAAGCGAAGCACAAGGTGGCGAAAGTGCTGATGCTGCAGCGCCCGCAGGGCGAGGCGGCGATGATCGACGGCCGCGACGTCGACTGGGCGAGCTTCGTGCCGGGCAAGCCCAAGGCCGCGTGCGTCACGGTCAAGAGCACCGATCCGCTCTATATCCTCTACACCTCAGGCACGACCGGTCAGCCCAAGGGCGTGGTGCGCGACAACGGCGGCTACTGCGTCGCGCTGAAATGGTCGATGCCCAATCTCTACGGTGTGAAGACCGGCGAGGTGTGGTGGTGCGCCTCGGATGTCGGCTGGGTCGTGGGCCACAGCTACATCGTCTACGGCCCGCTGATCCACGGCGCGACGACGATCCTGTACGAAGGCAAGCCGGTGGGCACGCCCGATGCCGGCGCCTTCTGGCGCGTGATTGCCGAGCATGGCGCGGTGGCGCTGTTCACCGCGCCCACGGCCTTCCGCGCGATCAAGAAGGAGGACCCCGAGGGCAAGTTTGTGCGCCAGTACGACCTGTCGAAGTTCCGCACGCTGTTCCTCGCCGGCGAGCGCGGCGATCCGCCGACCATCGACTGGGCGCAGAAGCTGCTCGGCGTGCCGGTCGTCGATCACTGGTGGCAGACCGAGACCGGCTGGCCGATCTGCGGCAACTTCCAGGGCATCGATCCGATGCCGGTGAAGCTCGGTTCGACCGCGATCCCCGCACCGGGCTGGCAGATCGAGGTGCTCGACGAGAAGGGCGAGCGCGTGAAGGCTAACGAGATCGGCGCACTGGTCGCGAAGCTGCCGATGCCGCCGGGCGCGCTGCCCACTTTGTGGAATGCCGACGAACGCTACCGGCAGGCCTATCTCGCGGAGTACCCCGGCTACTACAAGACCGGCGACGCGGGCTTCATCGACGAGGACGGCTACGTCTCGGTCATGACGCGCGTCGACGACGTGATCAACGTCGCCGGCCATCGCCTGTCGACCGGCCAGATGGAGGAGGTGCTGGGCGCCCATCCCGACGTCGCGGAGTGCGCGGTGATCGGCGTCGCCGACGAGCTGAAGGGCCAGCTGCCGCTGGGCTTCCTCGTGCTGAAGTCCGGCGTCAACCGGCCCTATCCCGAGATCGTCTCGGAGGTCGTGGCGATGGTGCGCGACCGCATCGGCCCGGTCGCGGCGTTCAAGAGCGCGGTCGTCGTGGCCCGCCTGCCGAAGACGCGCTCGGGCAAGATCCTGCGCGGCACGATGCAGAAGATCGCCGACTCACAGACCTACAACGTGCCCGCGACCATCGACGATCCGGCGATCCTCGGCGAGATCGGCGAGGCACTCAAACCCGCAGGCTACGCGCGCTAGGCTCCGTTGCGCAGATGTCGAGGGTGTGGCGCGAGCCACATGCTAGACTTGCCGGCATCGCAGCGGGAGGACGCGTATGAAGGAGCTTGAGCTCGAGGAAGTCGTGTCGCGCTCGGCCTGGCTCGGTCGTGACCTCCAGAACAGCGACGAGTGGATCTATCGTCTCGGCGATGAGGAGATCGCGGAGATCGATGCGGCGCTGCGGCATCTGCAATCGACCGGCCGCGAGATTCCGGACGTCGGCAAGAAGGATTTTCCGCTCAAGCGCTTTGCGCGCACGCTACGCCTGTTGCAGACGGAGATCGAGAACGGGCTCGGCATCGTGCTGATCCGCGGCCTGCCGCGCGATCGCTATACGTCAGAGGAAATGGGCCTGATCTACTGGGGCATCGGCACGCATATGGGCCGCGCCGTGGCGCAGAACGCGCAGGGTGACGTGCTGGGCCATGTCCGCGATCTCGGTCGAGATCATAAAAGGGACATGCATGCGCGCGGCTACCAGACCTCGTCGTTGCTGCCCTTCCACAACGATTCCTGTGATGTCGTCGGCCTGTGTTGCCTGGAGACGGCCAGGAGCGGCGGCCTGTCGGCGGTGGCGAGTTCGGTCTCGGTCTATAACGCGCTGCTGCGCACGCGGCCCGACCTGGTGAAGGTGCTGACCCAGCCTTTCTATTCCGATCGCCGCGGCGAGGAGTCCGAAGGCCAGAAACCGTACTACGTCTCGCCGGTTTTCATCTGGCACAAGGGCCGGATGTTCAATCGCTTCAATCGCAACTTCATCAACACGGCGCAGCGCTTCAACGAGGTGCCGCGGCTCACGCCGCTGCAGATCGAGGCGCTCGATTCGATCGCGACGTTGTGC
>JAFAZJ010000183.1 GCA_019239835.1 Alphaproteobacteria bacterium | reverse complement strand
TGGCTTCGCGCGGCGGTCGTCGCGCGATGACGCGCCGCTGCGCCTGCCGGTGCAGGACGTCTATCGCCTGGGCGATCGACGCGCGATCGTCGGGCGCATCGAGAGTGGCCGCGTCAGTGTCGGCGACACCTTGCGGCTCAGCCCCACGGGTCGTCGTGCCAAGGTCGCGGCGATCGAGGATTGGGCTCGCTCGGAGCCCCGGCGCAGCGCTTCCGCCGGCGAGAGCGTGGCGCTGACGCTCGACGAGGAGGTCTTCGCCGTGCGCGGCCATCTGCTGACCGCGCCGGATGCGACGCCGGCGGAGAGCCGTGCCGTGGCCGTGCGCGTCTTCTGGTTCGACGAGGAGCCGCTGCGCCCCGGCCGCCGGCTGCGCGCGCGCTACGGCACCGCGGATGTCGATGTCGTCGTCGCGGCGATCGAGAAGGTGATCGACGTCGAGACGCTGGCCGCCGGCCCGGGCACGCATGTCGAGCGCAACGGCGTGGCCGAGATCGTGCTGCGTTCGACCCAGCCGCTGCATCTCGACCGCTTCGCCGACGATCCGCGCGGCGGGCGCGGCGTGTTGAGCAGCGACTACAAGGTGGTCGGCGGCTTCATTGTCGAGCGTCCGCTGACGGCGGCACGTAGCAACACCGTCGCGGTGCGTCCCAGCGTCTCGCGCGAGGAGCGCGAGCGGCGCCATCGCCATCGTGGCGCGGTGTTCTGGCTCACGGGTCTTTCGGGCGCGGGCAAGTCGACCATCGCCAACCTGGCACTGCGTCGGCTATTCGACGATGGGCGGCAGGTGATGCTGCTCGATGGCGACAATCTGCGCGACGGGCTGGCGGCCGATCTCGGCTTCGCGCGCGAGGACCGTGCCGAGAACCTTCGGCGCACGGCGCAGGTCGCGCGCCTGCTGGCGGAGAGCGGCACCATCGTGCTGGCGGCGTTGATCTCGCCCTATGCGCGCGATCGTGCGGAAGCGCGGCGCATCGTCGGCGAAGGCTTTCACGAGGTGCACGTCCACGCCCAGGTCGAGACCTGCCGCACGCGTGACCCCAAGGGTCTTTACAGTCTGGCTGCCAGTGGACAGATCGGCTCGTTCACCGGCGTCACCGCACCTTACGAGGTGCCGCTGCAGGCCGACCTCGTGCTCGACACCACTGATGAGTCCGCGAAACGCTCGGCGGAGGCATTGATCGCCTTCATCGAGGAGAAATGTGGGACAAACGCCGCCGACCGGCATGGTGGCTGGGGCGCCGTCCTGAGCTGATTCCCTGCGCAACGCCAAGGATTTGCCGCCGTTCTCCACAATCCGGCGACGCGGGGCTTGGCGATCCGCGCGACCGACACGATATCCACGTCAGGAGGTGCGTCATGCTTCACCGCAGGTCCATCCTCGCCGCGACCGGCGCCGCGCTCGCATTCCCGGCCGCGCTCCGCGCCGAGCAGGCGCAACAGCTCCTCAACGTGTCCTACGATCCGACACGCGAGCTCTATACCGACATCAACGCCGCCTTCGCCAAGGCCTGGCAGGCCAAGACCGGCCAGGGCGTCGGCATCAAGCAGTCGCATGGTGGGTCGGGCAAGCAGGCGCGCTCGGTGATCGACGGCCTCGAGGCCGACGTCGTGACGCTCGCGCTTGCCTACGACATCGACGCGATCGCCGAGAAAGGCTTGATCGCCAAGGACTGGCAGAAGCGCTTGCCCGACAACAGCACGCCCTTCACCTCGACCATCGTGTTCCTGGTGCGCAAGGGCAATCCGAAGGCCATCAAGGATTGGAGCGACCTGACCCGCAAGGACATCAAGGTCATCACGCCCAATCCCAAGACCTCCGGCGGCGCGCGCTGGAACTATCTCGCCGCCTGGGGCTATGCGCGCCGCGGCGAAGGCGCCGGCGATCGCCGCGCCGAGCAATTCGTGAAGGAGATCTACGCCAACGTGCCGGTGCTCGATACCGGCGCGCGCGGCTCGACCATCACCTTCGTGCAGCGCGGCCAGGGCGACGTGCTGCTGGCCTGGGAGAACGAGGCGTACCTGGCGGTCAACGAGCTGGGCAAGGACAAGCTCGACATCGTGGTGCCGAGCATCAGCATTCTGGCCGAGCCGCCGGTTTCGGTGGTCGACAAGTTCGTCGACAAACGCGGCACGCGCGCGCTGGCACAGACCTATCTCGAGTTCCTTTATACAGTCGAAGCGCAGGAGATCGCCGCCAAGCACTGGTTCCGGCCGCGCAATGCCGGCATCGCCGAGCGTTACGCCCAGAGCTTCCCCAAGCTCGACCTGCTGAGCATCGACAAGGATTTCGGCGGCTGGCAGCAGGCGCAGAAGACGCATTTCGCCGAAGGCGGAGTCTTCGATCGCATCCAGCGATCGCGCTGACATGATCGCTGGCCAACTCTTCACTTCCCCCGGAGGGGGAAGGTGGCGCGTGGCGCCGGATGGGGGATGTCGAAGACGGACTTCTGCATTCGTCTTCGACATCCCCCTTCCGCCCTTCGGGCACCTTCCCCCTCCGGGGGAAGGTAAGATCCGCGCATGAGCATCGCGACCAGCGCGGGACGCCACCGCACCCGCGCCAGCGTCCTGCCGGGCTTCGGCCTGACCTTGGGCATGACGTTGGCGTGGCTCAGCCTGATCGTGCTGATCCCGCTGGTCAGCCTGTTCGCCAAGGCCTCGACGCTTGGCCTTGAGCGCATCGTCGAGACCATCGCCGAGCCGCGCGTGCTGGCGGCGCTGGAGCTGAGCTTCGGCGCGTCGTTCGCCGCCGCTGCCGTCAACGCCGTGTTCGGCACGCTGATCGCCTGGATCCTGGTGCGTTACGACTTCCCGGGCCGCCGCCTGCTCGATGCGCTGATCGACATCCCCTTCGCGCTGCCCACCGCGGTGGCCGGCATCGCGCTCACCGCGCTCTATTCCGAGAATGGCTGGATCGGCGCGCCGCTGGCGGCGCTGGGCATCAAGGTCGCCTTCACGCCATTGGGCGTCTTCGTGGC
>JAFAZJ010000150.1 GCA_019239835.1 Alphaproteobacteria bacterium | reverse complement strand
ATGTTCGGTTGGCGACCGCTCGATGCGCTCTCGCGATTGGTCACGGCACGGCGCAATCCCAATCTCGTGCTGCTGAGCGTCGCGGCGTTAGCCGGCCGGCCGGACATCGGGCTGGCAGTTGTCGCCATCTGGACATTGCTCTGCCTCGCGTTCCACAGCGTGCGCATCATCCAGGCTTTCGCCGCACGCGCAGCGGGCCGCGTGGTGACACCGTTTCTGGCGGACGCCTGATGGCAGGCCGCGTGCAGCCCCCCGACCGAGACGGCGCGCGCGCCGCGCTGCTGCGGCTGATCGAGGCCGAAGCCGACCAGCGCGTGAACGAGTCTGCGACCGCGATCAGCCAGGCGTTGTCGGCGCGCTTCAAGGGTGGCGCGCTGGCAACCCTGTTCTATGGCTCGTGCCTGCGCACGCCGTCGGCTGCTGCGCACGACGATCGCATCTACGATTTCTACGTCGTGGTGGAAGATCTGCGCGCTGCCAACAGCAACGCGCTCACCGCCTGGGGCAATCGCGTGCTGCCGCCCAATGTGTTCCGCCTCGACCTGCATGTCCGCAGCGGTACCTTGCGTTGCAAGTACGGCGTGATCGGGCTTGAACAGTTGCGCCAGGCGGTGTCACCGGCGGCGCGCGACTCCTGTTTCTGGGCGCGGCTCTGCCAGCCTACCGCGGTGCCCTTTGCGCGCGGCGCGGTGATGCGGCGGGAGATCATCGCCTTGCTGGCAGAGGCGGTGGAAACGGCGGCCGCATCGGTCGCACCGTCCTTCGGTCGCCGCTTCACGGCGCGCGACCTATGGCAACGCGTCTTCTCCGAAAGCTACAGCCGCGAGCTGCGGCCGGAGAACGACGCGCGCGTGGCTTCGCTGTACGATCTGCAGGCGCCGCGTTTCGCCATCGTCACGCGCTTCGCGCTCGATGCCGCGGGCTTCACCGTCGAGCAGGATGACGACGGCGGCTTCCGTCTGCTGAACGCGCCACCGGTGTCGCGGCTCTCGCCCGCGCGTGGCAAGCTCCTGAGCGCGCTCAGACTGGCCAAGGCCGCCTTCACCTTCGATGGCGGCCCGGATTATCTGGTCTGGAAGATCGAGCGCCATGCCGGCAAGCGTCTGGCGATCACGCCATGGCAGAAGCGGCACCCGCTGCTCAGCGCCCCGCTGCTGGCGTGGCGCTGGTGGCGGCTGGGCGCCTTCCGCTGATCAGCCGACGGCGGCGCGCTTTTGCAGCTTGAGCAGGCCGAAGCGCTTGCCGAGCTTGACGAGAGTGTCGACCACCTGCTCGAGCTGCGCCTTGCTGTGCGCCGCCGACAGGCTGCAGCGCAACAACGGCACCCCACCTGGCGTAGCCTGCAGGCCCGCGATATTGACGTAAATGCCCTCATCGAGCATCGCGCGCCAAATTTCGATCGCGGTCTGCATGTCGGGCAGTTGCACCGCCACCACCGGGCCGTGCTGCGGCCCCAGTGTGAAGCCGGCTTCCGCGAGACCGTCGTACAGCGTGGCGACGTTGGCCCACAGCCTGGTCTTCAGTTCCGGCCGCGCGCGCACGATACGCAGCGCGGCACGCACCGAGGCGACGATCGAGGGCGGCAGCGACGCCGTGAACATGTAGGCGCGGGTCGCGAGCCGCAGCACGTCGAAGCCGTCGTGGTTCGAAACGGCGAAGCCGCCGATCGCGCCGAGCGTCTTGGAGAAGGTGCCGACCACGAAGTCGACCTGGTCGAGCACGCCGACCTCTTCGACCAAGCCGCGGCCATGCTCGCCCAGCGCACCCAGCGAATGCGCCTCGTCGACCATGATGTAGGCGCCGTGGCGCTTGGTGACCTGCACGAACTCTTTCAGTGGCGCGGTGTCGCCCAGCATCGAGTAGATGCCCTCGACCACCACCAGCTTGTTGCCCTTCTCCTTGTCGAGACGGCGCAGGCGCGCCTCGAGGCTGGCCGGATCGTTGTGCTTGAAGCGGATGATCGTCGCCTGCGTCTGCTTGCAGGCGTCGTAGATCGAGGCATGGCTGTCGGCGTCTATGATCAGATAGTCACCTTCGCCCACCAGAGTCGAGATCAGGCCGAGATTGGCCTGGTAACCCGTGGTGAAGACCATGCAGTGCTTCATGCCGTAGAAATCGGCGAGCTCGCGCTCCAGGTCCTTATGGTCGGTGTAGCTGCCGTTGAGGATGCGCGAGCCGGTCGTGCCCGTACCCTCGGCCTTGGTGGCCTCGACCGCAGCCTCGATGCAGGCCGGATCGAAGGTCAGGCCGAAATAGTTGTTGGTGCCGATCAGCAGCGTGCGCTTGCCGTTGATGATCGCCTCGGTCGGCGACAGCACGCGCTCCATGGTGACGCCGATCGGGTCGGCGCCGCTGGCCTGCACGCCTCGATAGAAATCGAGGAGCTGGGCGTGGCGATCGAACAGACCCATGATCAGCGCTCCCCGCGGATCTTCAGGACCGTATCGGTCAACTCGTCTACCGTGTGAATCTCGGCGACGACATTCAACGGAATGGAGATGTCGTAGGTATCCTCGAGCTCCATGACCATGTCCATCACGGCCAGGGAGTCGATGTTGAGATCCTTGGTGATCACCGTGGCACCGGTGATCGGCCGGGCGTCCGTACGAAACGGATCGAGTCGGCGGCAGATGTCCGCCCGGACATCGTCGCGCGTGACGGTCGGCGCATCACTCATGGCATCGTCCGCGAACTCGTAGACCTTGAACTTGTGGCTGGCGCGCATCTCGCCGCTCCGAGGGGTGTGTTTCCCGTATTGGACAAAAGCTCGCCGAATCAGGCCACTAACATATTATTAACCCTTATTACATCGGTTAATAAGCATGGCCGCTGCTCACAACCACCGCTGGGCGCGATACCACCCGACCGTCTCGGCAAACCCGGCCCGCAGCTCGATCGCCGGCCCCAGCCGCAACCAGGCAGCCAGACGGCGGTCGTGCACGGACCAATCCGGGTGCAGGAGCTCCCGAACCTTGCCCGCCGACACTATCGCAGGCTGTCCGCGCATACGAGCGGTAATTTGCTGCAGTGCAGCATAGCTGCCCAACGCCCGGTGCGGGAGTTTCGCTATGCGAACCTTCCGCCCCATGATTTCGGCCGCCACGGCCGCCATTGATCGCAGGGTGTGGCCGCCCTCAGTGCCATCGTCGATCTCGTAAATGTCATCAGGTGGCGGCCGATCGATGATTCCGGCCACTGCGGCACACAGATCCTGGACGTGGATCAGGGCCACCCGACCGTCGGTCCCCGCCGGCACCATCGACCAGCCGCGGGCAGCGGCCTTGAAAAACACCAGAGTCTCACGGTCGCCCGGCCCGTAGACCGCCGGCGCACGCACGACGGTGCGACGCTGCTTCGGCCCGAGCGCCGACAGCGCGTCCTCGCCCGCCCGCTTGGTGGCAGCATAGGCCGAAAGCGCGGACTCGCGCGCGGCGAGCGAGGACATCAGCAGGAAATGCGCGTCTAGCTGCGCGTGGCGCGCGGTGGCGCCCGCCAGCGCGGCGACGGCGTCGACGTTGACGGCGTGGAAGTCGGCTTCGGTCAGTGCCTTGATCGCGCCGGCGAGGTGCACGACGGCATCGGCGCCTTCGACGAGACGCTCAAGCGCGGCGCGATCGCGAAGATCGCCGGGCTGCAGCTCGATGGGCGGATCGCAGACCGGCAGTGATGACGGCAGGCTGCGCACTAGCAGGCGCAGGCGATGCCCGCGCGATGCGAGCAGCTTTAGAAGGTGCTGGCCGATGAAACCGGTCGCGCCGGTAACCGCGACCAGGCGACTCATGTCGCCACGGGCACCGGCCGGCGGCCGCCATTGGCATATTCGCCGGCGAGATAACGCGTGCGCGCGCGTGAGCGACTGAGCTTGCCCGACGACGTCATCGGCAGGCCGATCGAGGGCGACAGCAGCTGCACGACGCAGTCGACGCCAACGGTTTCCTTGACGATCTGCTGCGCCGCGCCAACCAGCGCCGTGCGTGCGTCATCCTTCGCGGGCCAGGCGTTGACGACGACGACGATGCTCTCGGCGCCATCCTCGGCATCGATCGAGAAGGCGCAGACATCGCCGCGCCTGAGCTGCGGCAGTTCCTCGACCGACCACTCGATATCCTGCGGCCAGATATTGCGGCCGTTGACGATGATCAGATCCTTGGCGCGGCCGGTAACGACGAGCTGGCCATCAAGCCAGTAACCAAGATCACCTGTGTCGAGCCAGCCATTCTTCAGCGCCTCGGCACTCGCTTCCGGCGCCTCGAAGTAGCCGGCCATGATGCTCGGGCCTTGCGCGAAGATGCGGCCGACGCGCCGCTCGGGCAGCGTCTTGCCGGCCTCGTCGCGGATCTCGACAGGATGGCCGGGCAGCGGCAGGCCGCAGAGAACGAAGGTTCGCGAGGACTCAGACTCGGGCACGGGCGTCGCGACGCGCTCCTCGGACAGCTGCTGGCGGTCCACATCGTCGATATGGAAGCCGTCGCCGAGCTTGCCGAAACTCAGCGCCAGGCAGACCTCGGCCATGCCGTAACTCGGCATGAAGGCGCCCGCGCTGAAACCGGCGGGACCGAATCGCTCGGCAAAACGGCTGAGCACGTTGGGCTGGATCATGTCGCCGCCGATGCCGGCAATGCGCACGCAGCTGAGGTCGAGCCCGTCGATCGCCTGGGTTTGCGCGCGGCGCGTCGTCAGGTCGTAGCCGAAGCTCGGGCTGTACGTGACCGAGGCGCGTCGTTGCGACATCAGCGCCAGCCATTGCAGCGGCCGCCGCGCGAAGTCGCGCGAGCTCAGGTAGTCGACCGCACGCTGCGACGCCAACGGCGCCAGCATGAAGCCGATCAAGCCCATGTCGTGATAGAGCGGCAGCCAGCTCGTGAGGTGATCTTGCGCGCTCACCGCCAGCCCGTTGTCGCCGATTTGGCCGGCGATATTGGCCATCAGCGCGTCCTGCCGGATGTCGACGCCCAGCGGGAAGCGCGTGCTGCCGGACGAGAACTGGAGGTAGCAGCGCTCGCCCGCGCCCCAAGGACGCAGATCGACCGGCTTCTCGGGCAATGCCTCGAAGGCGCTCATCGGACCCACCAGCCGCGCGGCCGAACCTTCGGCGGCGGCGGTGAGGTAGCCTGCCAGCTCGTCGGTCGCCAGCGCCGCCACCGCGCCCGAGGCCGAAAGCTGGCGGCGCAGCTGGTCGAGATAGGCGTCCTTGCCACCCAGCCCGGCGGGCAGCGACACCGGCACCGGCAGCAGCCCGGCATACTGCGCACCGAAGAACGACACCATGAATCCGGGCCAGGTATCGGCGGTGATCAGCAGGCGCTCGCCGCGTGCGAAGCCGGCGCCAATCAGGCGGCGGGCGAAGACATGGGCGCGATCGCGCACCTCGCGCCAGGTCAACGCCGCGGTCAGCCGTCCGCGCGGGTCGAAGAAGTTCACGCCGGTCTCGCCGCGCGCGGCGTAGTCGAGCATCTCGGGCACGCTTGAGAAGCCGGCGCGGCGGTAAGGCAAGGTCGTGTTGGCCGTGGCGGTGGGGGTCATCCGCACATCGTTGATGAATTGGGAACGCGCCGGGTGACGCACCTGGCGCCCGGCAAAACGGCGCGCGGTGTAGCAGATGGGCCGGGAAGCGACAAGGCGGGCCTGACCACCGTTCAGCAAACGTTTGTTTCGGTTTGTTTCAGGACCAGCGCCCGGATGCGCAACACTGCCTGCGGGAGATCGTCCGGAACCGGCACGCGAGAGGACGGCTCGGCGGCGCCCAGAAGGCCGACGTGCCCGGCCCGCAGGAGGGCGCGCCAGAGAGTCGGCATATCGCGCGGCCGCTCCCAGAGGCCGGCGGACCGCGCAGCCGTGATGGACGCCTGCGGCAACATGGCATCGAGCCCGCGGGTCAGCAGCGACAATGGCGTGCGGGCAAACGGCAGCGGCGCGATATCGACCGGGTGGCCCGTCGAGAGCGCGTCGGCGATCATCGAGGCGCTGTCGCCGGTGACGACGATGCGCGCTGCCAACGACAGTGCTCCACCGTAACTCACCTCGGTCGCACCCAGCATCTCGGCAACCACACGCGGCGTTCGGCGCGAAGCAACGACAAGCAACGGCATACCGACGCGAGCAGCCAGTGCCCGTGCGTCTTCACTGATGCGTCGAGCTTCGGCAATTCCGAACGCGAGCGGCGGCGCCGGTCCACCGACGAGCAGCACGACGCGATCGCCAGACCGCGTCTCGATGCGTTGACGATTGAACGGCAATCGCGCGGCCAACACGTTCGACCGCATCGGCGGCCGATACTGCGGCATGCCGATCACCAGATCGACCGCGCCATAGGGAGCCCATGGCCGGCCGAGATTCACCAACCGCGTGCGGCCGCCGCTCGCGCGCCGGATCCATCGCGCGATCGGCGTGCCACGACGGCCTGCCCACAACACGAGATCAGGCCAGGGTGGCGCCAACGAGACCCGCGATGACAGCAGACTCTCGCCGAGCAGCAGATTGGGCAGGTTGCGCCAGGCGTTGGTTTCCAGCGCGATCTCGCGTGCGGGCCAGCCGAGCGCTTCGGCAAGCACGCGCAATTGTGCGGAGTCGCCGGCCTTGCCGCCGATCAGCAGCCAGACGAGCGGCGTGCTGTCGCCCACTAAGCCCCGGGTGCCGCCAGCGCCTTGCGGATGTCGGCGTCGATCGATGTCGAGCCCGGCCCGGTCATCGCCGAGTACCATTCGATGAGCTTGCCGTCGCGACCGATCAGATACTTGTGGAAGTTCCACTTCGGCGCGCCAACCGATCCGGCTTGCGACGCGATCCACTTGTAGAGCGGATGCGCCTTGTCGCCGGTGACGATCTGCTTGTCGGAGAGCGGGAAGGTGACGTCGAACTTCGACTCGCAGAAATGCTTGATCTCGGCCTTGCTGCCCGGCTCCTGCTGACCGAAATCATTCGACGGCACGCCCAGCAGCACGAAGCCCTTGTCCTTGTAGCGGCGCCACAGCGCCTCGAGGCCCTCGTACTGGTCGGTGAAGCCGCAGAAGGAGGCGGTGTTCACCACCAGCACCACCTTGCCCTTGTACTCGGCGGTCGGCAGCAGTCCCTCGCCGATCGACTCGAGCTTCACGCCCGCCCAGTCGATCGGCACCTTCGACTGCGCCATGGCGATGCCAGGCAGCACGCCGATGAGGCTTGAGAGGAACAGCGACAGCAGTCGAAACATGGTGCTCATGGTACGCCTACCGGTGAAGGACGGATGGTGCGCACCCTGCTACGGAAGCGGCCCCTCGTCCACTGCGGGCACAAAGCCGGAACAAGCAGTCGTTGACAGGGACAGCCCTCGTCGGGATATTGCCGGCGCGGCGCCTCCGGCCGTCGGCAGAGACCGACCGTTGGGGCGTCGCGTGTTTTTTTGCGCGGCTGGATGGGCCGGTCGCGCGGCTTCGCATGGAGGATTGCACCGTGGTTACGGCCGTGATGCCGACGTACGCACGCAAGGACGTCGTTTTCGAACGTGGGGAAGGCTCCTACCTGTTCGCGACCGACGGCCGACGTTACGTCGATTTCACGTCGGGCATTGCGGTGAACAACCTCGGCCACTGTCATCCGCAACTCGTGCGGACCTTGCAGGACCAGGCGGCGAAGCTGTGGCACACCTCGAACCTGTTCCGCGTCGGCAACGGCGAGAAGCTGGCCGAGCGGCTGGTCGCGAACTCGTTCGCCGACACGATGTTCTTCTGCAACTCCGGCGCCGAAGCCATCGAGGGCGGCATCAAGCTGATCCGCAAGTACCAGTACGTGACGGGTAATCCGAAGCGTTACAAGCTGATCTGCTTCCAGGCTGCGTTCCATGGCCGCCTGCTGAACGCGCTCGCCGCGACCGGCAACGAGAAGTACCTCGAGGGCTTCGGCCCGCCGGCTGCCGGCTACCTGCATGCGCCGCTGAACAACACCAACGTCGTGCGCGACATGGTGGATGACGAGACCGCCGGCATCCTGGTCGAGCCGATCCAGGGCGAAGGCGGCGTGCGCGAGGCCAATGCATCGTTCCTGCGCGACCTGCGCTCGATCTGCGATGAGTTCGGCCTGCTGCTGTTCTACGACGAGATCCACACCGGATTCGGTCGTACCGGCAAGCTGTGGTCGTACGAGCACTCCGGCGTCGCGCCCGATGTCATGGCGATCGCCAAGGGCATGGGCAACGGCGTGCCGATCGGTGCCTTCATGGCCACCGAAAAGGCGGCGCAGGGCATGGTGCCTGGTACGCACGGCTCGACCTATGGCGGCAACCCACTGGTCACCGCCGTGGCGAATTCTGTGCTCGACGTCATGCTGGCGCCAGGCTTCTTCGACGGCGTGCGCGAGCGCGCGGCGTATCTGCGCCCGAAGCTCGACAAGCTGGTGAAGGATCACCCCAGTGTGCTCGCCGAAGCGCGCGGCACCGGCTTCCTGCTCGGCCTGCGTTGCCACGTGCCGGCAGGCGACATGGTGCTGAAGCTGCAGGAGCTCGGCATGGTCGTGCCGATCGCCGGCGAGAACGTCGTGCGCGTCTTCCCGCCGATCACCACGCCGGTGGCCGTGCTCGACGAGGGCATCGCCATCATCGACGCGGCCTGCCGCGATTTCGAGAGCGCGACGGTCAAGGCGAAGGAAAATGCCTGAGCTGAAGCACTTCCTCGACCTCGACAGGGTCGAGCCGGAGTTGCTGCGGCGTATCCTCGGCAAGGGCACGGAGTACAAACGTGCCCGCGCCAACGGAGGACATGCCAAGCCGCTCGTCGGCAAGACCCTGGCGATGCTGTTCGAGAAGCCGTCGACGCGCACCCGCGTGTCGTTCGAGGTCGGCATGCGCGACCTCGGCGGCGAAACCATCATGCTCGGCACCACCGACACCCAGCTCGGCCGCGGCGAGACGATCGCCGACACCGCGCGCGTGCTGTCGCGTTATGTCGACATGATCATGATCCGCACCACCACCGAGCAGAAGCTGCTCGACATGGCCTCATACGCCACCGTGCCGGTGATCAACGGGCTCACCGACAAGACGCATCCCTGCCAGCTCATGGCCGACGTGATGACCTACGAGGAGCATCGCGGTTCGATCAAGGGCAAGGTCGTCGCCTGGTCGGGCGACGGCAACAACATGGCGACGAGCTGGATCCACGCGGCGGCGCAGTTCGACTTCGAGCTGCGCATCGCCTGCCCGTCCGAGCTCAAGCCGCCGCAGGACGTGCTCGACTGGGCGAAGAAGAAGGGCGCGCGCATTGTCGTCACCCATGATCCCGAGGTCGCAGTGAAGGACGCCGACTGCGTCGTCACCGACACCTGGGTGTCGATGGGCGACGAGGACGCCGCCAGCGCCGGCCGGCGACACAATCTGCTGAAGGCCTACCAGGTCGACCAGCGCCTGCTGAAGCTTGCCAAGGGCGATGCGGTGTTCATGCATTGCCTGCCGGCGCATCGCGGCGAGGAGGTCACCGCCGAGGTGATCGACGGGCCGCAATCCGTGGTGTGGGACGAGGCCGAGAACCGACTGCACGCGCAGAAGGCGATCATGGCCTGGTGCCTCGGGCACGTCTGACATGAGCGGTGAAGGCACGGGCGCGCCGATGTCGGGCGCGCCCGATGACCTCGCTTTGCCGTTCGCGTTACCCGATCTCGGCGCGCGCGGCCGCATCGTGCGCCTGGGCCCGGCGGTCGACGCCATCCTGCGCCGTCACGAATACCCGCCGCCGGTCGCCGCTTTACTGGGCGAATCACTGGCGCTCTGCGTCGCGCTCGCCTCGTCGCTGAAATACGAGGGCATCTTCACCCTGCAGATGCGTGGCGACGGGCCGGTGCGCCTGCTGGTCGTCGATCTCACCTCCGATGGCGCGCTACGCGGCTACGCGCAGTTCAACGCCGAAAAGGTCGCGGCGATGCCAGTGGAGTCGGCCAACGCCGTGCCGCGCCTGCTCGGCCGTGGTCATATGGCCTTCACCGTCGACCAAGGCGCCGACACCGAACGCTACCAGGGCGTCGTGGCGCTCGAGGGCAGCAGCCTGTCGGATTGCGCGCACCATTATTTCCGCCAGTCCGAGCAGCTCGCCACCGGCATCAAGCTCACCACCGGCCGCGACGACGCCGGCCACTGGCGCGCCGGCGGCCTGATCCTGCAGGCCTTACCCTCTCAGGAGCTGATCGCTGAGACCGACGCCGAGGAACGCGACGAACGCTTCCGCACCGCGCTGATCCTGATGGGCAGCGCGCGCGAGTCGGAGATGCTCGATCCTGCGCTGCCGGCCGATCAGCTGCTCTGGCGCTTGTTCCACGAACACGCGCCGCGCGTTTTCGAGCAGCGCGACGTGGCCGACCGTTGCCGCTGCTCGCGCGCGCGCATCGACAGCGTTCTCGGCTCGATCCCGCGCGAGGAACTTAACAACATGCGCGACCCGCGCGGCCTGGTGGCGGTGCGCTGCGAGTTCTGCGGCGCGCGCTACGACTACGACGACGCCCAACTCGCGGCGCTGGGCAGCCGCAATCCCGCCTGATTGCGCGCGCCACAATTGTCGGCATGAGCGCATTCGTCTCTCGCCGCACGCTGCTGCCGATGGCCGGCGCGTTACTGCTCGCGCCGCGGGTTCTCGCCCAGCCAGCACGCCCGGCTGTCGACTTCGCCGTGCCGAATTTCGGCGGTGCACCGCTGCGGTTGGCGGCGGGACGGCTGATCGTCACGCGCGCCTTCGTGCCGGTGGTTCAGCCGCCGCGCTATGACGGCAGCATGATCGTGTCAGCCACCGAGACCATGGCCGATTGGGCCAGCAAGCATCTGCTGGCGGGTTGGCCCAACAGCCCGCGCACGGCGGTCTTCACCGTCCGCGAGGCCAGCCTCGTTGGCCAAAATCTGCGCGTCGAAAAGGGCATCGGCGATCTGTTCCGCAAGCAGGTCGCGGAGCGTTACACGCTGAAGCTCGGCGCCGATCTCGAGATCCAGCACGAGACCGGCCAGTCGCTGGGCCTCGCCGCCGCCGAGGCGACGACGAATGCCAGTCTCCTGGAAGGCGCCAAGGACGCCGACCGCCAGGTCACCTGGCACAACATGCTGATCGCAGCGATGGATCAGTTCACGGCGGCGTTCGACAACACGGTGCGCTCGCAGCTGCAGCACCACCTCGCCGGCTGATCTACCGACCGCCCGACGCCCACTCGACCATGCGACCCATGAAGGCCTCGCAGGCCTTGATCTGCGAGACCAGGACGTACTCGTTGGGCTGATGCGCCTGGGCGATGTCGCCCGGGCCGCACACCACGGTCGGCACGCCACCAGCATTCTTGAAGATGCCGGCCTCGGTGCCATAGGACACCGACGTCACGACGTTGCTGCCCGACCAGCTCTGCACCAGCTTCACCGCCTCGTCGTTGCCCTCGGGCGCGAAAGGCGGCGTGCCTGGCCCGATATCGAACTCGATCGAGGCAGCGGGATGCTTGCGCTTCATCGCCGGCAGCAGCTTCTCGGCGACATAGGCCTGCGCGCGGGTGATGACTTCCTGGTCGTCGGCGCCGGGCAGCGCGCGATATTCCCAGTGCACGACGCACTCGCGCGCCAGGATGTTGGCGGCGGTGCCGCCGTGGATCGTGCCGACGGTGATCGTGCCGTAGGGCGGCATGAACTCGCTGTCGGCGGCGGCGCGCGACTCGAGTTCCTCCTGCAGGCGCAACAGGAAGACTACGAACTCGCAGGCGAAGTGGTTGGCGCTGACCCCGAGATGGGTCATCGAGGAATGCGCCTCGATGCCATGGAAATGGGTGTGATAGCGCCGCGTGCCCTTGTGGGCGTGCACCGCCGACATCATCGTCGGCTCGCCGATCACCACCAGGCGCGGCCGCGGCACGTCACCCATCAGCCGGTCGGCCAGCGCATGCGCGCCGATACAGCCGACTTCCTCGTCGTAGCTCAGCGCGAAGTGGATCGGCACCTTGAGGTTGGCGCGCTTGAATTGCGGCACCATCGACAGGCCGATAGCGGAGAACGCCTTCATGTCCGATGTGCCACGACCGTAAAGCTTGCCGTCGCGCTCGGTAACGACCCACGGATCGCTGTCCCAGGGCTGGCCGTCGACGGGCACGACATCGGTGTGGCCCGAAAGCACGACACCGCCCGGCACGCTGGGACCGATGCTGGCGTAGAGATTGGCCTTGGCGCCGTCCTCGCTGGGCACCAGCTTGGATTCGACGCCGTGTGATTTCAGGTAGTCGCGGACGTAGTGGATCAGTTCGAGGTTCGAATTGCGGGACGTCGTGTCGAAAGCGATCAAGCGTCGCAGCATCTCCAGTGAAGTGACCGTCTCGCCCGCCATGATCCGCACCCCTCGAAAACAGTCGGGCGCGATCTTCACCGCGCCCGTCAACGCACTCTAACCCGCCCGAAGGACGGCGTCAGCCGTAGCCGCCCGCCGTCTTGCCGATCATGGCGAGGAATTCCTTCCGCGTCGTCTCGTTCTCGCGGAAGGTGCCCAACATGCGGCTGGTGAGCATGGTGACGCCCGGCTTGTGTACGCCGCGCGTGGTCATGCACTGATGCGCCGCCTCAATCACCACGCCCACGCCGCGCGGATCGAGCACCTCCTGGATGCAGTTGGCGATCTGCGCCGTCATCTTCTCCTGGATCTGCAGCCGCTTGGCATAGGCCTCGACGACGCGCGCCAGCTTGCTGATGCCGACCACGCGGTTGCGCGGCAGGTAGCCGACATGCGCCTTGCCGATGATCGGCACCATGTGATGCTCGCAATACGATTCGAGACGGATGTCCCTGAGGATTACCATCTCGTCGTAGCCGTCGGTCTCCTCGAAAGTGCGCGCCAGCATCTCGCGCGGATCGCCCTCGTAGCCGCCGAAGAACTCCTCGTAGGAGCGCACGACGCGATCGGGCGTGCCGACCAGGCCTTCGCGCGCCGGATCGTCGCCCGCCCAGCGAATCAGGGTGCGCACCGCCTCTTCGGCTTCGGCGCGCGTCGGCTTGCCGGCCGAACGGACTGCGGTATCGGCAAAGACGCCGGGCTTGATGACCTTGTTCATGCGAACACCACTTAGTTGATCGAGCGGGAGCCCTGCGGGCTGTCGAGCGAAAACATGGGAATGCGGATATCGAACTTCTCGCCGCTCTCCGTCACCATCTGGTAGGTGCCGGTCATGAAGCCCGAGGACGTGTCGAGCGGACAGCCGCTGGTGTACTCGAAGACCTGGCCGGGCTGCAGCACCGGCGTCTTGCCGACGACGCCCGGCCCCTTGACCTCTTCCATGCGGCCGCGCGCGTTGGTGATCTTCCAGTGGCGGCTCAGCAACTGCACCTTGTCGCCGCCGCGATTCTCGATGCGCACGGTATAGGCCCAGACCCAGCGCGCCTGCTCGGGCTCCGACTGGTCCTCGAGATAGGCAGGTCGCACGCTGACGACGATCGATCTGGTCTCGGCCGTGAACATGGTCTCACCGCTGACGAAAGGGGCCGGTCAGCCCGGCCCTCGGAGCCATACTACGCGCCTCGACGCATCACCGCCAAGACGAGGTGTAGGCGCGGCCCACGCGGACGCCGCAATAGGTGGGATGCACCCATCACGAATCAAGGAGCGCGCGACGATCGGCTCAGACCGTAAAGATCATGCAGGTTGTGCTGCCCCAGGCCAGCAGGCGGCCCTGCCCGTCGGTCAGCCGTCCCTCGGCCAAGCCGACGCGGCTGCCGGCATTGATCACCTTGCCCTCGGCGCGCACTTTCCCGGTCTTGTGAGTCATGCCACGGCTGTAGTTCACCTTGATCTCCAGCGTGGTGTAGGCCTGCCCGGCCTTCAGCACGCTGTGCACGGCGCAGCCCATGCAGGAATCGAGCAGGGTCGCGGCATAGCCGCCATGGATGCTGCCGATCGGGTTGTAGTGGTCGGCGCCGGGCGTGCCCTCGAAGACGACGCGGCCCACTTCCGCCTCGACCAGGCCGCCATTCATGAACTTGCCGATCGGTGGCGCCGGATAACGGCCCTCGATCCAGCCGCGCAGGAAGTCGACGCCGTCCATGCCGGTGAGCGTGGCCGCGTCGACGACACCGAAACTCCCATCCGCAGACATCCATAACTCCCGCTAATACGTGCATATGCACTTTAGTGTTCCCCGCCGCACCGGTCGCGGCTATCTTCCCGCCATGCGGAACGACAAACCCTTACCGATGCCGGAAGGCGGCTGCACCTGTTTCCAGATCCGCCGCGCTGCGCGCAAGGTGACGGCGATCTACGATCGCCATCTCGCCGATGTCGGGCTGACGGTGACGCAATGGGGCCTGCTCGCCAACCTCGCGGGCAAGCCGCCGATGCCGATCGGTGCCTTCGCCGAGGTGATGGCGATGGACCGCACGACGCTCACGCGCAACATCAAGCCGCTGATCGCGTCCAGCCTGATCGCGCTGTCGCCCGGCCCCGACCGCCGCACCCGCGCGGTAACGCTGACCGCCGACGGCAAAGCAATGGTCCGCCGCGCCTACCCGACCTGGCGCGCCGCTGAGATGGAAGTGCGCGAAGCCCTGGGCGCGAAGGCGACCAGCGTGCTGCACGACACGCTTCGCACCTCGATGGCTCTGCTCGACGCCGTATAGCAAGGCGCTCCATCCGGGGACTAAACTCCCGGGCATGAGCAGCACAGACAATCTCGGCGTCACATCAGGACTCACCGCCGACGGCCGCGATCTCTCCGGCCTCGAGCGCTTCATGCGCGAGAACGTCGAGGGCTTCCACGGCCCGATCGACCTCGTCGAGCGCATGAACGGCGGCACGTCGAACCCGACCTATCTCGTCGGCACCGACGGCGCGCGTTATGCGCTGCGGCGCAAGCCCTACGGCAAGCTGCTGCCCTCGGCACACCAGGTCGACCGCGAGTACCGCGTGATCTCCGCGCTCAACAAGACCGACGTCCCGGTGCCGCCAGCCTTGGCGCTGTGCCAGGACGACGATGTGATCGGCAGCACCTTCTACATCATGCGCTTCGTCGATGGCCGCGTGCTGTGGAACCAGTCGCTGCCGGACATGAGCCCGGCCGAGCGCGCAGCGATCTGGGACGACATGAACCGCGCCATGGCCGCGCTGCACAAGGTCGATCCAGAGGCAGCCGGACTCGCCGACTTCGCGCGGCCCGGCAACTACATGACGCGCCAGATCGACCGCTGGACCAAGCAATACCGCGCCTCGCAAACCGACGACATCCAGGAGATGGAGCGGCTAATCGAGTGGCTGCCGCGGAATGTACCGCCGATGACGCGCACTACCATCGTTCATGGCGACTACCGGCTCGACAACGCGATCTTCCACGAGCGTGAGCCCAAATTGCTGGCGCTGCTCGACTGGGAGCTGGCAACGCTGGGCGATCCGCTCGCCGACTTCGCCTACCAGTGCCTGACCTACTACACGCCGCCCGATCCCAAGGGGCGTGGCCTGGGCGGCCTGGACCTCGCCGGTACAGGTATTCCGACCGAAGCGGAGTTCGTGGGCGCCTATGCGCGGCGCATGGGCCTGGAGACTTTACCCAATTGGGACTTCTACATGGCCTACAACCTCTTCCGCGTCGCCGCGATAGGCCAGGGCGTCTACAAGCGCATGCTCGACGGCGTCTACGACACCGCCTCGCGCGGCGAGAACATGGTCGACCGCATCCGCATCCGCGCGGCCGCCGGATGGTCAATCGTCGAACGCATGTTGGCGCGGGCGTGATGCTTGGACGACGGACCCTGCTCGGCAGCGCACTGGCGGCCTCGATAGCGCGGCCAGTTTTCGCGCAACAATCCGGCGCCACGGATCTGATGCCGGGCTTCTGGCCGGTCTACGACTCCAGCCGCAGCGAACCGCTCGAGGTTCGCGCCAAAGCGATCATTGCCGGCTACTTCCAGCCGACGCTCGATGCCCAGCAGGGCGCCGGCATCGGACGCGTCGATCTCGCACGCTGGCTGACGGTTTTCGATCCCATCGCCGACGAGGTACGGCGCCTGTCGGCGGCATTCCCGCAGACCTGGCGCGACCAGGTCGAGCGCTTCCGGCAGCATCTGCCGGATGCCGCGAGCGATGCGCGGGTGACGATCATGCTGTCGTTCATGAACTTCGACGCGCGCGTGCGGCTGTGGCACGACAAGCTGGCGCTGTTCGTCGGTCTCGATGGCGTGGTGGCCATCCATGGTCGCGGCGCCGATCTTGCCGTGCTGCTCGATCACGAGAGCTTCCACCTCTATCACCACCAGGTGAATCCCAGCCTGATCCTGCCCAACGGCGACACGATCTGGCTCGGCATCTGGAAGGAAGGTCTCGCGGTCTATGCCTGCCGCGTGCTAAACCCGCAGCGGTCGCACCTGCAGATCCTGCTGGGCGACCGTGAGCTGGCCGCGATCACGCCGGAGACGCTGTGCAAGATCGCGCGCGAGCTGCCGCCGGTGCTGGGCGCCACAGACGGGCAGACACGCGCCCGTTATCTCAACTACGGCTATCGCGGCGACATCCCCGCGCGCAACGGCTACGCGCTGGGCCTCGCCATCGCCGACCGCGTCGCGCGCGGCCGCAGCCTCGGCGAACTCGCACGCATCCCTGCCCCCGAGATCGAAAAGCTGGTGCGCGACGAGATCACCGCAATCGCGGGTTAGGCGTTCGCGTCGAAGAAGCCATATTCCAGCGCCATCGCGCGCGCGTAGTTGCCACGCACCGCAGGCGAGTCGATGGCGTGACGATCGAGCAGTTCCTCCAGCCGCACGGCAAGCGACTCGAAGCCCGGATCGGCATAGGTGCGTACCCATTCGGCATAGAGCGGCGCGACTTTGCCCTTGGCGAGGGTCTGGCCAAGCCACGCGTAGAGCCGCATGCACGGTGTCATCGCAGCGATGGTCTCACCCAGCACGCCATGTTCGGCCGTATCGAGCAGGAAGTCGGTGTAGGCGCGCGTTGCCGGCGCTGGCTTCACGCCAACGAGTTCAACGTTCCAGCGCTCGGCGTAGCCTTTGTGCAGCTTCAGTTCGTCGATCACGCCGTCGATCAGCTCGGCGAAGCCGTAGAGATCATCGCGCGCCGTCGAATGCGCGAGGCAGAAGGCATAGGCGCGCGCGAAGGCTTCGAGGAAATAGGCATCTTGCGCGACGTAGCGCTCGAAGCTAGTGCGCGGCAGGGTGCCGTCACCCAGGCCGCGCACGAAGGGATGCGTGAGGATGCGTGCGGCGCTGTCGGCGTTTGCCGCCCACAACGCCGCAGACAGTGACATCAGCCGGCCAGCGCCTGCGTCAAGTCCTCGATGATGTCCTCGACATCCTCGAGGCCGACCGAGATGCGCAGCAGGCCATCGCCGATGCCGAGCTTGGCACGTTCGACCTCGCCGATGCGCTTGTGCGTCGTCGTCGCCGGATGGGTGATCAGGCTCTTGGCGTCGCCCAGGTTGTTGGAGATGTCGACCAGGCGCAGGCGGTTCAGCGTTTCGAAGGCCGCCCATTTGCCGGCCTTCAGATCGAAGGCGACGATGCCGCCGGGCGCCGAAAGCTGCCTCATCGCCAGCGCATGCTGCGGATGGTCTTTGCGGCCAGGATAGATCACGCGCGCCACGGCGGGATGCGCCGCCAGCTCGTCGGCGACGCGCGCGGCGTTGGCGCAGTGCTTCTCGACTCGCAGCTGGAGGGTCTCCAGGCCCTTGACCATCACCCAAGCGTTGAACGGGCTGAGGCTCGGCCCGGTGTTGCGGGTGATCGGCTGCAACTCGTCGAGGATGTACTTCTTCGGCCCGAGGATCGCACCGCCCAGCGTACGGCCTTGGCCGTCGATGTACTTGGTGGCGGAGTGCACGACGATGTCGACGCCGTGCTCGAACGGCCGCTGCAGGATCGGCGTGGCGAAGGCGTTGTCGAGCACGACGCGCGCGCCGGCGGCATGCGCCAGCTCGGTGACGGCCTTGATGTCGACGATATCGAGCGTCGGGTTGGACGGCGTCTCGAACAGCACCGCCTTGGCCGGCTTCGACAGCGCCTTCTTCCACGCGTCGAGGTCGCGGCCGTCGACCAGCTCATGCTCGATGCCGAAGCGCGGCAGCAGCTCGGTGATGATGTAGTGACATGAACCGAAGAGCTGGCGCGCCGCGACGACGCGATCGCCGGCGCGTAGCAGCGACAGCAGTGCGTAGAACACCGCGCTCATGCCGGTCGAGGTCGCGCGACACGCTTCGGCGCCTTCCAGCGCTGCGAGGCGGTCCTCGAACATGGTCACGGTCGGATTGCCGAAGCGCGAATACTGCAGGCGGTCGATCGTGCCGGCGAAGGCGGCCTCGGCCTCCTCGGCGTTGGGGTAGACGTAGCCGGAGGTCAGGAACAGCGCTTCCGACGTCTCCTCGAAATTCGAGCGCTTCAGCCCACCGCGCACCGCGCGCGTGGCCGCCCGCCAGCTCTTCTGGCTCTCCTTGCGCGACGCCGCGATCCGAGCCTTTTGATCTCCGTCCATTCTCTTACCCTCCTGCGCGGGCCCGCAGCCGGCGCAACGAAAAAGCCCCGACCGTTCGGTCGGGGCTTTTTCGTGGGCCTCCGACCTTTTAGCGGTTTTTAACGTGGCCGCAAGCCGGTCGGCTTCAAATCCCACGGTGACGGTTGTGTATACCCACGACCGCGATGGATCAAGCTATTTTGCGGCAGGGCTCTGGAGGATCACGAATGACATTTGAGACGCTGGACTACGTCGTGCGCGACAGGGTGGCGGAGATCACCATGAAGCGCGCACCGGTCAACGCTATCAACCTCGCACTAGTAGACGACCTGCTCGCGGCCTACGCCAAGGCGCGCGACGACGAGGGCGTCCGCGCGGTGATCTTGACTAGCGCCTTCGACCGCGCGTTCTCCGGCGGCATGGACCTGGCGATGATGCAGGGCGGCGACGGCATGCGGTTACGGCGCTTCCTCGAGAAGCTCTATTTCGGCGTCCACGACATGCAGTACCGCATGGCCAAGCCGACCATCGCGGCACTGACCGGCCCGGCACGCGCCGCCGGCGTGACCCTGGCGGTGACCTGCGACTGTATCGTCGCCGCCGACACGGCGAGCATCGGCTATCCCGAGATCCAGGTCGGCGTGATCCCGGCGATGCATTTCGTGCACCTGCCGCGCCAGATCGGCCGGCACAAGGCGTTCGAGCTGTTGTTCAACGGCGATCCGATCAGCGCCGTCGAGGCTGAGCGCATCGGCATCATCAACCGCGTCGTGCCGCAGGCCGAGGTCAAGAACGCAGCGCGTGCGCTGGCCCGGGACTTCGCGAAGAAATCGCCGCTGGTGATGAAGCTGGCGCGCGACAGCTACATGCGCACCAACGATTTCGAGTATCGCCGCGCCATCGAGGCCACGGTCGAGACGATCTGCAACATCATCGCCACGCCGGATGCGCAGGAAGGGCTCAACGCCTTCAACGAGAAGCGGCCGCCGCGCTGGTGATCAGACGGGTACGGTACCTTCGACGATCACACGCAGCATGTAACGCCGCGAGCCTTCGGGGTAGTCAGCGTTGGCCTTGTGCATGGTGCAACGGTTGTCCCAGACGACGATGTCGCCCTGGCGCCACTTGTGTCGGTACTGGTACTTGGGCTGCGTGGCGTGCGCGGCCATCTCGTCGAGCAGCGCGTCGCTGTCGGCGCGCTCCAGGCCGAGCACGCTCTCCATGCGATTGGGATTGAGGTAAAGCGCCTTGCGCCCTGTCACGGGATGCGTGCGCACTAGCGGGTGGATCACGTCGGGCATCGTCGCCATGTCCTCCGCGGTGCGCTTGGCGACCTTGTTGAGCTGGCGGCTGGGCGCATAGCTGTGCACGACGCGAAGCGCGCCGATGCGCGCCTTCGTGGCGTCAGGCAGATCGTCATAGGCGGCGTACATATTGACGAATTGCGTATCGCCACCGGTTGCCGGCACCTCGACGCCGTAGAGCGTGGTGAGCGAGCACGGCACCGCCCGGTAGCTGTCGTCGGTATGCCAGGCCGCGCCGGCCACCAGGCGCTGGCCATCGCCCAGCACGTCGCGGTCCTCGCTCGAGAGGATCAGCAGATCTTTGACCACGGGGTGGTTGGCGCTGGCGCTGGGCTGCGGCAACTGCTTGCCGAACACACCCATAGCGTCGAAGTACGCCTGCGGCTCGAGCTTCTGGCCGCGCACGCAGAGCACGAGATTGTCAGCCAGCGCGGCGCGCAGGCGTTCAGCATCGTTTGGCACCAGCGCGTTCATGTCGACGCCCTCGGCCGCGGCGCCAAGGCGATCCCCGAGCTTCGAGATCGACAAGGTCATGGCGTCCTCGCCTAGTGCTTCTTCGCCGCGTGCGCTTCGCGCATCTTGGTGATGGTGGTGCGCGAGGTGATTTGCTCGAGGCTGGTCTTGACGTGGATGATCGAGGCCACGTTCGAGGTCAGGCAGCGCTCGAAGGCCGGCGCGAACTCCTCGGTCTTCAGCACCGTCTCGCCATGGCCGCCGAAAGCGCGCGCGTAAGCCGCGAAGTCGGGATTGCGCAGCTCCACGCCATGGCCACGCCCACCGTACTCGCGCTCCTGGTGCATGCGGATGGTGCCGTACTGGCCGTTGTCGACCACGACGATCACTAGATTCGCGCCGAACTGCAACGCGGTGGCGAATTCCTGGCCGCTCATCAGGAAGCAGCCGTCGCCGGCGAAGGCAACCACGATGCGGCGCGGCTCGACGATCTTGGCCGCCACCGCCGCCGGCACGCCGTAGCCCATCGCACCGCTGGTCGGCGCGAGCTGCGTGCGGATGCCGCGGTACTGAAAGAAGCGATGCACCCAGCCGGCGTAATTGCCGGCGCCGTTGCAGACCAGCGCGTCGTCGGGCAGGCGCGTGTTGAGCCAGGCGACGATCTCGCCGAGGTCGACATCGCCCACCGAGCCCGTGGGCTTGATGGTGGCGAGATACTCCTCATGCGCCTTGGCGACGTCGGTGGCCCACGGCGTGTTGGTGACCGGCTTCAGTGCTTTCGCCGACTTGGCGAAGTTCGCC
>JAFAZJ010000052.1 GCA_019239835.1 Alphaproteobacteria bacterium | reverse complement strand
ATCTTCGCGCTCTCGGTGGTCTCCGTCTTATTAAAAAAAAAGGCGCAGTACGAGAGCTGGGCGCTACCGCTGGCCATCGTGCTAATCGTGCCGATGAGCGTGATGTCGGCGCTGCTGGGCGTGCTGGCGCGCGGCATGGACAACAACGTGCTGACCCAGATTGGCCTCGTCGTGCTGATCGGCCTCGCCGCCAAGAACGCCATCCTGATCGTCGAGTTCGCCCGGCAGGCCGAGGAGCACGACGGCATGGATCCGGTGTCAGCCGTGATCCAGGCGTGCCGCCTGCGCCTGCGGCCGATCCTGATGACGGCGTTCTCGTTTATCCTGGGCGTCGTGCCGCTGGCCTTCGCCACGGGCGCCGGCGCGGAGATGCGCCAGGCACTGGGCACCGCCGTGATGTTCGGCATGATCGGCGTGACCTTCTTCGGCCTGTTCCTCACGCCGGTGTTCTACGTCTCGCTGCGCTGGGTCGTGACGAAGCTGCAGCGCAAGCCGAAGCCACCGAAGGAGCCGCCCGCGGCGGTTCCTGCCTGATTTATCTTCCCCCTCCGGGGGAAGGTGGCTACTCCGCAGCCTTGGCCACCGGCTGGGGTTTGAAGGGCAGAATGCTGGCGGCGCGGTGATAGGGCAGCGGCAGCGGCGGCGTCTCGACGCCCAGCGCCTTGGCCGCATTCCAACCCCAGCGTGGATCGACCAGGAATGAGCGCGCATGCGCGGTGCAGTCGGCGGCGCCTGACGCCACGATCTGCTCGGCCTGCTCGGGCTCGGTGATCACGCCCACCGCCCAGGTGGCGATGCCGGCGTCCTTGCGGATACGCGCCGAGAACGGCACGTGATAGCCCGGCGTCACCGTGATCTTGGCGTTCGGCACGGTGCCGCCCGAGCTGACGTCGATGAAATCGCAGCCTAACGCCTTCAGCTCGCGCGCGGTCTGAATCGTGTCCTCGATGGTCAGGCCACCCTCGACCCAGTCGATCGCCGACAGCCGTATGCCCAGCGCACGCTCGCGCGGCCAGACGCGACGTATTGCTTCGAAGACCTCGAGCGGAAAGCGCCGGCGCTTGCCCATCGAGCCACCGTACTCGTCGTTGCGGTGGTTGGTGATCGGCGAGAGAAACTGGTGCAGGAAATAGCCGTGCGCGCCGTGCAGCTCGAGCACCTCGAAGCCGAGCCGCGTTGCGCGCTCCGTCGCGGCAACGAACTCCGCCTTCACGCGATCCATGCCGACGCGATCAAGCGCAACGGGCGTATGCCACTTCGCCGTCGGCAGCTGCGCGGGCGCGCCACCCTGGAAACCGACTCCGGGGCCCGTGGCGTCGAAGGGAATCGCCGACGCCGAGATCGTGCTCCATGGCGTGTCCGGTGCATCGGCCGCGGTCAGTGGGCCGCCGCCGTTCCACGGTCGGTTGGCCGACGCCTTGCGGCCGGCATGGGCGATCTGGATGCCGAGCTTGGTGCCAGGCATCCACGCACGACACCAATCGACCACGCGCTTGAGCGCCGCCTCATTGGCGTCGCTGTAGAGGCCGAGGCAGCCGTTGGTGATGCGGCCCTGCGCCGAGACGTGCGTCGCCTCCACGCACATCAGCCCGGCCCCGCTACTGGCCATCGCCGCGTAATGTGCGAGGTGCCAGTCGATCGCCGAGCCGTCGACGGCGGCGTACTGGCACATTGGCGACACGACGATGCGATTGGGCAACTCGACATTGCCGCCCAGACGGAAGGGCGTGAACAACTGGGCCATATCGGTGATCTCCGGCGTCAGCCGTTGGGACCGGGTCCGGCTTCGTGGCCGAGCCAGTTCTCGATCAGGCGCCGCGCGATGGAGTCGCGGCGCGGCATGAAGAAGGTGCCGTCCTTGGGCAGGTTCTCTTCCTTGAGCTCGTCGCGGTGGAACCAGCGCGCGGTATCGAGCTCCTCCTTGTTGACCTCGAAATCCATGCTCGAGGCCTCGGCGTGGAAGCCGATCATGACCGAGGCGGGGAACGGCCAGGGCTGCGAGGAGTGGTAGGTCACGGCGTTGACCTTGACCTTGACCTCCTCGTAGATCTCGCGCGCCACGGCATCCTCGAAGCTTTCGCCCGGCTCGACGAAGCCGGCGAGCGTCGAATGCATGCCCTTGGGGAAATGCTTGCCGCGGCCCAGCATGCAGTGATCGCCGTGATGCACCAGCATGATCACCGCGGGGTCGGTGCGGGGGAAATGCTGTGCCTTGCACGACTCCGCTGTGCAGAGCCGCTCGTGGCCGGCCTTCACCACCTTGGTCGGCGAGCCGCAGACGCCGCAGAATTTGTGCCGCCGGTGCCAGTAGGTCATGCCGCGGGCATAGGCCAGCAGCGAGCCTTCGCGGGCGAAGAGCAGCGGGCCGACCTGGCGCAGATCCATGAACTCGCCCGTGCCGTCGATCGGCATGTCGAAGCCGGTGACGTCGAGCGCGAAATACGCCTCGCCCTCGACCAGGCCGAGGAAGATGGGGTCCGAGCCGCCGCGGATGACGGCACGCGCCATCATGCCCTGGAGGAACACGGCTGAGGGCTGGCCGCGCTTGTCGATCAGGTTGCGCTCGTTGTCGACGGGGATGAACTTTGTTTTCGTGGCGACGAGCAAGTCCTCGATGTCGTCGTTGATCTCGCGTCGGTGCGAGGCACGGTCGATCTCGGCGCTCGAATAGGGATTGCGGCGCATCGGGCGTTTCCGCTGTCTTGGTCCTGGGTTTCGGGCCGGACAATGGCACCCCGTGCGGCAGGCATCAACCGGGGCCGCCATGCTAGGATGGCGACCGCCCATTGCAGGAGAGGCACTCGTGGCAAGGATCCGTGCAAGCCTATGGCTGGCCGTGGCGTTTCTGTTGCTGCTGGCCGGCGCGGCCTCGGCGCAGACCCATCCGACGCTCAAGGACGCCAAGCTGCCGCCGCTGCTGCCGCTGGCTTTGGTGGCCGGCGACGACGCCGACACGCGCAGCAACTTCCAGATCTCGCCCGACAGCAAGTGGCTGGCCTGGTCGCAGCGCTATGCCGGGCGCTCGCAGATCCATGTACGGCCGATCGGCGGCGGCGACGCGGTGATCGTGCGCACGCCCACCGGCTCGTCGAATTTCCGCTGGCTGCCCGACAGCCGCCGCCTGCGCTACGGGCTCGACAATGGCGGCAACGAGAACACCCAGATCTGGGTCGTCGATTCGCTGAACCCCAACGCCTCGCCCAAGAACCTGACGCCCTGGGCAGGCACGACGAACTTCGTTTCGACCACACGCCTCGACGGCGACGAGGTGCTGCTGTTCAGCAACCATCGCGACCGGCGCATGTTCGATGCCTATCGCGTGTCCCTGAGCGGCGACCTGACGCCCGTCCTGCACGAGCGCAATCCGGGTACCGTCGATCGCGCTTATTTCGACCGCAAGGCGCGCATGGTGGCGCGCACCTTGCGGCCAGGCGCCGACGGCAAGCGCGCCTTCGAGTTCTGTCCCGGCGCCGCCTCGACCTGCGCGCGCGTCTTCGACATGGAGTGGGACGAGCAGATCACCGTGCCCGACATCGCCGCCGGCGAGGAGGAGGTCTGGGCGCTGTCCAACCGCGGCCGCGACCGGCAGGCGGTGGTGAAGCTGAACCTGCGCACCGGCGTCGAGACGGTGATGCACGAGGATCCCAAGGTCGACGTCGACGCCTTCTGGTTCAACACCGAGACGCGCGAGCCGGTGCTGGCGGTGAAATGGCCGGATCGTCAGCGTCTGCATGCCTTCGGCAGCGGGCTCGGCCCCGATCTCGCGGCGATGGGCGGCGACGGCGCGGCGGATGTGGTGAGCATCCTGAGCTGGGACAACGCCATGCGCTGGTTCGTGCTGGGCGTGCAGAGCAAGGGCAGTGCGACGCGCACCATCCTCTACGACGCGCAGAACAAGGAGCGCACCCTGCTCACTGCCGGCCCGTGGGATGCCTACCGCGAATCGCTCTCGCCGATCACGCCGGTCGAGTACAAGGCGCGCGACGGCCTCACCATCAACGCCTACCTCACCCTGCCGGCGGGCGCGCCCGCCAAGAACCTGCCGGCGGTGGTGTTCGTGCACGGCGGGCCGTGGCTGCGCGATATCGGCACGCTCAGCACCACGGCGCAGTTCCTCGCCAATCGCGGCTACGCCGTGCTGCAACTGAACTACCGCGGTTCCAACGGCTACGGCCGCGCCTTCCTGCGTGCCGGCATCGGCGAGCTGGGCGGCAAGACGCAGGACGACGTCGACGACGGCGCGAAGTGGCTGATCGCCCAGGGCATCGCCGATCCGGCCAGGATCGCCCTGATGGGCAGCAGCTACGGCGGCTTCTCGACCTTCGTCGGCATGACCCGCACGCCGACGCTGTACGCCGTCGGTGTCGCCAATGTCGGCATCACCGATATCCCGGCCTTCATCGACCTGGTGCCCGAGTATTGGGACCGCAGCCGCTGGAACCGTTTCCTGGGGCCGTCCAACACGGCCGAGGGCCGCGCTGCCCTGTGGCAGCGCTCGCCGCTCGCGCAAGTGCAAAAGCTCGAACGGCCAATGCTGATCACCGCCGGCGCCAACGACGTGCGCGTGCGCAAGGATCAGAGCGAGCGCTTCTATGGCGCGGCGCGGGCGCTCGGCAAGACGGTCGAGTTCCACCTCTTCGAGAACGAAGGCCACAGCTTCTATCGGGCCGAGAGCCGGCTGATCTACTTCGCCAAGGTCGAGATCTTCCTGGCCAAGTACCTCGGCGGCCGCGCCACCGAGGTCAAGGCGCCACCACCGCCGCGCGCGACGGTCCCACCACCGGAGCATCGCACCACGCCCGAACCGGCGCCGGGCGTGGGTAGCCCGGGTGGCGAACGCACGACCCCCGAGCCGTCGGATCGCACCCCGTCGACCCCCGGCACGCCCAAACCTGGCAAGGGCTAACCCCGGACCCTGTGGCAAACCGGCCGGATTCGGCCCTTGCGAGTCCGAGCCCGACTCCTGATATAACCGCCTCGGGAGGCCGGCGTGGACGTAGTCTTCGCCAACCCGGTCAGGTCCGGAAGGAAGCAGCCGTAACGAATTCGCTGCGGGTCGTGTCCGGTCTCCCACCTCGCCCTCGCCGACGAGGCAGGGCATACGCCGCGAGGCGCCCCTGACCATGGCCGACGCCCCGCTCGATACCCCCGCGCCCGTTGCAGACGACGACACCCATTACCGGGTGCTGGCGCGCAAATACCGTCCCACCGATTTCTCCACCCTGGTCGGCCAGGAAGCGATGGTGCGCACCCTGCGCAACGCGCTCGAGGCCGGCCGGCTGGCGCATGCCTTCATGCTCACTGGCGTGCGCGGCGTCGGCAAGACGACCACTGCCCGCATCATCGCCAAGGCGCTGAACTGCGTCGGCCCCGACGGCAAGGGCGGGCCGACCATGGATCCCTGCGGGGTGTGCGGCAATTGCGTCGCGATCACCGAGGACCGGCACGTTGACGTCATCGAGATGGATGCCGCCAGCCGCACCGGCATCAACGACATCCGCGAGCTGATCGAGGGCGTGCGCTATCGCCCGGTGGCGGCGCGCTACAAGGTCTACATCATCGACGAGGTCCACATGCTGTCGACGGCGGCCTTCAACGGCCTGCTGAAGACGCTGGAGGAACCGCCGCCGCACGTGAAGTTCGTCTTCGCCACGACCGAGATCCGCAAGGTGCCGGTGACGGTGCTGTCGCGCTGCCAGCGCTTCGACCTGCGGCGCGTGCCGGTGGAGATCCTCACCGCCCATTTCGCGCGCGTCGCCGAGAGCGAGAAGGTCGAGATCGCGCCCGAGGCGCTGCGCCTCATCGCCACCGCCGCCGATGGCTCGGTGCGCGATGGCCTGAGCCTGCTTGACCAGGCCATTGCCCACGGTGGCGGCGTGGTCGACGCGGCGCAGGTGCGCGACATGCTGGGCCTGGCCGATCGCGGCCTGGTCTTCGAGCTGTTCGATCAGACGATGCGCGGCGACGCGCCGGCGGCGCTCAAGACGCTGGGCGACATGTACGACTCGGGCGCCGATCCCGTGGTCGTGCTGCAGGACCTGCTGGAGTTGGCGCATTGGCTGACGCGGCTGAAGGTCGTGCCGGAATCCGCCGAGGGTGCGCCCGAGTTGGAGCGTACGCGCGGCCGCGATATGGCGACCAGGCTCGGCATGGCGCACCTGACTCGCGCCTGGCAGATGCTGCTGAAGGGCCTGCAGGAGACCCAGCACGCGCATTCGCCGATCCGCGCCGCCGAGATGGCGCTGATCCGGCTGTGCTACGCGGCCGATCTGCCGACGCCCGCCGACGCGATCAAGGCGCTGCAGGACGGTGGTGGTGCACCGCCACCGCGTCCGTCCGCACCGCCGCCAACCAACGGTGGCGGCATCAGTGCGAGCGCCGCACAGCCACGGGGCGTGCCGTCGGGCGCACCCTCTGGTGGACCGGTTGCGCGATTGGCGGTGACCAATGCCGCGGTGGCGCGTGTGGCGGTCGAGCCGGATGCCGTGTCCGTTGCGCCCAAGCCGCAACCCAAGGACTTCGCCGAGGTCGTGGCGCTGTTCGAGACGAAGCGCGAGGCGCGGCTGGCGTTGGCGCTGAGCACCGATGTGCATCCCGTGCGCTGCGAGCCGGGACGACTGGAGTTCCGGCCGACGGACAAGGCGCCCGTCGATCTCGCGCCCAAGGTCGCCGACGCGCTGGCGCGCTGGACCGGCCAGCGCTGGATGGTCTCGGTGTCGAGCGAGGCGGGCGAGCCGACGCTCGCGAGCCGCCGCGCTGCAGCCCACGACGCGCGCCGCCAGCGCGCGCTGGAGCATCCCCTGGTGCAGGCGGCGCTCGAGGCGTTCCCCGGTGCGACCCTTGAAGTGGTGCGCGGGCGTGACGAGGCGCCGACGCCGCTGCAGGCGCCGCAACCCGTGATGACCGACGCCGGCGAGGCGGCTGAGGCGCCGCTGTTCGAGCCGGGGGAACTATCCTATGACGACCTCGATATCCCTGAAGGCGATCTGTAGAGGCGATCCATGTTCGGCCAACTGAAGGATCTCGGCGCCCTGATGAAGCAGGCGCAGGAGATGCAGCAGAAGATGGCGGAGATGCAGGCCAAGCTCGCCGCCCTGGAGCTCACCGGCCGCTCCGGCGGCGGCCTGGTCAAGGTCACCGTCGACGGCAAGGGCGAGACCAGGCGGGTCGAGATCGATCCGTCGCTGCTGGTGCCGACGGAGCGCGGCGTGCTCGAGGACCTGCTGGTCGCCGCCATGAACGATGCGCGCGGCAAGGTCGAGGCCGAGACGCAGCAGCAGATGCAACAGATCACCGGCGGCCTGCCGCTGCCGCCGGGCTTCAAGCTGGGCTGATTCGGTGCGTGCTGTCTTGATCTTAACTTCCCCCGGAGGGGGAAGGTGGCGCGCGCAGCGCGACGGATGGGGGATGCCTCAACGCGTCCGGTATCCGTCTTCGACATCCCCCATCCGCCCTGCGGGCACCTTCCCCCTCCGGGGGAAGGTATGGACCGCATGACCGGACCCGAGATCGACCGGCTGATCCAGCTGCTCGCCAAGCTGCCGGGATTGGGCCCGCGATCGGCGCGGCGTGCGGCGCTGTATCTGCTGAAGAAGCGCGAGGCGCTGATGACGCCACTGGCGCAGGCGATCAGCCGAGCCG
>JAFAZJ010000056.1 GCA_019239835.1 Alphaproteobacteria bacterium | reverse complement strand
GCGCTGCTCATAGCTGTCCTCTCCCGGTTCACTCGCGTGGTCGACGATAACACGCAGGCCGGCCGCTCAGGAATGCGGCAATGGCGGCGCATTGCACGAGCGCCGCGGCCGCGAACAGCGCCGGCGCCTCACCCGATACGCCGCTCTGAGGCGAGCTCACCTCGCGGACGATCGCGAAGAACGCCGGCGCGATCGAATAGCCCGCCTGCGACGTGCCGACGATGAGCGCCGCGACGCGCGCGACGTCCGTCTTCACGAATTCGACCTGCGCGATCAGCGGCGGCAGCGACGTGGCGTTGCCGATGCCTGATCCGAACAGGATCACGCCGGCCAGCAGCAGCGGCACGTTGGTGCCGTCGGCGAGGATGAACATCACCGTGCCGGTGATCTGCACCAGATGGCTGGCCGAGGCGATCAGGCGGCGGTCGGCCGATGGCGGCATCAGCCAGCCCACCAGGGTGCGTCCGCCGATCGCGGCAGCGGTGGCGGCGCCGGCGGCGAGGCCGGCCGCCTGGGCGCCGATCGCCGGCACCAGCAGCGACACGAGATGCGCGATCAGGCCGATCTGCGCGAACAGCCCCAGTGCCATCGCCGCGGCCAGGGTCACGAAGCGCCGGTCGCGCCACAGCGAGGGAACCGGTGCTGCGTCGACAGCGGGCCTGCGCGTCGCGACATCAGGCGCGTCGCCATCGGGTGCCAATCCCATCGCGGCCGGCGTGTGCGCGAAGAGCAGGTCGGCCAGAAGCCAGACGCCGACGATCATGACGGCGCCGATCGCCAGCGCTGCGCCGGGAAAGCCGACCAGGCCGATCGCCGCGACCCACAGCGGCGAGAACACCACGCCGCCGATGCTGGCGCCGTTGTACGCCATGGAGAGCGCGCGCGGCCGCAGGCGCACGAACCACGGTGCGATGATGGCATTGATCGCCGCCGCACTCATCGTCACCCAGCCGGCACCGCTCAGGAGCGCCGCGCCGAACAGCAGCCAGGGATGATCGACGATGGCCCAGCCGACGACGCCCAGCGCCAGCGCGACGACGCCAACCTTGGTCACGGTGGGCAGGCCGAAGCGCCGGTAGAGCATCGGCAGGTTGGCGACGACCAGCGCGCCGACGACGAAATGCACGGTGATCGCCGCCGAGATCAGCGCGATCGGCCAGCCGCGCGCCTCGCGTACGGCATGCAGGAAGACCGGCGGTCCATAGAAGCCCGCGCCCCAGCCGAAGACCGCGAGCACGAAGGCGCCGGCGACGACGCGCCAACCGTGGAACGAAGATGCCTGAGACATGCGCCGCTTATGGGGCGGGCTCGTGCGTCATCGTTTCGGTCCACACCGAAGCGGTTTGAACCGGCGGGCCCGATCTGCGATTCTGTCCCGCCGAACGGACCCGAAGAGTTCCGCCGATGCCCCCGCTCGAAATGCTTATCCCCATCGCGATCGCCGCGCTCGTCCTGGGTGCGCTGATCGGCTGGCTCGCCCGCAGCAGCCAGGTGCGCCGCCACGCCGACGATACGCAAGCGGTGAAGCTGCAGCTCGCCACGGCGCAGGCCACGGTCGCGCGCGTGCCCGAGCTGGAACAGCGCCTCGCCGCGTCCGAACGCGACGCCGACGTGCTGCTGGCCGAGAAGGCACGGCTGCAGACCCTGGCCGAGCGGCTGAAGCCGGCCGAGGACGAGCTGATCCTGCTGCGCGGCCGCGTCGAGGCGCTGGCTTCGGCCAAGACCAAGCTGGAGGAGACCCAGCGCAACATGGAGACGGCACACGCCGAGAAGACCGCGGCGCTGACGACGCTGCGCGAGGACATCGATGCAAGGCTGAAGGGGTTGGCCGATGCGGCGCTCGGTCAAAGCCAGAGCAAGCTGATCGAGGTCGCCGAGCAATTGCTGAAGAGCCATCACGCCTCGACCGACGCCGACCTCGCCAAGCGGCAGGTGGCGATCGACGCGCTGGTAAAGCCGGTCGCCGAGACGCTCGAGGCCTATCAGAAGCGTCTGGCCGAGCTGGAGAAGCGCAACGCCGAGACCTACGGCGCGCTGTCGGCCGAGCTGAAGAACGTCGTCACCGGCCAGGAATCGGTGCGTGGCGAGGCGGCGCGGCTGACCCAGGCGCTGCGTGCGGCGCCCAAGACGCGAGGCCGCTGGGGCGAGCACCAGCTTCGTCGCGTGATGGAACTCGCGGGCATGAGCGAGCACGTCGACTTCGTGCTCGAGCACAGCGTCACGACCGAAAGCGGCAGGTTGCGGCCCGACGCGATCATCCGCCTGCCCGGCGGACGCAGCATCGTGGTCGACGCCAAGACGTCGCTATCGGCCTATCTCGAAGCGCTCGATGCCGCCGACGAGCCGTTGCGCGACGGCAAGCTGGTCGAGCATGCGCGCCAGATCCGCCAGCACGTGACGCTGCTCGCGGCCAAGGACTACTGGTCGCAATTCGACGACGCGCCCGACTTCGTGGCGATGTTCGTGCCGGGCGAGAACTTCTACAGCGCCGCCGCCGAGCGCGACCCCGACCTGTTCGAGTTCGCCATCGCGCGCCGCGTGCTGGTGTGCACGCCCACGACCCTTGTCGCGCTGGCCAAGGCCGTGGCCTATGGCTGGGGCCAAGTGAAGGCCAACGAAAACGCCGCCGAGATCGCGCGGCTGGGCAACGAGCTCTACAGCCGCCTCGCGGTGATGGCCGAGCCGATCGTGGCGCTGGGCAAGAGCCTCGAAGGGGCCGCGGCGCATTACAACAAGTTCATCGGCAGCATGGAGGGTCGCGTCTTCCCGACGGCGCGCCAGATCCGCCAGCTCTCACCCGGCGACAGCCCGCGCCCGCTGCCCGATCTCAAGGAGATCGAGACGGCGGTGCGCCAGCCGCGCACCGACGGCGATCTGCTGCCGCCGAGCAATCCGGGATGAAACGAAAACGCCCCCGCGTTGGCGGGGGCGTTTCGATGATCGGTGAAAGCGATCAGTAGCAGTAGTTGCCACCGTAATCGCAGCGCGGCGCGCCTTGCGGCGGATAGCCGTAGGGCTGCTGCGGCGGCGGATAGGCCGCTGGATATCCCGCCGGCGGCGGCGGATACGCCGCTGGATAACTCGCTGCCGGATAACTCGCAGGCGGCGGCGGGTAGGCCGCCGGTTGCGGTGAAGGCGTCGTCGCGGCGCCAATCACCGCGCCGCCGATGCCACCGATGACGATGCCCGGCACCAACCCGATACCCGTCGTGGCGCCCACGGCCGCGCCGCTGCCGGCGCCGATCGCGGCACCGGTCAACGCGCGCTCGCCCGGATTGTCGCCGCAAGCGGCGAGCGATACGACCAGCGGCAGGGCGAGAGCCGCGGCGGTCAGCGACCTCAACACGGCCGTTACCCTAGTAGCGGCAGTAGTTGTTGTAGTAGTCGCAGTTCCGCGGCGTCGTCGCCGCGCCGATCGCGGCGCCGCCCAGACCGCCGACCACGGCGCCCGGCACCACGCCGATGCCCGTCGCCGAGCCGACCACCGCACCACCGCCAGCACCGATCAGGCCACCGGTCACGGCGCGCTCGCCGGGCGTGTCGCCGCAAGCGGCAACCGCCAGCACCAGGGGAAGGCTCATCACGCCAATGCGCAGGGACTTCAACATGACACGCTCCTTTGCCAGCCGGCTTGATGCCGGGTGTGGAAATCGAACGCGCGGGAAACTTGCGATGCGCTTGCCCCCAATGCGCGGTCGCGTGGTCAACGGCGGTGCCGGATGTACGGTTCCCCTCACTATAGGGGAACTGTAGCCGAACGAATTGTGGTCAAGCTGTGACGCGCTTGACCCGGCGTGCTTCGCGGCGCGCGCTGTAGAGCGTCGAGGAGGCAATCAGCAGCGCGCCGACCGCGGTCCAGATCGAGGGATGCTCGCCGAACACCCAGACGCCCAGCAGCACGGCGAGCGGCAGGCGCACGTAGTCGAAGGGCGCCAGCGCCGAGGCCTCGGCGACCGCATAGGCGCGCACCCAGCAATACTGGCCGATGGTGGCGCAGAAGCCGATCGCGGTGACGTAGACCCATTCGATCGGCGTCGGCCAACGCCACACCATGATCGCCGGCCCGAGCAGGAAGACGGTCGAGAGAATGGCGATGCTGCCGACGACGGCCATCGGTTTCTCGTCGGCGGTGAGCTTCTTCACCACCATCACCGAGCAGGCGCCGCACAGCGAGCCGGCCAGCGCGACGAAGGTGGCGACATGAATGGTATCGGCGCCCGGGCGCATCATGACAAGCACGCCGATGAAGCCGACAACGGTCGCCGCCCATCGGCGCCAGCCCACCGTCTCACGCATCACCAGTGCAGCGAGCACGATGATGAACAGCGGCTGCGAGAAGCTGATCGAGGTCGAGTCGGCGAGCGGCAGGCGGGCGGCGGCGTAGAAGCCCAGGGTCATCGCCGAGGTGCCGAAGACGGCACGCACGACGTGCCAGCCCAGCCTTGTGGTGCGCAGCGGATTGATCCGGGCGCGCAGCAGCGCCGGTGCCACGAACACCAGGCCGATGCAGCTGCGGAAAAACGAGACCTCGATGCTGTCGAGGCCCTGGGTGGCCTTGCGGATGAAGACGCCGATCAGGGTGAAGACGGTGGTCGACAGCACCAGCCACAGCGCGCCGCGCAGATTGCCCGGGAGGCCTCGGATCGTGCTGGGAAGGGCCCGGATCGACGTCGCCAGCTTGCCGATGACGGGCAGTGACGGCGGACGGACGGCGGGGGCGTCGGCTTCAGTTTGAGTGGCGAGGGTCACCGGCCATCGTCTACGCCATGCCAATTACGGGAGCCAGCACCAATAATGCATGGCTCGGGTGCCGGACTTCCTGATCCATACTGGATCAATGTCACGGCTTTGCCGCAATGTCCTAAACGCGGGCCTCAGGCAGCGACTTTGGCGTCGATCCGCAGCTTGGCCTTGGTCTTGGCCTTCACCTCGTCGACGGTGACGCCGTCGGCCAGCTCGACCAGGGTGACGCCGCCCGAACCCTTCTTGTCGACGCTGAAGACGCCCAGCTCGGTGATCACCATGTCGACGACGCGCTGGCCGGTGAGCGGCAGCGAGCATTGGTCGAGCAGCTTCGAGGCGCCGTCCTTGGAGACATGCTCCATGACGACGACAACCCGGCGCACCCCGGCGACGAGGTCCATCGCGCCACCCATGCCCTTGACCATCTTGCCCGGCACCATCCAGTTGGCGAGGTCGCCATTCTCGGCGACTTCCATCGCGCCCAGGATCGACAGGTCGATGTGCCCGCCGCGGATCATCCCGAAGGAATCGGCGGAGGAGAAATACGACGTGCCCTTCACCTCGGTGACGGTCTGCTTGCCGGCGTTGATGATGTCGGGATCGACCTCGTTCTCGAGCGGGAAGGGACCGACGCCCATCATGCCGTTCTCGGACTGCAGGGTGACGTCCATGGTCTCCGGCACGTAGTTCGACACCAGCGTCGGGATGCCGATGCCGAGATTCACATAGAAGCCGTCCTGCAGCTCCTTGGCGGCGCGGGCGGCGATCTGGTCGCGGGTCCAGGGCATGACGGTCGCTCCTTCAGGACTTGCGGATGGTGCGCTGTTCGATGCGCTTCTCGTGCGGCGAGCCGTCGATGATGCGCTTCACGAAAATGCCGGGCGTATGGATGTGGTCGGGATCGAGCGTGCCGGCGGGCACCAGTTGCTCGACCTCGGCGACCGTGACCTTGGCGGCGGTGGCCATCATCGGATTGAAGTTCCGCGCCGTCTTTCGATAGATCAGGTTGCCGGCGGTGTCGCCCTTCCACGCCTTGACGATGGCGAGGTCACCGACGATGCCGCGCTCCATCACGTAGCGATCGCCATCGAACTCGCGGATCTCCTTGCCCTCGGACACCAGCGTGCCGACACCGGTTCGGGTGAAGAACGCCGGGATGCCCGCACCGCCGGCACGGATGCGCTCGGCCAGCGTGCCCTGCGGGTTGAACTCGAGCTGCAACTCGCCGGAGAGGTACTGCTGGGCAAACAGCTTGTTCTCGCCGACATAGGACGAGATCATCTTGGCGACCTGCTTGGTCTCCAGCAGCAGTCCCAGGCCGAAGCCATCGACGCCGGCGTTGTTGCTGACACAGGTCAGGCCCTTGATGCCCGACTCGCGGATGGCGGCGATCAGCTTCTCGGGGATGCCGCAGAGTCCGAAGCCGCCGGCGAGCACGGTGATTCCATCGCGCAGCAAGCCGTCGAGCGCCGACTTCGCGTCCTTGTAAACCTTGTTGGCCATGGCTTCCCCGACTCACCGATGCTGCGGCGCACAAAGATAGGCCGAAATCGGCATGTATCGGAAGCGTCAACCCTGCGACCTGCCGCCTCGCCCGCCTCGCGGCCGCGCGTTCAGGTCATCCGCACGATCGCCCATCCGATCGCGACAGCGGCCAGCGCGAGGCCGGTGATGCCGACGAGCCAGGGCGCGCGGGCGCGATGGCCGGCGACGTCGTCGGTTGGCCGCGTGCCAGAGGAAAGGGAGTCGCGGTCTTTCTCCGTCATGCCCCGAGAACGAAGGCGACCGGTGCGGGTTGCCCGCGACCTGTCAGGTCTTCGGTGGCTGCGGCGTCGGGATCGCCAGAGGCTTGCCGGTCTCCAGCAGCGACTTCAGGCCGCTCAGGATCATCGGCCAGCCGCGTCTTCCGCCCTCGAGCAAATGCGCGGGGATCGGCGTCGGATGCGCCTCGGTCATGGTCAGCCGCACCACGCCGCCACCGAGGTCGTCGATCTCGTAGGTCACGATCGCTTCGGGCAGATCCATCCAGGCGACCACCCAGGACAGGCTCAGCCGGCGCGGCGCATCAGCTTCGCGCACCGTGCCACCCACATCGGTGCTGCCGTCGGGTTTGCGCAACAGCCAGGGTGAGCCCTTGCGCCAGTCCGATTCGACACTGCGGCCAAAGAAGTACTGGGTGGTGAAGTCACTCGACGTGAGTGCGGCCCAGACCTTTTCCGGCGTGCACGCGACGTAGATCACGTACACGGTGCTTTCGGAGGTCATCGCGCTGTCTGCCATCGCTTCAGCCTCTCGTCGTAACCGGCCATGCCTCGCCGCTAGATAGGTAGTCGAGTAGAGCCATACCAAGGGGGTGCTGGCGTGACGCAGGGCGAGCGCATAGGCTCGGCCCACCGCAGGGGAGGGTGTCGATGGATCCGGCCTACTTCCGCGTCTTCGCCGACTACAATCAGTGGGCCAACAACAGGCTCTACGACTTCGTCGCGAAGCTGCCGGATGCCGAGTACCGCAAGCCGAGGCAATCTTTCTTCAAGTCGATTCATGGCACGCTGAACCATCTGTTGGTCACGGATCGCCTGTGGTTGAGCCGTATCGACCCGCCGCAGGTCGCGATGCCGCTGAACGCGATCCTGTTCGAGGACTTTGCCGAGTTGCGCGGGGCGCGCGAGGCGGAGGACCGTCGCCTCGTGGCGCTGCTCGGCGCGATGACGGAACGGACGCTGTCGCGCGATCTGGTTTACACGAACAACAGCGGCGCCTCGTTCACGACGCCGATGGTGCAGGTGCTGGGCCATCTGTTCAATCACCAGACCCATCATCGCGGTCAGGCGCACGATCAGCTCAGCCAGACCGAGGTCGCGCCGCCCGAGCTCGACCTGATCTATTATCTCCGCAGACGCCAGACGTAGGTGGCCATCATGAACGCTCCATCGAACTACTCGCTCACGCCCACCGTCGGTCGCGGCATGGTCGCAGGCCGACCCGACATCGCCGGCACGCGCCACATGGCGTCGGCGGGTCACTACCTCGCCTCGCTCGCCGCATTCCATGTGCTGGAAGACGGTGGCAACGCGATCGACGCCGGTGTCGCTGCCGGCCTGGCGCTGGGCGTGGTGCAGAGCGATCTGGTGAATGTCGCCGGCGTCGCGCCGATCATGATCAAGCTGGGCAAGACCGGCGAGGTGGTGACGATCTCGGGTCTGGGCTGGTGGCCCAAGGCGCTCGATCCGACGCTGTTCCAGCGCGAGCACGAGAGCCACGTGCCGCGCGGCATCCTGCGGCAGATCATTCCGGCCGCCCCCGATGCCTGGCTGCTGGCGCTGGAGCGCTACGGCACGATGAGCTTCGGCGAAGTCGCGACCTCGGCGATCCGTCTCGCCGAGGGCTTCGTGATGTATCCGCTGATGGCCGACTACATCACTACCTTCAAGAAGGACTATGCCGAGTGGTCGGCCAATTCCGCTGTCTACCTGCCGAAGGGGGAGCCGCCGAAAGCGGGCGAGGTGTTCGTGCAGCGTGATCTCGCGCGCACCCTGCGCTTCATGGTCGACGAGGAGAGCAAAGCCTCGGCCAAGGGCGGCCGCGTCGCTGGCCTGAAGGCGGCGCGCGCGGCGTTCTACGAAGGCGACATCGCACGCGCCATCACCAGGCATCACGAGGAGAACGGCGGCCTGCTGCGCATGGAGGATTTCGCCGGCTACCGCAGCGCCATCGAGGCGCCGGTGTCGCTGAAGTTCAACCAGCACACGGTCTATGCCTGTGGCCCGTGGTGCCAAGGCCCGGCGCTGTTGCAGGCACTGTC
>JAFAZJ010000050.1 GCA_019239835.1 Alphaproteobacteria bacterium | reverse complement strand
TGGGTGCGCTGTGGGGCCTGGCCTGCGGCTATTTCGGCGGCCGCTTCGACATGGTCAGCCAGCGCATCATCGAGTTCCTGCAATCCTTCCCCGACCTCATATTGGCCATGGCGATCGCGATGGCTTTGGGCGGCGGCATCGGCACGGTGATCGTCGCCATCGCCATCACCCGCATCCCCTTCGGCGGCCGCGTCATCCGCTCGGTCGTGCTGTCGCTGAAGGAGATGCAGTACGTCGAAGCCGCGCGCGGCCTGGGTGCCTCGCATCTGCGCCTGATGTTCCGCCACATCCTGCCGCAATGCGTGGCGCCCTACATGATCCTGGCGACCACCCATCTCGGCGTCGCCATCGTCATCGAAGCGTCGCTCGGCTTCCTCGGTGTCGGCATCCCGCCGCCGACGCCGACCTGGGGCAACATGCTGTCCGACGCGCTCAACGCCGGGCTGGTACCGCCGTGGTGGCTGGTGCTGTTCCCGGGGCTGGCGATCACCATCACCGTGCTCGCCGTCAACCTGCTCGGCGACGGCATCCGCGACCTGCTCGATCCCAGGCTGCGCGGGTCGGTCTGATCATTTATTAGGCAGAAATCGGCGGTGTGAGAGATTGTGAGAGATTTTCCGATATAGACCGTCCGCGCGCGTGACGCCGATAACCCGGCCATCTCTCACATCTCTCACACCCAGCCGCTCGGTCAGGCAGTGGCGCTGCCCAGCGGCGATCGCACGCCGTCGTCGTGCAGATGGCACGATGCGAAGTGACCGGGGACGACCTCCCGCAATGTCGGCACATCGACCTTGCAGCGCGGCATGGCGTACGGACACCGCGTGTGGAAGTGGCAGCCGGCCGGCGGGTTGATCGGGCTGGGCACGTCGCCGGTGAGGATCACGCGCTTGCGGCCGCGCGAGCTCGATTTGGGGATCGGGACCGCCGACAGCAACGCCTCGGTATAGGGATGCAGCGGCATCTCGAACAGGCTCTGCTTGTCGGTCATCTCGACGATGCGGCCGAGATACATCACCGCGATGCGGTGGCTGATGTGCTCGACCACCGCCAGATCGTGCGCAACGAAGAGATAGGAGAGGTTGAACTCCTCCTGCAGCTCCATCAGCAGGTTGATGATCTGCGCCTGGATCGACACGTCGAGCGCCGAGACCGGCTCGTCGCCGACGATCAGGTCGGGGTTGAGCGCCAGTGCACGCGCGATACCGATGCGCTGGCGCTGGCCCCCGGAGAATTCGTGCGGATAGTTGTCGATCGCCTCGGGTCGTAGTCCCACCCGCTCGAACAATGCGGCGACGCGCTCCTGACGCTCCTGCGCCGTGCCGACCTCGTGGATGGTCATCGGCTCGCCGACGATCTCGCCCGCGCTCATGCGCGGGTTAAGCGAGGCGTACGGATCCTGGTAGATCATCTGCATGCGCCGGCGGTAGGGCAGCAGCGAGTCGCGATCGAGATGGGTGATGTCTTCGCCCTCGACGCGGATCGCGCCGTCGGTCGGCTCGAGCAGGCGCAACAGCGTGCGGCCCACCGTGGACTTGCCGCAGCCGCTCTCGCCCACCAGGCCCAGGGTCTCGCCGCGGTTGATGCTGAAGGACACGCCGTCGACGGCGAAGACCTGCCCCGACACCCGCGAGAAGAAGCCCTTGTGGATCGGGAAATGCTTCTTGAGGCCCTGGACCTCGAGCAGCGGTGCGCCGTTCCCGCTCATGCCGCACCTGCCAGCAGCTTGTCGGCATGCCAACAGGCGACGAAGTGGCCGGGCTTGTGCTCGGCAAGCGGCGGCACCACGCGCGTGCACTGGTCGGTGGCGAAGCCGCAGCGTGGCGCGAAGCTGCAGCCTGCCGGCAGGTTGAACAGCGAGGGCACCATGCCCTTGATCTCGTTCAGCCGCGGGCGCGTCTTGATTTTGCGGGCGGCGGCGTCGAGATGCGGGATCGAGCCCAGCAGCCCCTTGGTGTAGGGATGGCCGGGATTGTCGAACAGGTCCTTGGCCGGCGCCTCCTCGACCTTGCGGCCGGCATACATCACCACCACACGATCGGCGTTCTCGGCCACCACGCCCATGTCGTGGGTGATCAGGATGATCGCCGTGCCGGTGGTCTCCTGCAGCTCGCGCATCAGGTCGAGGATCTGCGCCTGGATGGTGACGTCGAGCGCCGTGGTCGGCTCGTCGGCGATCAGCACCTTGGGATTGCAGCTGAGCGCCATGGCGATCATCACGCGCTGGCGCATGCCGCCTGACATCTGGTGCGGATAGGCGTGCGCGCGCTTCTCGGGCTCGGGGATCGACACGCGCTTCAGCATGTCCACCGCGCGATCCCAGGCGTCCTTGCGCGACAGGCCCTGGTGCAGCGCCACGGCCTCGGCGATCTGCGTGCCCACGGTGTAGAGCGGATTGAGCGACGTCATCGGCTCCTGGAAGATCATCGAGATCTCGTTGCCGCGGATGCGCTCCATCTCCGCATCGCTCAGCTCCAGGAGGTTGCGACCCTGGAAGCGCACCGCGCCGCCGACGATGCGGCCGGGCGGGTTAGCGACCAGGCGCAGGATCGAGAGCGCCGTGACGCTCTTGCCGCAACCCGACTCGCCGACCACGCCAAGGGTCTCGCCTGATTTCAGCGAGTAGGACACGCCGTCGACGGCGCGCACCTGGCCGATGGCGGTGAAGAAATGGGTCTGCAGGTCATCGACCTGCAAGACCGTCTGGCCCGGCGTCTCCGACGCGCGGGGTACTACCGACGCTGACTCGCGAGCATTCAACGCGAGACTCCCTGAAATTTATCGTGTTAGCCTTTGGCCCAATAGAGATGGGCAAATCCATCTGAGCACAATGTGTGCGGTCTGCAAAAGACCAAATGGGAGGACGGAACGATGGGCAAGGGGTCTAAGCCAACGCGATTCAATCGACGGCAGTTCATGCAGGGCGCGGCCGCGCTGGGCGGCATGAGCGTCTACGGATTGCCATACGGCGCCTGGGCGCAGGGCGTGCCCAACGAGTTCGACGGCTCGAAGTTCCAGCTTGCAGCGCCGGAGCCGAACCCGAAGCGCGGCGGCGTGCTGAAATACGCCATCACCTCGCGCCCGCCGCATTTCGACTTCCACCAGTCGGGCACGATCAACAGCCTGGGCTCGCAGGGCTGCATGTTCGACAACCTCGTGCGGCGCGACCCGCGCGACTCCGGCAAGACCATCATCCCCGATCTGGCGCATAGCTGGGAGATCGCCAAGGACGGCAAGACCTACACCTTCCACCTGCGCAAGGACGTGCAGTTCCACGACGGCGCGGAGTTCACGTCGGAAGACATCAAGGCGACCTACGACCGCATCCGCAAGCCGCCGCAGGGCGTGAGCATCCCGCGCAGCACGCTGTTCACCACGGTCAGCGAGATCACCGCGCCGGACAAGTACACGGTGCAGTTCAAGCTCAGCGAGCCGCGTCCGGCCGCCTTCATGATGGCCGGCTTCGCCAGCGGCTGGAACGGCATCGTGCGCAAGAAGACGCTGGAGGATAACCAGTACAACCTGCGCCGCGTCGTCGATATTCCGGGCACCGGCCCGTACAAGAGCAAGCGGCGCGTCGAGAACGAAGTCTGGGTGATGGAGAAGAACGCCCAGTACTGGAACAAGGGCCTGCCCTATCTCGACGGCATCGAGTTCTATCACGCGCTGCCGTTCTCGCCCGAGCTCGGCTCGGCGATCCTGTCGAACCGCGTCGATTACGCCCGCATCTGCGATCCGGTGACGGCCCGCAAGGCGGCACAGACGCAAGGCATGTCGACCACCGCTTTCTACCAGTCGGTCATCCAGGGCACCTGGATGAACAACAAGAAGAAGCCGCTCGACGATCCGCGGGTGCGCCGCGCCATCCACCTTTGCCTTGACCGGCCGGTGCTGGTCGACGTGGTGAAGGACGTGGCGCCGATGATGATGGGCGGCATGATCTATCCGTTCTCCGATGTCGCCACGCCGCTGCCGGAACTGAAGAAGCGGCTCGGCTACCAGGACGACACCACGGCGGCGGTCAAGGAAGCGCAGGCACTGATGAAGGCCGCGGGCTACGGCTCGGGCTACAAGGGCACGCTCGACTACCTCGTGCGCGAGGTCGCCAGCTTCAAGCTGTGGGCGCAGGCCGTGCAAGCCATGCTGCAGCAGGGCCTCGGCCTCGAGGTCAAGCTGCGCACGGTCGTCGAGTCGGTCTGGTTCGACGACGTCAAGTCCGGCAACTTCGACCTCGCCGTCGGCGCGGTGGTCTCCACCCTGCTCGACCCGTCCGACTACTTCAACGCCTGGTACAAGAAGGACGGGCCGCAGAACTACGGCTTCTGGGACAACGCCGCGTTCAACGCGCTGCTGCCACAGATCGACACCGAGACCGACTCCGCCAAGCGCCTCGCTTTGATCCGCAAGGCCGAGGACATCATGGAGCAGGATCCGCCGGTGCTGCCGCTGTCGTGGGAGAAGATCAACGACATCTGGTACAACTACGTGAAGGGCCACAATCCGAAGGAGTACTTCGGCATCTACGACGTCGTGCGCTTCGACACGTTCTGGCTCGACAAGTAGTGCTAGGGTCCGCCTTCGCCCGAGGTCGAAGGTAGGATCATGGCAAACGACATCGACGTTCTGATCGCAGGCGGTGGTCCGGTGGGACTCACCGCCTCGATTTTGCTCTCGCGCCACGGCGTGCGCTCGCTGCTGGTCGAGCGTCACCCCGGGACCGCGATCCAGCCCAAGTCGCGCGGCATCAACCCGCGCACCATGGAAGTCTACCGCCAGTGCGGGCTGGAGGACGCAATCCGCGCCGCCGGCCTGCCGGTGGAACGCACCGGCCTGATCGTCTGGGCCGAGTCGCTGGCCGGCAAGGAGATCGAGCGCCGGATTCCCGGCCGCGCCTCGCCCACCAACATGGCGATGTCGCCGGTGCGCAATTGCCTGTGCGCCCAGGACGATCTCGAGCCCGTGCTACGGCGCTTTGCCGAGGAAGCCAAGCCGGGCGAGCTGCGCTTCAGCACCGAGCTCACGGCGCTGACCTACGATGATTCCGGCGTCCGCGCGGTGCTGCACGATCGTACCAGCAACACCGAAAGCGTGGTCCGCGCCCGTTACCTCATCGCCGCCGAGGGCGCGCAGAGCCGCGTGCGCCGACAGCTCGGCGTGAAGATGCTGGGCGAGGAGCGAGTCTACGACAGCGTCAACATCCTCTTTCATGCCGATCTGCGCCAATGGGTCGAGCATCGCCCCGCCGCGCTGTACTTCATCGAGCAGCCCGAATTGCGCGGCACGTTCCTCACGATCAACGGCACGGATCGTTGGGGCTTCCTGATCCACAGCATCAGCCAGTACGGCTTCAAGCCGGAGGATTTCACGCCCGAGCTCTGCGCGCGGCTGGTGCGCCAGGCGGCGGGCGTGCCCGACCTGCAGGTCTCGGTGCTCGGCGTCTCACCGTGGGAAGCCTCGGCCATCGTCGCCGACCGCTATCGCGACGGCCCGGTCTTCCTCGCCGGCGACGCGGCGCACGAGATGCCGCCGACCGGCGGCTTCGGCCTGAACACCGGCGCGCAGGACGTGCACAACCTCGCCTGGAAGCTGGCCGCGGTGCTGCGTGGCGGGGCCGATCCCGCCCTGCTCGACAGCTACCACGCCGAACGCCAGCCACTGGCCGAGACGATCACCCGCGCCGCGCTGGCCAACGCACTCTCGATGGGCCGCACGACGCGTGCGACCTCGGCCGTCCTACCACGCCGCGAGTTCCTCAACGAGCAGGGCCTGATCTTCGGCATCACCTACACGTCGAACGCCGTGATCCCCGACGGCACGCCGCCTGTCACCGTCGCCGATCCCACCACCGAATACGCCGCCAACGCCCGCCCCGGCAGCCGTGCCCCGCACGTCTGGCTGCAACGCGGCGAGCAGCGCCTGTCGACCATTGACCTGTTCCGCACCCAGTTCACGCTGCTCGCCGGACGCGACGGCGCCGCCTGGATCGACGCCGCGCGCAAGATCGCATGGCCGTCATGGCCGCCCCTCCTCGCCTACCGCATCGGCGCCGACCTCATGGACCCCGACGACAACTGGCACACGATCTACGGTGTGCAGCCCGACGGCGCCGTGCTGATCCGCCCCGACGGCTACGTCGCTTGGCGCAGCGCGTCGGCGGCGCGCGATCCGCACCGCACCCTGCAGGATGCAGCAAACCGATTGCTTGGGCGGGCGCGCGAGACGGTCTCTTGACCATGCGATACCCACGCCTGCTGGCCGCTGGGTTTATCAGTCTGCTTTCTGCCTGCGATGACAGCCTGCCCTCAACCGCCCAGCCGTATCACACAGACCGTGGCTGGTTCCTGGTGTTCTTTGCCTTCGACGACGCCAAGCTGAGCCCAACAGCCTTGAGCAGCCTCGGACATGCCGCGCGCATAGCCTTGGAGGACAAGGGGCAGACCTGCGTCACGGCACATGCGGACCGGGCCGGCTCGGACGCATACAACATGGAGCTGTCGCGTCGTCGGGCAGAGGCGGTGCGCGACGAGCTGGTGCGGTTGGGAGTCCCCCCAGACAAGATCAGGCTGGTGTGGCGTGGCGAAGGCCAGCCCTTGGTGCAGACTGCCGACGGTGTGCGTGAGGCGCAGAACCGACGTGTCGAGGTCTATGCCTGGTGCGCACCCTGAAGCGGCCGACTATCATCCGGCCGCCATCACAAGAGGAACAGCCCATGAAGATCGCCTTCTCCCCCGCCTCGCCCTATGTGCGCAAATGCACGGCCTGCGCCATCGCGCGCGGCATCGACAGCCAGGTCGAGCGCTGGAAAGTGGGCACGACCGATCCGGCGCTGCTGGAGTTCAACCCGCTGTCGAAGGTACCGACCTTGATCACCGGCGACGGCATGGTGCTCTACGACAGCCCGGTGATCTGCGAATACCTCGACAGCATCGGCGACGCGCCCAAGCTGTTCCCGCATGCCGGGCCGGCGCGCTGGAAGGCGCTGCAGCAGATGGCGCTGGGCGACGGCATCCTCGATGCCACGCAGCCGCGCCGGCGCGAGCTCACCCTGCCGCAGGACGACGGGCGCAAGGGCTACATCGCCACCCAGCAGGCCAAGGTGAAGAACGCGCTCGCGGTGCTGGAGAAGGAAGCCGGCACCCTGGGCGCGCTGACCACGATCGGCGAGATCACCATCGGCTGCGCGCTGGGCTATCTCGACTTCCGCTACGCCAACGAGCCGTGGCGCGATGACCATCCGAAGCTCGCGGCATGGTACGAGCGCGTGGCGAAGCTGCCGCCGCTGGCCAACACGATGCCGGTGGGCTGAAGCTCAGGCCGGCGCGCCCATCACATAGGGCTTCAGCGCCGCGTGCATCAGCGAATGGGTCGGGGTGGGCACGCCGAGCTTGCGGCCCATCTCGACCACCTTGCCGCCCAGCCAGGGCAGCTCGATGCGATTGCCGCGCTCGAGATCCAGCGCCATCGACGCCTTCATGGTCGGTGGCGCGTTCTTGTTGAAGTTCAGCATGCGATCCAATGTGTCGGCCGGCAGCGTGGCGCCGCTGGCTCGGCCAACATCGATCACCTCCTGATAGGCGGCAACGAAGTGCGGGCGCATATCGGGATCGTCGCGCAGCTCGCCGATCGGCCGCCGCGTGAGCGCGGTGACGCTGGCGTTTGTCGCGAGCAGGATGAACTTCAGCCATAGCTCGGTGACGATCTGATCGCTCAGGACCGTCTCGAAATTGGCTTGCTTGGCGAGCGCCAGGAACGCCTCGGCGCGCGGGCTGCGCTTGCCGTCGAGCTCGCCGAAGATGATGCGCATGAAGGTGCCGACCTGGCGGATCACGCC
>JAFAZJ010000022.1 GCA_019239835.1 Alphaproteobacteria bacterium | reverse complement strand
TGCCGGGCATCGTCGGCAAGCGCAATCCCACGACATTGCGCATGGAATGGGTGACCCACCCGCAGAAGAAGGTGCCGGTGACATTCTTCGCCCACGGCTTCCATTGGAAGCTGTTCGGCCTTTTGGACACCGACCTGCACCTGATCGGCCCGGTCGATCCCAAGGAGCGCATCTTCCTGCTGGGCTCCGATCGGCTGGGCCGCGATCAGTGGTCGCGCATCATGTACGGCACGCAGACGTCGATGACCGTGGGCCTGGTCGCGGTGGCATTGAGCGTGATCCTCGGTGTCGTGCTTGGCGGCATATCAGGCTATGTCGGCGGCAAGACCGACCAGGTGATCCAGCGCCTGATCGAGCTGCTGCAATCCGTGCCGACGATCCCCATCTGGCTGGCGCTGTCGGCCGCCCTGCCGCGCGACTGGACGCCGATCCAGGTGTTCTTCGCTATCACCGTGATCCTCTCGCTGGTGGGCTGGACGACATTGGGCCGCGAGGTGCGCGGGCGATTCCTGGCGCTGCGCGAGGAGGATTTCGTGCTCGCCGCGCGTCTGGCCGGCTGCTCCCGCATGCGCATCATCGTGCGCCACATGGTGCCGACCTTCACCAGCCACATCATCGCCACCAGCTCGCTGGCGATTCCCGTGATGATCATCAACGAGACCTCGCTGTCGTTCCTCGGCCTGGGCATTCGCCCGCCGGCGATCAGCTGGGGCGTGCTGCTGCAGGAGGCGCAGAACATCCAGACCCTGGCGCTGGCGCCCTGGCTGCTGATCCCCGGCTTGGTCGTCATCGTCTCGGTGCTGGCCTTCAACCTCGTCGGCGACGGGTTGCGCGATGCCGCCGATCCCTACAGCAACTGAGGCCGCGGTGATGGACGCCGCCGCCGAGACCACCCCGTTGCTGTCGGTGCGCGACCTGCGCGTGTCCTTTGCGCTCGACGAGGGCCTGGTGCGCGCTGTCGACGGCACCAGCTTCGATGTCATGCCCGGTCAGGTGCTGGGCGTGGTCGGCGAAAGTGGCTGCGGCAAGAGCGTGACCATGCGCGCCATCCTGCAGCTGGTCGAACGTCCGGGCCGCATCACCTCGGGCGAGATCCGCTTCCGGCGCGACGGCGAGATCGTCGACCTCGCCCGCTTGCCGCCGCGCGGTCCGGTCATGCGCGACATCCGCGGCGGGGAGATCGCACTGATCCCGCAGGAGCCGATGGCCGCGTTCAGCCCGGTGCACACCGTGGGCGAGCAGATCATTGAGGCCATCCTGCTGCACGGCCATCGCTGGGGCGAGAAGAAGCTGAGCCGGAAGGACGCGCGCGACATCACCGTCGGGCTGTTCCGCGACGTCGGCATCTCGATGCCGTCACAGCGCGTCGACGCCTATTCCTGGCAGCTTTCCGGCGGCTTGCGGCAGCGCGCCATGATCGCCATGGCGCTGTCGTGCAAGCCGCGCCTGCTGATCGCCGACGAGCCGACCACCGCGATCGACGTCACCACGCAGGCGCAGGTGCTGGCGCTGCTGCGCGACCTGCAGGCGAAGTACAACACCGCGATCATCTTCATCACCCACGATCTCGGCGTGATCGCCCAGATGGCAAGCTACGTGGTGGTGATGTATCTCGGCCGCGTCATGGAGCAGGGGCCAGTCGACGAGATCTTCCATACGCCCAAGCATCCCTACACCCAGGCCCTGCTGCGCTCGATCCCGAGCATGACGGGCACGACGCGCGTGGCGCTGCCGGTGATCAGCGGTGCGCTGCCGCATCCATTCAACCGGCCGGCCGGCTGCCCCTTCCATCCGCGCTGTCCCGACGTCATGGAACGCTGCTCAAAGGCGGTACCCAGCCTGCGGCCGGTGACACCGACCCAGCTCGCCAGCTGCTTCCTGCATCACGACCAGGCGGAACCGTCATGAGCGACACCGCTGCCTCGCCGCTGCTGGAAGTACGCGGCCTGCAGAAATTCTTCCCGATCACCAAGGGATTCTTCCAGCGCGTCGTCGGTCACGTGCGCGCCGTCGACGGCGTCGACTTCACGGTCAACGAGGGCGAGACCCTGGGCCTGGTCGGCGAGAGCGGCTGCGGCAAGACCACGGCGTCGCGCTGCATCCTGCGCGCTGTCGATCCAACCGGCGGCTCGATTAACTACCGTACGCGCGATGGCCGCACGGTCGATCTCGCCACGCTGTCGCCAGCCGAGCTGCGGCCGCTGCGCGCCGAGATCCAGATGATCTTCCAGGATCCCTTCGGCTCGCTCAATCCGCGCATGACCCTGCTCGACAATGTCGGCGAGCCGCTGCTGGTCAACGGCATGAGCAACCGCAACGAACGTACCGCGCGCGTCGCCGAGCTGCTGCGGGTCGTCGGCCTGCGGCCGGAATTCATGCATCGCTTCCCGCATGCCTTCAGCGGCGGCCAGCGTCAGCGCATCGGCATCGCGCGTGCGCTGGCCACCAATCCGCGCCTCGTCGTCGCCGACGAGCCGGTCTCCGCGCTCGACGTGTCGGTGCAGGCGCAGGTGCTGAATCTGCTGCTCGAGCTGCAGTCGCGATTGAAGCTGACGTTCCTGTTCGTCGCGCACGATCTGTCGGTCGTGCGCCACATCTCGGATCGCATCGCGGTGATGTATGTCGGTCAGTTGGTCGAGCTGGCGCCGACCGACGCGATCTTCAACCGGCCGCTGCATCCCTACACGGCGGCGTTGATGCGCGCCGTGCCTCCCGCCGACCCGCGGGTGCGGATCACCGATGGCATCCTCGGCGGCGAGGTGCCGAGTCCGGCCGCGCCGCCATCGGGTTGCTATTTCCACCCGCGCTGCCGCTTTGCCGAGGAGCGCTGTCGCGTCGAGGCGCCGGCATTGCGCGAGGTCACATCAGGCCGTTTCAGCCGGTGTCACTTCGCGGGTGAGCTGTCGTTGTGAGCCCGCTCAGGCGCGAGCGGCAGGCGTAGCGAGCAGCAGATCGCGGGTGATCTGGCAGGCGACCTCCGGCCGCATGCGCACGCCGACGACCTCGCCGGCATTGCTGACCAGTGCGCCCATAACCGCGCCGTCGCCCGGATTGACCTGGAAGGCCGCAGAGGAAACGTCGACCGGTCGGCACTGGATCGTGCGCGTTTCCCCGGAAGAGTCGCTCGCTGTTTCCTTGATGACGGCCTGGGTCGGCGCCTCATCGGTTCCCTGACGCTTGGACATCTCGTTGGCCGCGTCGCACAGGCTCGAGATGAAGGCTGTGAACTCGCTGAAGTCAGCGACGCATTCCATGGCGTGCTGCTTCTCATCGATGAAGACCATCAGGCAACGCTGACCATCTTCACTCATGCCGAGGTGGAACTGGGCGACTTTCGAGGAGCTGTCCATTGGAGTATCTCCGTAGCTGGACGTATCAACGGCGCCCTTCCCAGGTCGTTGCCTGCCCCTCCCGACGGTTGATGCTCCTCAAGTTTTGTTGACCGCCTGCAACTTCACAAAAAAGCCATGAGCGCGGACCGCCAACGCGGCCCGCGCCCATGTCTACGCCACTCGTGTCAGGCTACATGCGATAGGTTTTCTCGAAGGCGCCGACCTGGCGCTCGGCTTCCTCGCGCGTGATGCCGTAGCGGGTCTGCAGCTTGCCGACCAGCTGGTCGCGACGGCCCTCGATCTGCAGCAGATCGTCGTCGGTGAGCTTGCCCCACTGCTCCTTCACCGCGCCTTTGGTCTGCGACCAGCTGCCCTTCATCTTCTCCCAGAAGGGCGACGGTGCGGTTGTGGTGGTCGGCGGAGTCGTGGTGGTTGTCTGCGCGATGACAGGCGCGACCAGCGCGGTCGAAAGGGTCAAGGCGACGGCCAGTGCGATGTGACGCATGAACTTATCTCCTGGCTGGAATGGCCACGCAGGCACGCGGCTCCTCGAAAAAACGTGGCCTCGCGAGATGTGGTTCCCCTTTTGTCACAACCACGGAACCACTGGCGCCAAGCGTCCGTTGATTTGCCACGGGCGAACGGGTGGCGTGCGCGCACCGGCCCGACCAACACACCGCAGCGACACAACGAAAGGAGCGCAGCATGGCTGATCTCACTCAGTCGACCAGTGGCAATCTGATTGCCGCGGAACGCGTCAATGGCACCAACGTGTACAACCTCAAGGGCGAGAAGCTCGGCCATGTCGAGGACATCATGATCGACAAGGTGACGGGCAAGGCGATCTACGCCGTCATGTCGTTCGGCGGCTTCCTCGGCATGGGCGAGAAGCAGCATCCGCTGCCGTGGTCGACCTTGAAGTACGACCAGCAGCAGGGCGGCTACGTCGTCGATCTCGACCGCAAGCTGCTGGAAGGCGCGCCGACCTACGAGGGCGACGACTTCACCTGGACGCCGGACTATGGCCGCAAGGTCGACAAGTACTACAACGTGCCGACCTACTGGCTCTGACGAGTCATTGAATGCCAAACGGGCGGCCGAAGGGCCGCCCGTTTCATTCAGTGCCGACCAAGAGGCCGGCTTCACATCACCGAAAGCGCCAACGCAGTCAGCGCCACGCCGAGAAGAACGGCAGCCATGAAGTCCACGTAGTCGTTGGCTTCCCATGCCCGGGCAAGATCGTCGTGCTGCGTCGCCGAGGATTGAACGGATGTCTGCCGCAGGATCATGGGTCGCTCCGATGGGAATGTTGCGACAACAACGCGCGCCCGTGAGCGGGGGTTGCACCGTGGCGCTGTCAGGTCGGCAACGGAAACCGTACCGCAATACGGGTGCCGCCGCCGGATCTCTGCCGGATCTCGGCCTCGCCACCCAGTTGCATGGCCAATCCCCGCAGCAGCGTTAATCCCAGACTTCCGGGGTCCTCGCCTGTGACAATTCTGTCGCTAATCCCCACCCCGTTGTCCTCGATCGCGAACTCCACGGTGCCACCGGATTCGGTGGCCTGGATCGAGATCGCGGGAGCCTCCACGCCGGCAAAGGCGTGCCGGAAGGCATTGCCCACGGCCTCGGTCACGATCAGGCCGACGGGGATCGCGGTGTCGGGGCCGACCGCCATTACCGGCGCACGGATATCCATGCGCATATTCTCCGGCGCCGGGTTATCGCGGTTCATCGAGAGCTGCCGCACCAGATCGTTGATGAAGGCCTGGAAGTCGACCAGCGCCCAGCTCGAACGCTCGTACAGATGGCGGTGCAGCACCGACAGCGCCAGCACGCGGTTTTGCGCGTCGGAGAAGTGACGCCGCACGCGCGGCGAGCGGATCCGGTCGCTCTGCAGATTGAGCAGGCTGGAGATCATCTGCAGGTTGTTCTTCACCCGATGATGGATCTCCCTGAGCATGTGATCGCGCTGATCGAGGCTGGCGCGCAGATCCTGCTCGCGTGCGCGGATGGCGCCGGCCATGACGGCGATGTCGGCCGCCAGCGAGCGCATCTCCGGCGGCCCGGCGTTGCCGGGCTGCGGCGCATCCTCGCCGCGCGCCATCGCCGCGGCGAAGCGGCGGATCGGATTAAGCGGCTGCAGGCACCAGCGGCCGGTGCCGAACCACAGCGCGGCGAGCGCCATCAGCGCGGTCAGCACGATCACCGTGAAGTCGAGCCATGGGCCGCCGAGATCGGCATCCGCCGCGCTGGCGGGGATGGCCGCCAGCATCAACGGCGTGTTGGGGCCGAACGCGATCAAGCGGAACTCGTAGGTCCGGCCATCGCCACCCGCGCCGCGAAAGGCGCTCTGGCGGTCGGCGATCACCTGCAGCAGGCGATCGCGCGCCGGCAGGATATTCGCCCCGCCGAGCGGCTGGCCTTTCAGGTCGATCAATGTCAGCCCGATGGGCAGCCGCGGCCGGCTGGTGTCGGTGCCGACGGGATTGTTCCAGGCGATGCCGACGCCGACCATGCCGGCGAATTGTCCGTCGCGCGCCAGGCCGATCGCCGCCGGCAGGACGTAGCGATCGTCCTGCCGGGTCGCCGGCTGTGAGGAGACGACGAGCTCGGCG
>JAFAZJ010000249.1 GCA_019239835.1 Alphaproteobacteria bacterium | reverse complement strand
CCCTTGCGCGCCATGCCCAGGCGATACATCGGCGCTTCCATGTGCACGAAGGGCAGCGGCACGAACTCGGTGAAGCCGCCGGTCTCGGCCTGCAGGTCGCGCAGCGCCAGCAAATGCTTGGCCCAGGAGCGCGACGACTCGACATGGCCGTACATGATGGTCGAGGTGGTGCGCAGCCCGGCCTTGTGCGCGGCGCGCTGCACGTCGAGCCATTGCCCGGTGTTGATCTTGTCCGGGCAGATGATGCGCCTGACCTCGTCGTCGAGGATCTCGGCTGCGGTGCCGGGCAGCGTACCCAGTCCGGCTTCCTTCAGCTCGGCGAGGAAATCGCCGATCGGCTTGTTCGACGTCGCCGCGCCCTGCGTCACCTCCAGCGCCGAGAAGGCGTGGATGTGCATGTCGGGCGTGACCGCCTTGATGGCACGGCAGATCGCGACGTAGGTCTCGCCGGTGTAGTCGGGATGGATGCCGCCCTGCAGGCAGACCTCAGTGGCACCGCGATTCCACGCTTCGACAGCGCGGCGCTGCACTTCCTCGAGATCGAGGTCGTAGGGCGAGCCACGCAGATCCTCGTGCGTGCGCCCTTTGGAGAACGCACAGAACTTGCACCGGAAGTAGCAGATGTTGGTGTAGTTGATGTTCCGGTTGACGACGTAGCGGATCACGTCGCCACTCACCGACCGGCGCAGCGCATCGGCCGCCTGGTTGACGTAGCGATAATCGACGTCGCGCGACGCGAACAGGCGCACGATCTGCCGCTCGTCGAGACGCTCGCCCGACATGGCATGCTCGACGATACGCGTGACCTCCGGATCGACCTGGCGTGACAGCGCCAGCGGTGTCGGCGGCGGCTCGGTGTTGCCCGGCGCCCAGTCGTCGTCGCGCGCGAAGCCCTCGGCGTCGCTCATCCGACGCACGCGCGTAGCGATTTCCGGCGCGAGCCATTTGTCGGCATCGCGCACGTAGGACGGATAGACCGGCAGGCGGTTGACCAGCAGCTTGCCGACCTCGGCGCTGCGGCGCGACAGCTCGGCGATTGCCGGCCACGGTGCCTCGGGATTCACGTGGTCGGGCGTCACCGGCGACACGCCGCCCCAGTCGTTCAGGCCGGCGGCGACGAGCTTCTGATAGACGCCGGGCGACAGATTCGGCGGCGCCTGCAGGTTCATCTCGGCGCCCAGGATCAGGCGCGCCACGGCGATGGTCCAGAGCAGCTCTGGCAGGTCGGGCTCCTCCGAGTCCGCGAGCTTGGTGTCGGGCTTGGCGCGGAAGTTCTGGATGATGACTTCCTGGATGTGCCCGTGCTGCGCATGCAAGTCGCGGATCGCTTCGAGCGACTCGATGCGCTCCTGCCGCGTCTCACCGATGCCGATCAGGATGCCCGTGGTGAACGGAACCTTCAGCTCGCCGGCGAGACGGATGGTCTCGAGGCGCACGGCGGGGTGCTTGTCGGGCGAGCCGAAATGCGGGCCGCCGCGTTCGCTCAGCCGCTCACTGCTGGTCTCCAGCATGATGCCCTGGCTGGCGCTCACCTTGCGCAGCGCGGCGATCTCCGCGCGCGTCATGACGCCGGGGTTGGCGTGCGGCAGCAGGCTGGTCTCCTTGAGCACCAGCGCGCACATCGCGGTGAGGTAGTCGATGGTGGTGGCGTAGCCGAGCTGCTGCAGGGCCTCCTCGGCCGCGCGGTAGCGCAGCTCCGGCTTGTCGCCCAGGGTGAACAGCGCCTCGGTGCAGCCGGCCGCCTGGCCGGCCCGCGCGATCGCCAGCACCTCGTCGGGCGAGAGATAGGCCGGGATCGTCGGATGCGGCCGCTCGGCGAAGGTGCAGTAGTGGCAGACGTCGCGGCACAGCTTGGTCAGCGGGATGAAGACCTTGCGCGAATAGGAAATCAGCCGGCCGTGCGCCGAATCGCGCATTCGCGCGGCCTCGGCCATCAACTCGTCCAGCGGTCTGTCGAAACGCGACGCCATTGCAGCTCCGCCACTTAACCTGTGGCCTTATCGTAGTAGTATCGCCGCCGATGACGCAATGCGGGGAGGGACGCAGGCCATGCAATACGGCTTCAACGCACCGACGGCCGGGGCGCTGTACGGCGTCGAAAACCTTACCCGCATTGTGGTCGGGGCGGAGGCGCTCGGTTACGACTACGCAACCTTCAGCGACCACGTGGTGATTCCGACCAGTATCGACGCCAAGTACCCCTACAGCTCGACCGGCGAGTTTCCCTCGGGCGCGCGCGGCGAGCGGCACGAGCAGCTCACCGAGATGGCCTTCGTGGCCGGCATGACCAAGAAGCTGCGGCTGGTCTCCTCGGTGATGGTGGTGCCGCATCGCCCGGCGGTGCTGACAGCCAAGATCCTGTCGACCATCGATGTGCTCAGCGGCGGCAGGCTAGTCGTGGGCATCGGTGCCGGCTGGATGCGTGAGGAATTCGAGGCGATCCAGGCACCCGATTTCGACGCCCGCGGCAAGGTCACCGACGAGTACATCGCCGCCTTCAAGGAGCTGTGGACCAACGAGGATCCGCGATTCTCGGGCGAGCACGTCGAGTTCGGCGGCATCATCTTCGCGCCCAAGCCGGTGCAGAAACCGCACCCGCCGATCTGGGTGGGCGGCGAAAGCGGCCCGGCGTTGCGCCGTACCGCCAAGCTGGGCGACGTCTGGTACCCGATCGGCACCAACCCGCAGAACTCGCTCGACAGCCTCAAGCGCTTCAAGACCCAGGTCGCGCGCCTGCGCAAGATGACGACCGAAGCCGGCCGCAAACCCGACGCCGTAGGCCTGACCCTGCGCGTCACCGCCTACGGCGAGTCGGTGCCGGCCCAGGCCGGCGACGGCGAGCGACGCCTGTTCTCGGGCAAGCCGGCGGACATCGCATCAGACATCCGCGCGCTGCGCGACATGGGCGTCGGCTGTCTCGATTTCGGTTTCCCAGGCAATACCGTCGACGAAATGCTAGGCGCGATGCAGAAGCTCAGGAGCGAGGTGCTGACGCTGGTGTAGCGGCAAGTCGAACGGGGGAGACAAATCCATGCGCTTGATCCTTGCGCTGATGCTGGCTGTGGTGGTGGCCCCGGGCGCTGGGGCGCAGCAGCCCGACGCCGAGGCGCTCAGAAGCGTCGTCGAGGCGATCAACAGCAACACCGCGGCGACCGAGGCGGCGGCCCGGACGATGGCTGCCGTGGAGAATGAACTGAAGGCGCTGCGGGCCGCAGTCGACAAGCTCGGCAAGGCCGCGGCCGATCGTCCATCCTTCGTGACGTTTACGCCGGAAACGCTGGGCGCTTGGCCCGGCGAATTCAGCTGCAACGCCAGCAGCCGGACTGGCTCGCTGCAATGCGAGCCGGATCCGCCGAGCGCGACCGAGGTTTGCAAGAAGCTGGGCGGCAAGCTGATGGCCGCGCCGCTGAACAAGTCGGGGACCGTCGCCAATCGGTACCTGTTCAAGTCGATCACCTGCCACTTTTAGGCGCGCTCTGCCCGTGGAACCGGGCAGGCACCGAGGCCGTTTTTCCCGAGTACCAGGAGGTCTCGACGATGCGCATCCTCGCCTTTGTCGCTTCTCTTCTCGTGCTGAGCCAGGTGCATGCCCAGACCACGGTCGCCGTGCCGGCGCCAGGCGTCAGCGTCACGGTCAACTGGGCCGACTTCAAAGAGAATTTCTGCGTCTACGGCGGCGCGGTCTATTCGCTCAATAGCCTGATCTGCATCGGCACCCAGGCTCATACGTGCGGACGTGCAGATGCCGACAAGGTCGCCAACTGGAAAACGACGGGCACCTGTAAGTAGCTTCCGCCCCGAGGTGCTGCCATGGCCGTCGGAAACCGCGCCTCACTTCCGGATGAAATGGATGCCGTTGTTCCATTCGAGGCGGATGGCGCGTCCGTTGGCATCGGTGATGATGTCCGCTGTGCCTTCCGCCGCGCCCCATTTGCCTTTCCATGACGCCTTGATCTTGGTGCCCGTGATCGTGCCCTCGGCATGCTCCTCGAGAGCCTTGTTGTCCCACTCGAATTTGTCCCCCGACTGGGTGATGGAGTAGACGAACCCCATGGCCGTCCAGCTACCGGCGATCGACAGCATGGGCCGGCCCGCGTTCGCGGCGGCTGCGCAGGCTGCCTTGTAGGCCTGGTCGAGCGCCTGCTCGCGCCGTGCGATGTCGTCCCCCGACGAAAGAGTACCCGCAACTACTCCTACTGACTCGGCCGGCTACTTTCTGACGAACTTGATGCCGTTGTTCCAGTCGAGGCGGACGGCGCGCCCGTTGCCGTTGACCACGATGTCCGCCGTGCCTTCCGCCGCGCCCCATTTGCCTTTCCACGATGCCTTGACCTTGAGGCCTGTGATCGTGCCCTTGCCAACCTCGTCGAGGTCTTTGTTCTTCCACTCGAAGGTGTTTCCCTTCTGGGTGAAGGAGTAGATGAATCCCATGGCGCCCCAGTCGCCGGCGAGATCGTAGGGCGGACGAGCCGCCTCGTCGGCATCTGCCGCCGCCGTTTTCGCGGCGTCGAAGGTTGCCAACAGGATGCTTTCCTGTGCCTCCAACTCGCTGCGGACCACCGCGAGTCGGGCGGCGAGCTTGTCGAGGATCTCCCTCATCTGCTGAAGCTCGCCGGTGCTGGGCGCCAGGTCCCGTAGCTTTGGTGTGCTCTGCGCCGCTGCCGCTGAAGCCTGTGCCGCCTGATAGCTCCGTCGCATCGCCTCCTCGGCGGCGGTGAGCTCGGAGCCAACACCGTTGAGCAGGCTATGGTTCTCGTAGGCGATGACGTAGCGAACCCATGGCTCGTTTTGCTTGCCGGCGAGCGTACGAGCCTGTCCGGGGCCAATGCGAAAGGCGCTCAGAACCCAGTCATAAACGCATTTGCGCTGATCGACGGGGTTCACATCGAAACCCGCGCCAGGTACGCCGCCGGCGCAGGGCCCGCTCAAGCCGGGGCCGCCCAGCGGGTTCGAGGCGGCGGGCGTGATGGCGGCCGAGACCGCCAACGCTGCAAGCAGAAGAAGCGTTCTCGAATTCATGCCAGTGCCCCCGTGTCATCACCCCCAAGTGAATCAACGCTCACAACGCTACTGTGTCGACGACCCTCATTCTTGCAGCTTGCGGATGATCGCGGCCCATTTGTCCATCTCGGGCAGCACCGTGTCCAGCCTGTCGGACTCGAAGGTGATGATCGTGCGCGTAATGCCGCCGTCGCGGTCGCGGCGCAGCAGGTCGGCATCGGGCTTGGCGCCCCAGATCGTCACCGGCACCGAGGCGAGGTCGCGGTTGGCCTCGGCGGCCATCTGCCGGAAGTTGGGCATCAGGTCGAAGACGTCGTCGTACTGCTTGCGCGCGCGGTGGGGGATCCAGCCGTCGCCGTAGCGCAGCGCGCGGCGGGCCGAGAAGGGGAAGGCGCCGCCGACCAGGATCGGCGGGTGCGGCTTCTGCACCGGCTTGGGCCAGGCCATCATCGGGTCGAAGTTGACGAACTCACCGTGATACTCGGCCTTGGACTTGGTCCAGATCACCTTCATTGCCTCGATTCGCTCGCGCGCCAGCTTGTGGCGGCTCTTGAACACCGTGCCGTGGTTCTCCATCTCGTCCTGGTTCCAGCCATTGCCGACGCCGAACAGGAAGCGGCCACCCGAGACCTGGTCGATCGAGGCCACTAGCTTCGCGGTCTGGATCGGATCGCGCTGCGCCACCAGACAGACGCCGGTACCGACCAATAGCTCGGTGGTCGCCGCCGCCGCGGCGGTCAACGCCACGAACGGATCGAGCGCGTCGTAGTATTTCTTCGGCACCTCGCCGCCGCTGGGGAACGGCGATTTGCGCGACAGCGGGATGTGCGAATGCTCCGGCGCCCACAGCGAATCGAACCCGCGCTCCTCGAGCGCGCGGCCCATCTCGGCCGGCGTCATCGAGTAATCGGTGAAGAACACCGCACCGCCGATTTTCATGGCTCGTTTCCCCTTCATGCTCCCTGTCATCCCCAGCGCAGCGAGGGGTCCAGGGTAGTTTAGATCCCTCGCTGCACTCGGGATGACAGCAGAGGCTAGCGCTTGGGCCAGCGCGCAGAAACCTGCGGCAGGACCTTCTCGATGAGTTGCCTGGTCTGGTCCAGCACCGCCATCTCGTCGGCACCGAGCGGACGCAGGATGAACTTAGCGACGCCGTTGTCGACGAATTCGGCGAGGCGATTCATGACAGTGTCGGCATCACCGATCGCGAACGCCTGGCGCGCGTCGCGGCCGGTGCGCTTGGTGTAGGCCTCCATGGCGCGCGCGACGATCGGGCTGTCGCCGCTGCCGAAATGGTAGGCGAAGCCCGCGCCGTAATGGTCCTCGTCGATGCTGCGGCCAGCTTCGGCGGTGGCGACCTTGATCGCGGCGACGATGCGGCCGGCATCCGCCGGCGAGTCGCCGCCAGCCTGCCAGCCGGTGCCGTACTTCGCGGTGCGGCGGATCGCGGCGTCGGTCGAGCCGCCGATCCACATCGGCAGGTCGGGCTGCACCGGCTTGGGCGCGATCACCGCGCCGCTCAGCTTGTAAAACGCGCCGTTGAAGTCGACCGAGTCCTCGCGCCACAGCCGCGTGATGATCTCAAGGCACTCGTCGGTCTTCTTGCCGCGCGTCTTGGTGTCGACGTTCAGCATCTTCCATTCCGGCCCGACCGGCGAGCCGATGCCGAAGGCGGGCAGCAGGCGGCCCTCCGACAGCACGTCGATGGTGGCGCATTGCTTGGCCAGCAGCACGGGGTCGCGGAAGGCGAGCGACACCACGTTCATGCCGAAGCGCAGCCGGCGCGTGCGGCCTGCTAGTGCCGCCATCGTCGTCATCGATTCGAGGAACGGCGCCTTGCCGGCGAGACGATCAGTCTGCCAGATCGAATCGACGCCGCCTTGCTCGCACATGTCGACCCAGCGCCAGTAGCCGGCGCCAGAGGAGAAGGGAAACTCGGCGAGTCCGAGACCGACCGCGACGCTCATTGCACGGCCGCCTTCAAACGCGGCGCCACATCGCGCACGAAGCGCTCGAGGTGGCCGTTCATCTGATCGGGTCGCATGCCGGGCGGTACCGCCCAGGTCACGAGATCGGTGATGCCGAACTCCTTGATGAAGGCCGTGAGCTCCTTCACGCAATGCTCGACGTCGCCCACCACCCAGGTCTGCGGGATGGGCGGATCCGTCGCCGTCTGCTGGACGCCGCCGTAGGCGCCTTCGCTGTTGAAGCTGCGATAGACCTGGCCGCGATAGCGCTCGGCCGCGCGCACCGCCGGCCAGTCGCGCTCGCGATCATCGGTGACGAGGCAGGAGCGGATGATGCCGACGCGGTACGTCTCGGGGTCGCGCCCCGACTCCTTCATGGTCGCGCGCCACGGATCGAGCACCGCCGAACGCGGGCCCTGCGGCAGGAAGTTGCTGTCGTAGCGCGCTGCGCGTTGCGCGCCGGCGCCCGACATCGCGGCGATCCACAGCGGCGGGCCGCCTTGCTGCACATAGCCGGGGCGGATGACGACATCGTCGAAGTCGTAGCGCTTGCCGTGATAGCTGAAACGCTCGCCGGCGAAGCACAGCCGCAGCACCTCGATGCCCTCGTCGGTGAGCGACACGCGGCGCGACACCGGCAGGCCGAAGCCCTTGAACTCGTGCGGCGCGTAGCCCATGCCGACGCCGATCTCGATGCGCCCGTTGCTGAGATTGTCGAGCACTGCGAGATCCTCGGCCAGCCGCACCGGGTGGTTGAACGGCAGCAGGCAGACATCGCTCGACAGCTTCACCCGCTTGGTGCGCGCCGCGATCGCGCCGGCGATCGGGATCCACGAGGGCAGGTAGCCATCGTCGAGGAAGTGATGCTCGGTGAACCACACGAGATCGAGGCCCAGCCCGTCGAGCATCACGACCTGGTCCATGATCGCGGCGTAGAGGCTGGGGTTGTCGAGCCCCGACTCGGGCGTGTTGCGGAAATCGTAGACCGTGCCGATACGCAGCGGCGGACGCATGGGCTTCTCCTCCCAGAGGAGGAGAGCTTACGAGTGGAGCAAGCCCTCCGCCAGCTTCGGCAGGATCAGCGTGCGCCAGCCTTTGCCCATGTTCTCCAGAGCGAAACGGTGCTGCGGGTTGTCGGGGTCGAAGCCACGATGCTCCAGGCGCAGCAGGCAGCCCTCGGCGGTCGGCGTGATCGTCCAGTGCAGCTCCCAGTCGGCGAAGGTGTAGGCGAGCTTGCGTTCGGGCACGACCTCGATCACGCGGCAGGGCTGCTCGCCCCATTTGCCCATGTCCATGGTGAAGCTGTGGCCGAGCACCGGCGCGATGTCGCCGGGCGCCCACCAGCGCGCGATGCCTTCAGGAGTCGAGATGCGTTCCCAGACGCGTGCTGGCGAAGCCTTGATCGGCTGGTCGATGGTCAGCGACTGCAGGGTGCTCATGACTCTTCGTCCTCGAGCTGCCGTGCCAGGCGGGCGAGGCGGCTCTTCCAGTAGCTCTCGTACGGCTTGAGCCAGTCGCGCAGCTCGGCCAGCGGCTTGGCGTTGAGCGCGTAGATGCGCTCGCGGCCGGACTTCTTCTCGCGCACCAGATGGGCGTTGCGCAGGATGCCGAGATGCTCGGACACCGCCGAGCGGCTGATCTCGAACTCCTCGGCGATCGCGCCCGCGGTGCGCTCGTGGTCGAGCAGCAGGGCGATTACCTGCCGGCGGACAGGATGCGCCAGGGCTGAAAAGACGGGCTCGGTCGACATGCGGGCATTATGTCGGGAGTTTCCGACATGTCAACGATTCCCGACATATTCGAGCCCCGCTGTCATTCCGAGCAAAGCGAGGAATCTAGAGATCCCTCGCTTCGCTCGGGATGACGGGGCGCTGATCAGCGCTTCTTTTTCGACATGTTCAGCTCCACGGCCGCGCGGATGAGCGCCTTCAGCGCCTTCTCATTCAGCTTGTCGCCCTCGTGGATATCGATGGCGCGGCGGACGTTGCCCTCGAGGCTGGAGTTGAACAGGCCGGCTGGGTCGGGCAACGCAGCGCCCTTGGCGAAGGTCAGCTTCACCGCGGCCTTGTAGGTCTCGCCGGTGCAGATGATGCCGGCATGCTCCCACACCGGCACGCCGCGCCACTTCCATTCCTCGATCACCTCGGGATCGGCCTCGTGGATGAGCTTGCGCACCTTGCCAAGCATCGCGCCGCGCCAATCGCCGAGCTCCTTGATGCGCCCATCGATCAGCCTGGACGGTGAGTCTGCGCCGGTGGTCTTCACTTTCGCCATGGCCTTCGACCTCAGCTGAAGAACTGTTCAAGGAACGCGGCCGCCCCGTCGGAGATGCCGACGATCTTGTTCGTGGCCTGACGATAGAACTTGAAATTGAGTTCTGTCTCGGGGCGTCCGTCCTTCCAGTCACTGAACGGTTTGAGCTCGCGCCGGCCCAGCGGCCGCGTCGCGAGCTTGGTACGGCGGATAGCGACGCTTACGCGCGGCGTCTGCCGCTCGACGCCGCGCTTCTTTGGGATCGCTTCCGCCGATGTCACGACGCCGTGCGCGATAAGGCCGACACCACCCTCGTTCTCGCTCGCGAACACGAACGCCGTGTCGCCTGCGGCGATGTGCTTGCCGCCATACATCGTCTTCTGCGCGGCGAAGGCGAATGTCTTCGCCTTCGCATCGCGGACCTCGGCCTTGATCGCGAAGATCATCCGGCGCCGTGGCGGGCTTCGATCATCTTCCAGCCGTTGCCCGAGGGATCGCGGAAGCCGGCATCGACGCCGCCATAGCGTTCCATCGGCTCCTGCGTGAATTCCACGCCCTTCGTACGCAGGCGTTCATAGGCGGCGCGGCAATCGTCGACCACCAGCACCAGCGGCGGCATGGCGCCCTTGGCGACGAGCTCGCTCACGCTCTGCGCCGTCGCCGCGTCGAGCACCGGCGCCTGCGGCTTGAACAGGCCGAGCTGGAACGACGGCTGCTCGGGATGCTGCACGGTGAGCCAGCGATACTCGCCGTTGCGCGCATCGGTGTGCACGCGCATGCCGAGCTTGCCGACATAGAACTCAAGCGCTTCGTCCTGGTCGCGGACGTACACGCCGACCACATTGATACCCTCGCTCATGGGACCTCCGTTTGCTCGTCGGGCCCGTCAATACCGTCGCTGTCCTGCCGTCGCTTCTCCGAAACTGCTGAAGTGAGGCCCGGCCGGTGCGCGGCGCTGAGGAAACAGCCGGGCACGCGCGCCAAATCGTGCGCTGCGGCCTTCTGGCGCGCCCGGAACGCACCCGGGCTCTCGCCGGTGACATCGCGGAACACGCGCCCGAAGGTGCCGAGGCTGTTCCAGCCGGTGTCGAAGGCGATGTCGGTGATCGCGATCTCCGTATCGCGCAACAGCGCCGTCGCGCGCTCGATGCGGCGCGTCAGCAGGTAGCGATGCGGCGGTACGCCGAAGGCCTCCTTGAACGAGCGCGCGAAGTGGGCCTGCGACGCACCGCTCACGCGCGCCAGCCGACTCACCGGCCAGGCTTCGTGCGAAGCCGCGTCCATGTGGTCCTTGGCGCGCAGCAGGCGGCGCAGCAGCAGGGGATCCTGGCCCGCCATAAGTCTTACGCGAGCCAGCCGGGTATCTTGCCGGCCTGCTTCACCCACGCGGTGAACTGCGCCTCGTCGAGCGAGTCGTCCTCGCGGATATCGAGGTAGCGCACGGTCTTGTGCTTCGACTCGCCGGGCGGCATCGGCTTGAGCGATGTGCCGGTGAAGAACGTCACCTTCACGTATTTGGTGAAGCAATGCAGCCCAAGGAACCAGCCCTTTCCCTCGATGCCGTAAAAGGGCGAGTTCCACTTCACCGCCTTGCGCACACCGGGGACAGCGCGCGTGATCAACACGTCGAGCCGCCGCGCGACGCCCTGCTTCCAACCGGGAACGGCGGCGATATAGGCCTGCACCGGCGCATCGCCGTCAGCCTTGGCAATCTGCGGATTGCCGCCGGCGAGAAGCCTTGGCTTGGCGGCCGCGCGCTTCGGTGCTGCCTTCTTCTTCGCTTTCGCGCCCGCCATCACGAATTCAGCCGCGCCGCCTGCGCCATGACCTCGATCGCCTCGGGCTGGCGCGAGCGGACGCTGAGCGTGTCGAGGCCGCAATCTTCCCAGCGGCGATAGCGCTCCTTGATGCGTGCGGCCGGGCCGACCAGCGACTTCGCGTCAACCCATTCGTCGGGCACCGTGGCGATCGCCTCGTCCTTGTGGCCGGCGAGGTAGAGCTCCTGGATGCGCTTGGCGGCGTCGGCGAAGCCGTTGCGCACCATCAGGTCGTT
>JAFAZJ010000086.1 GCA_019239835.1 Alphaproteobacteria bacterium | reverse complement strand
GACGAGGCCGCGGTGCAGCTCGCCAAGTCGCGGGTCGAGAAGTACACCCTGATCGCGCCGTTTGACGGCGTCGTCGGTTTGCGCCGCGTGTCGGTCGGCAGCTATCTCGTCGCCGGCGCCGATATCGTTAACCTGGAACAGATCGATCCGCTGAAGGTCGATTTCCGCATTCCCGAGTCGTTCCTGCCGGCGGTGCGTGTCGGCCAGCCGATCGCGGTCACCGTCGATGCCTTCGCCGGGCGCGAGTTCGCGGGCAAGGTCTACGCGATTGATCCGCTGGTCGATGAGGCCGGCCGCTCGATCGTGATCCGCGCCATCGTCGACAACCCCCAGCACCTGCTGCGCCCTGGCGTCTTCGGCCGCGTTGCCGTGACGCTGGCGACCCGCGAGAACACGATGTTCGTGCCCGAGCAGGCGATCGTGCCGGTGGGCGATCGCGTGCAGGTCTATCGCATCGTCGATGGCAAGTCGGTGCCGACCTTCGTGCGCGCGGGCCAGCGCGAGAAGGGTCAGGTCGAGATCCTCGAAGGGCTGAAGCCCGACGACATGGTGATCACCGCCGGTCACCTGAAGCTGCCGCGCCCCGGCATCCCGGTGACCATCATGCCACCCGGCGGCCTGCGCCCGCAGACGCCGCCGGCCGGTGGCGCACCGAAGCCCTCGACCGGCGCAGCCGTCCCGCCCGCCGACGGCGCGCCGTCGACCGCGAACCGCCCGAACCCGCCCGGCCGTGGCGGCTGAGCGCAGGGTCCCATGACCATCTCCGACGTCTCGATCCGGCGGCCGGTGTTCGCCACGGTCATGAGCCTCACGCTCGTGCTGCTGGGGTTGGTGAGCTATCAGCGGCTGTCGATCCGCGAGTATCCGAACATCGACGAACCGACGCTTACGGTCGACGTCACCTACCGCGGCGCGTCGGCGGAGATCGTCGAAAGCCAGATCACCCAGCCGCTCGAGGAATCGCTCTACGGCATCGACGGCATCGAGCTGATGACCTCGTTCAGCCGTGCCGAGCGCAGCCTGATCACGGTGAAGTTCCGCCTCACGCGCAACGTCGACAGCGCCGCCGCCGATGTGCGCGATCGCGTGAGCCGTGTGCGCTCGCGCCTGCCGACCGAGATCGACGAGCCGGTGATCGCCAAGGTCGAGGCCGACGCCTCGCCGATCATCTACATCGCCTTCACCTCGGACACGGTCAGCCAGCTCGACGTCACCGACTACGTCGACCGTTTCGTGAAGGACCAGCTGCAGACCATCGACGGCGTCTCGCAGCTGCGCATCTTCGGCGAGCGCACCTTCTCGATGCGCATCTGGCTCGATCGCGTGCGGCTGGCGGCCTATCGCGTCACGCCGCAGGACGTCGAGAACGCGCTGCGCCGTCAGAACGTCGAGATCCCCTCGGGCCGCATCGAGAGCACCGATCGCGAGTTCACCATCCTGGCCGAGACCGGCCTGCGCACGCCGCAGGAATTCGACAACCTGATCCTGCGCGAGAACGACGGCTATCTCGTGCGCCTGAAGGACGTCGGCCGTGCCCAGATCGCCCCACTCGACCAGCGCGTGATCAGCACCTTCAACGGCCAGCTCGCGGTCAATGTCGGCGTCGTCAAGCAGTCGACCGCCAATCCGCTGTCGGTGGCCAACGACGTCAAGAAGCGCCTGCCGCAGATCCTCGCCGAGCTGCCGCCCGGCATCAACGCCGAGGTCTCCTACGACAGCACGGTGTTCATCGACCGCTCGATCGACAGCGTCTTCCACACCATCGGCGAGGCCGTTGTCCTCGTCGTCATGGTGATCTTCCTGTTCCTGCGCAGCTTCCGCGCCACCCTGGTGCCGCTGGTCACCATCCCGGTATCGCTGATCGGCACCTTCACCATGATGATGGTGCTGAACTTCTCGGTGAACACGCTGACCCTGCTGGCCATGGTGCTGGCGATCGGCCTGGTGGTCGACGACGCCATCGTCATGCTCGAGAACATCGCGCGCTACGTCGAGGAGGGCATGAAGCCCTTCGAGGCCGCGCTCAAGGGCAGCCGCGAGATTTCCTTCGCCATCGTCGCCATGACGATCACGCTGGCCGCGGTGTACGCGCCGGTCGCCTTCCAGACCGGCCGCACCGGCCGGCTGTTCATCGAGTTCGCACTGACCCTGGCGGGATCGGTGATCGTCTCGGGCTTCGTGGCGCTCACGCTCTCGCCGATGATGTGCTCCAAGTTCTTGAAGCACGAGGCGCATCCCAACTTGTTCTACCGCGTCGGCGAGCGCGTGCTGGATGGCATGAACAACGGCTATCGCCGCCTGCTCGGCTGGACCTTCGCCGTACGGCCGCTTGTGGTCGTCATCGGCCTGGTGACCGCCGGCACCGCCGGCTACCTGTTCACCCTGATCCCCTCGGAGCTGGCGCCGTCGGAGGACCGCGGCAGCGTATCGAATATCGGTTTCGCGCCCGAGGGCTCGACCATCGACTACACCTTCGGCTACGGACGGCGCGTCGAGGACGTCTACCTGCGCAGCGAGCAGTTCGGCCGGCCGGAGATCAGCGAGAATACCGACCGGCTGCTGCTGATCGTCGGCTTCCCCGACGTCACGCGCCTGCTCGCCTTCGCGCGGCTGAAACCGTGGGAGGAGCGCAAGGTCAAGCAGCAGGCGATCACCGAGATGGCCCGCCCCCTGGCGCAGCGCATCACCGGCATCGTCGCCTTCCCGATCAATCCACCCTCGTTCGGCCTGCGCACCTCGGACAAGCCGGTGCAGGTGGTGCTGCTGACAACGCAGCCCTACATGGTGCTCGACGAGGCGACCAACCAGATGATGGCGATTGCGCGCACCAATCCGTGCCTCACCGCGCTCGACACCGACCTGAAGCTCAACAAGCCCGATCTGCGCGTGCGGCCCGACCGCGAGAAGGCCGCCCTGCTGGGCGTCGAGGTCGAGACCATCGGGCGCACGCTCGAGACCATGATGGGCGGCCGCCAGGTGACGCGCTTCAAGCGCGAGGGCAAGCAGTACGACGTCGTCGTGCAGGTCGCCGATTCCGAGCGCGTCACGCCCAACCAGCTCAACGAGATCTTCGTGCGCGCGCGCTCGGGCCAGATGATCCCGCTGTCGACCCTGATCACCTACAACGAGACGGTGGCGCCCAAGGAGCTCAACCACTTCAACAAGCTGCGCGCCTCGACCGTATCGGCCAATTTGGTCGGCACCTGTGCGCTCGGTGATGCGCTGAAGTTCATGGACCAGGCGGCCAAGCAGCTGCCGGGCTCGATCCGCATCGACTACAACGGCCCGAGCCGCGAGTTCAGGCAGTCGTCGAAGGGTCTCTACGAGACCTTCCTGATGGCGCTGGTGTTCATCTTCCTGGTGCTGGCAGCGCAGTTCGAGAGCTTCATCGATCCGCTGATCATCATGCTCACCGTGCCGCTGACCATGACCGGCGCGCTGCTGGCGCTGTACTTCACCGGCAATACGCTCAACGTCTACAGCCAGATCGGCCTGGTCACCCTGATCGGCCTGATCACCAAGCACGGCATTCTTATTGTCGAGTTCTCCAACCAGCTTCAGGAACAAGGCCTGTCGAAGGTCGAAGCCGTAAAGCAGGCGGCGACCTTGCGCCTGCGTCCCATCCTGATGACGACGGGCGCGATGGTGCTGGGCGCCATCCCGCTGGCCTACGCCACCGGCGCCGGCGGCGAGAGCCGCCAGGCGATCGGCTGGGTGATCGTCGGCGGCCTGACCTTCGGCACCTTGTTCACCCTCTTCGTCGTGCCCACCGCCTATACTTACCTCGCCCGCAAGCGCGAGGTGCACGCCGCGCCGGCCGCCATCACCCAGGCGCCGCATCCGGCGGAGTAGGACAGGAGCAGCGTACATGGCTCAGCCGGCCGTGGATTTCTGGTACGAATTCGCCAGCACCTATTCCTACCTCGCCGCCGAACGCATCGAAGGCGCCGCCCGCGTCGCCGGCGTGAAGGTGCAATGGCGTCCCTTTCTGCTCGGTCCCATTTTCGCCGCGCAGGGTTGGGCGACTTCGCCCTTCAACCTCTACCCGACCAAGGGCGCCAACATGTGGCGCGACATGCAGCGCCAGGCGGCGAAGTACCTGCTGCTGTGGAACAAGCCCAGCGTCCTACCGCGCAATTCGCTGCACGCCGCGCGCGTCGCCCTGATCGGCGCCGAAGACGGCTGGATCTCGAATTTCTCGCGCGCCATCTTCCGCGCCAACTTCGTCGAGGACCGCGACATCGGCGATCCCCAGGTGGTCTCCGACATCGTTCAGCGGCTGGGCCTGGCCCCCTCCGTGATCGAACGCGCCAACAGCCCCGAGAACAAGGCGCGCCTGAAAACCCAAACCGAACAAGCAATCTCACTCGGCATCTACGGCGCCCCGGCCTTCACCGTCGGCGACGAACTCTTCTGGGGCCACGACCGCCTGGACCAGGCCCTGGAATGGGCCAAAAACCCCTGGCTCTAAATACCTTCCCCCGCTGGCGGGGGAAGGTCGTTAGGCAGCCAATAGGCGGTCGCGGAGTTGGCCGCCCTCGATCTTGTCGAGCATGCCCATGGTGTGGCGGTAGCCGATATCGACTGCGCGTTCAAAGCCGGTCCAGTCGAGCAGGTCGAAATCGGTCATCGGCGGCATGATCAGCAAGTCGACCCGCTCGCGGTCGAGCAGGGACCGTTCGGTGCTGCCGACAAGGGCCGAGCGCAGCAGGATGCGCACGATCGAGGGGATGGGCAGCGTCTGGCCGCGTTTCCAGAACAGGCGGCGGATGAATTCCCAGGCCGACCACGAATCGCCGACCCGCTCGCCGGCCGACATCGCGCCGCCGGTGTCGATGTCGATGCCGATCACCGGGCCTCGGCCCATGGCGCGCATCGGCGAGACAGGGAAGTTGTCGATCACGCCACCATCGACATGCACTTCGCCACGATGCACCACGGGCGGCAGCACGCCGGGGATCGAGACCGAGGCGCGCAGCCAGTGTGCCAGCGGGCCGCGGCGCTGCACGTCGCGACCCTGCAGCGTGAGGTTGGCGGTGACGCAGTAGAACGGCGACGGCAGGTCCTCGATGTCGATCGAGCCGAAGGCGAGGTGCAGCAAATTGTCGACGCGTCGGCCGGCGAACAGCGAGACGAAAGGCACGGTGTAGTCGCCCAGCGGGTTCTGCTCGACGAAGGCACGGCGGAAGCGCGCATTCATCTCGCGATGGTCCCAGCCCGCTGCCGTGGCCGCCGCGACGATCGCGCCCATGCTGCAGCCGCCGGCCATGTCGATCGGCACGCCGGCCTCGCGCAACGCGCGCACCACGCCGATATGGGCGAAGCCGCGCGCGCCGCCGCCGGCCATGACGATACCCACCGCGCGGTTGACCACGACGCGCGCCAATCGGTCGAACTCCTGCACCGAGCCCAGCCGCACATGGTGATGCAGCGCATAGTCGTTGTGGCCGAGCCACGGCGACGTCGTGCCGGGGCGGATCAGCGGCTTTTCCCGGACCAGGACCAATTCACGCCTGGGGCGATATGGCCCTTCGCGCAGCGCGCCGGTGGCGTTCAGCCGGTCGATCAGCTGCGGCTCCTCCGGCGGCGGGCCTGCCATGGCGACCACCAGCATCAGGTCCGCCTGGCGCAGGCAGCGATGGGTCCAGTCCGATTCGTCGGCCTCGGCGCGATAGACCACGAAGGTCGCCTCCGCCTCGGCACGCTGCAGGCGATCGAGCGGCGCGCCGGCGGCCTCGGGACCGATGATCTCGACCTTCGGCCCGCCCTGCAGGCGGCTCAGCGCCGCCGACAGCTCGGTGGCGAAGCGCTCACAGGGCGCGTTGGGGCCGTGCGGGATCAGCGCGATGGTGCGCGGCGGGCGCTTCACCGGACGCGGCGGCGAGCCGTAGCGCTCGACCAGCTTGTGCACCAGGCCGACCAGCGCCTCGGGATGCTCGCTGATCAGGCGCTCGAAATCGGCACGGCTCAGCCGCAGGGCCTCGCTGTCGCGGATCGCGGCCACGGTGTGCGAGCGCCGGCGGTGGCCGATCAGCGAAAGCTCGCCGACGATATCGCCGGCGGGGATCTCGGCGATGATGCGGGGGATGCCGTCGGGACCGGGCGGATCGAACACTGCGAGGTAGCCGCTGGCCACGACGTAGAGCGCGTCGCCCGGATCGCCGGCGAGGATCAGCGGCTTTCCGCCCTCGACCATCACCGATTCCATGCGATTGAGCACGGCCATCAGGGTCGCGTCGTCGAGACCGGAGAAGAGCGGCGCGCGGCGCAGGATCTCGAGGCGAAGGTCCTGCGCGCCGTCGAAGGGAAGATGTGCGATGGACATACGCGGGCGCCATCCTCGCACCGCCTCGTTACGGCGACAAGTTCACCTTCCCTTCCCCCCGCAGGGGGAAGGTGTCGCGGAGCGACGGATGGGGGATGTCGAAGACGGACACAGGGGGAGAGAGGAGGCCGTCTTCGGCATCCCCCTTCCGCCCTTCGGGCACCTTCCCCCTCCGGGGGAAGGGAAAACTAACTACAGGCCGCCGTTCACCACCAGGCACTGGCCGCTGACATAGTCGCTGTCGGGGCTGCAGAAGAGGTAGACCGAGCCGGCCGCCTCCTCGGGCAGGCCGCCGCGGCCCAGCGGGATCATCTGGTTCATGGCGGCGATGCGGCCGCCCTGCACGCCGACCTTCACCTGGCGGCCCTGCACCTCGATGGTACCGTCCTCGCCGGCGCTGAGCGGCTTGGTCAGGCGCGTCTGGATGTAGCCGAAGGCCACGGCGTTGACCGTGACGTCGTAGCGGCCGAACTCCTTGGCCAAGGTCTTGGTCAGGCCGACGATGCCCGCCTTGCCGGCCGAGTAGTTCGACTGGCCGGCATTGCCGTTGACACCAGAGGTCGAGGAGATGTTCACGACCTTGCGCACGATGCGCTTGCCCTCGGCGCGCTCCTTGTCGACGGCCATGCGGAAATGCTGCTGGAAGGCGCGCAGCACGCGGAACGGCGCCGTCAGATGCACGTCGAGGATGGCGTACCACTGCTCGTCGCTCATCTTCTGGATGACGCTGTCCCAGGTGTAGCCGGCATTGTTCACCACGATGTGGCAGTCGCCGAAGGCGTCGATCGCGGTCTTGACGATGCGATCGCCGAAATCCTTGGCCGAGACGTCACCGTTGCAGGCGACGGCCTTGCCGCCCATCTTGGTGATCATGTCGACGGTCTCCTTGGCGGGCGCCTCGTCGAGATCGTTGACCACGACCCTGGCGCCATCGCGCACCAGGCGCAGCGCGATCTCGCGGCCGATGCCGCGACCAGAACCCGTGACGATGGCCACGCGGCCGTCAACCTGACCCATATCTCTCTTCCTTTTCCTGTTGGTCTGTCATTCCGAGCGCAGCGAGGAATCTTTCATCGACGGAAAGATCCCTCGCTGCGCTCGGAATGACGGTGTGGGTGTGCGACCGCTGTGGCCTACGCCAACGCCACGGTCGCGTGGCCCTGCAGCGTGTCCTGGCCGTTCTGGTTGGTGCACTTGACCTCGAGGTCGACGACCTTCTCGCCGCCCTGCTCGCGCTTGGCCGTGACCTTGCCGCTCACGGTGATCACATCGCCGACCCAGGTGATCGAGGTGAAGCGCGTGCCCAGGCCGCGCACCTGTGATTGCGGCACCCAGCCAGTGACGACGCGGCCGAGGAAGGCCATCGACAGCATGCCGTGGGCGAAGACGTCCTTGAACCCAAACTTCTTGGCGAAGTCGATGTCGACATGGATTGGATTGTGATCGCCCGAGCCGCCGCAATAGAGCGCGAGCTGGTGGCGGCTGATCGGCGGCATGACGATCTTGGGAATCTCGTCGCCCACCTTCACGTCGGCGAATTTCGGCGCGTTTGCCATCGTCCCCTCCTCAAGCCTTGCCAGCGTTCGGATTGCGCACGACGGTCACGCCGCGCGCCTTGGCCACGTCCTTGCCGGCGTCGTTCTTCAGCGAGGTCTCCGACACCACGAACCACAGGGCGCCGCCCTTCTTGTCGTAGATGTCCATCACCTGGCTCTGGCAGGTGATGCGGTCGCCGACATGCACCGGCGCGAGGTACTCGTAGTGCTGCTCGCCGTGCAGGATCAGGCCGATATCGACGTTGAGCAGGCGCAAGAGGCCGCCCTTGTCGGGATCGTCGTTGGTGACGGCGGTCAGGAAGGTCGGCGGCGCCGGGATGGCGCGGTAGCCCGCGGCCTTGGCCGCCTTCTCGTCGCTGTAGATCTCATTCTCTTCGCCGATGGCCTTGCAGAAGAGACGGATCTTGCCGGCCTCGACCGTGGTGGTGAAGGCGTTGAACTTGTGGCCGATGTGTTTCTTGTCGAGCATTGCCCGCGCGCTCCCTCCAAAAGAAAGAACCACAGAGGCGGGCGTGCCTCTGTGGTTCGTGTTCTGCAGCCGATTACGAGTCGTAGCGGCCGACGATCGAGATCGACGAGACGTTCTCGCGCGGCGCGCCGCCAAGGTTGTGCGTCATGCCGATGCGCGGATCCTTGAGCTGGCGCGCGCCGGCGCGGCCCTGGAACTGCAGGTACATCTCGTAGAGCATACGCAGGCCGGAGGCGCCGATCGGGTGGCCGAAGCACTTCAGGCCGCCGTCGATCTGGCAGGGGATCTTGCCGTCGGCGTCGTAGAAGCCGTCGAGCACGTCCTTCCAGCCCTTGCCGGTCTCGGAGATGTGCAGGTCTTCCATGGTCACCAGCTCGGTGACCGAGAAGCAGTCGTGCACCTCGAACATCGAGACTTCCTTGCGCGGATCCTTGATGCCGGCCTCTTCATAGGCCTTCTTCGAGGCGATGCGCGTGGTGTGGAAGTAGCTGCCGTCCCACGAATTGTGGCCCGACTCCGAGCCGTTCGAGACGGAGAGCTGCAGCGCCTTGACGCTGACGATGTTGTTCTTGCCGAGCGCCTTGGCGATCTCCGGCGTGGTCACGATCGCCGCCGCCGCGCCATCCGACACGCCGCAGCAGTCGAACAGGCCGAGCGGTGAGGCGATCATCGGCGCCTTGAGGATCGTCTCCATGTCCACCGCCTTCTGGAGGTGGGCCTTGGGGTTCTTGGCGCCGTTCTGGTGGCTCTTCCACGACACGTGGCCGATAGCGCGCTTCAGATCCTCATCCGACACGCCGTGCGCGGTCTGATAGGCGGTGGCGAGCTGGGCGAAATTGCCCGGCGCCGTGCCGTTGGCGCTCCACAGCGCCTGCAGCGGGCCGCCGCGTCCGCCCGGCAAACCACCGTAGCCGGTGTCCTTGAGCTTCTCGACGCCCAGCGCCAGCGCGAAGTCGACCGCGCCCGACGCCACGGCGTAGCAGGCGCCGCGGAAGGCTTCGGTGCCCGAGGCACACATGTTCTCGACATGCGTCACCGGGATGTTGGGCAGGCGCAGCGTGGTGCTGAGCGGGATGCCCGACTTGCCGACGTGAACCTCGTCGATCGCGGTCGAGAACCAGGCAGCCTGCAGCTGCTTCATGTCGATGCCGGCGTCGGCGATGCACTCCTTGAACGCCTCCAGCATCAGCTCCTCGGCGCCGCTGTCCCAGCGCTCGCCGAACTTGGAGCAGCCCATGCCGAGAATGGCGACTTTATCCTTGATACCCTTGGCCATGGCACGTCTCCTGTTGTTGTCGTGCTCTTCCCTTTAACCCTTGAACCGTTGGCGCCGCTCAGGCCGGCGCCGCCTTCCAGAAATACCGCTTGAAGCCACCGCGCATCTGATCGTTGTCGCGGATGCGGAAGGTCATGCGCATCTTGGCGCCGACCTTCACCTGCTCCTTGTCCGAGTCGGTGAAGTCCGCCATGAAGCGGCCGCCCTCGGGGAAGGTGATCATGCCGTAATACGCCGGCGGGTCCGGCGAGTAGGTGAGCGAGTCGGCGGTGAACGACATCACCGCGGCCTCGAGGCCCGCCATCGGATACGGGTCCTGGCTGTCGATCGCGTGGCAGTTCGGATTGACGCAGACCTGGCTCTTGGGGAACTGCGCCGTGCCGCAGACGCGGCACTTGCCGCCGACCAGGCCGTAGATCATGTCGCGCTTGCGCCACAGCACCGACTGCGCGGTCTTCTTGTCGAACTCCGCGCGCATGCCCTTGTCGATCGGCAGCATGTCGTTGAAGGCGAGGAACTTCATGTAGTTCGTCTCGACCTTGCCGCGCGCCAGCCAGCCCGACACGCCGCGCCGCTTGCTGAGCTTGGTGATCTCGTCCGTGACCTCGAGGATCACGACATCGAGGCCCTGGCCGAACGCCAGCACCATGATGCGCTCGCCGGCCTTGGCGCTCTCCAGCGTGTGCGCCAGAACGACCAGCGCATGCGCCGCACCGCTGTCGCCGAGATTGGCACCGAGGTTGTCGCGCACCGCCGCCTCGGCGACGCCCGACATCTTGGCCATCTGCTTGGGGATCGCCGCCATCAGGGCGGGCATGATGAAGTGGTTGATGTCGGCGCCCTTGAGATTGGCAGCCGCGAGCGCCGCCTTGATCGCCGGCGGCACGATCTTCGCGTAGCCCTCGTCGCGGATCCAGCGCTCTTCCCAGGTGTAGTCGAAGTCCGACTCCTCGCCGCGGAAGTGGTCGACGAAATCCATCGACACCGAGCGATGGCCGACCAGCTTGGCGATCACCTTGTCGGTGCCACACAGCATCGCCGCCGCAGCGTCGCCGAACTGCATCTCGTTGGCCGAAGCGACGCGCGTCGAGCGCTTCTCGGCGGCGACCACCATGGTCGGCCCACCGGCCTTGGCGGCGGTCAGGCCGGAGATCAGCGCCGAGGTGCCGGCCTTCTGCGAGCCCGCCACGTCGGAGGCCATCAGGCCCTCTTCCACGGTCAGCGCCGTGGCGATCACGCCGGCATTCTGGCGATCCTTGAACGGCAAGGTGGTCGAGGCGAAGAACAGGTTGCGCAGCGATTTCGGGTCGGTGCCGTTGAGGCAGTCGCGCGCCGCCTCGACACCCATGGTGATGGAATCTTCGTCCCAGTTGGCCATCGCGCGCTCGCCTTTGGCCTGACCGCGCAGGCCCGGCGCGAACCACTTGTTGGCATCGTACACAGCCTGCCGGCTGAGCCGCAGTCGCGGGACGTAGGCGCCATACCCGGTGATGCCGACCATGCGGAGTTTCCCTCTAACGCTTGTTTGGTGAACGTCGGTTCAGACTACTCGTGAGCCCGGCTCCCGGCGACTATGAATTTGGGGCATCACGTCGCGTATCTGCCATGCCTTTCGTGTCGCGGAAGACGCACGGTGGACAGGTTGTCGTCAGGGCCATCAGACAAAAGTGTGCGAGCGCACACTCATATTTATGCCTTGAGGGGGCAGCCATGGCGATCGGCGATCCGCAGAACAGCCAGCAGGACTATTTCGGCATGTGCGGGCTGATCCAGCAGCACTATCGCGACGAGTGCTACGACAGCGATGTCACCGACATGGTGCCGTGGGAAACCGTGGCGGCGATCTTCTGGGAAGAGACACAGTTCAAGAACACGCGGCAAAACGGATTCAATCACCAGGACTGGGTCAAGGGACCGGGCTCGGAAAAGGGCAAGGGCAACCACGCCGTCGGCTTCGGCCAGGTCGAGCGCGAGACCATCATCCTGATGCAGACCCAGGCCAAGACCACGGGCGCACTCAAGGGCTTCTTCGACGGCACGCCGCTGGCCACCAACGACATCAGCAACATGTCGCAGGGCTGGTGGCAGAGCGTCGACCAGCTCGTCCTTGCCGATACCCGTCGCGCCATTCATCTGACGTGGCATGCGCTCATCCATCAGCGCAAGAACCACCCCAATGCCAATCTCGAGAAGCTGCTGCACAATTACGGCGGCCTGCGCGATGCGTCGGGCGCACCGACCGACAAGATGAAGCGCGTGGCGCGCGGCTGGCTGGCGACGACCAGCCTGCTGGTGAACTTCCGCAACAGCGGCCTCAACGCCAACGACTACGGCGGCTTCGTGCGCGCCAAGCGCATCATCGCGGCGATCTTCTCCTGCTCGCGCCGCAATGCGCAGTTCATGCCAACCTTCGGCGTCGAGTCGCGTCAGATCCATGGCTACATGTATTCCGGCACCGACCTCTTCGCGCTGGGTGACGGGCTGGCCTGCCTGAGCTGCGGCGGCAGCATGCAGCCGGGGACCAACGCCAACCTCGCCAGCGACTACCGGGATTTCATCGCCGAATACAAGCAGCACAAGGAGACCGAGTACGAGTGGATCCGACCCTGGATCCACAAGCGCTATCCCAACCTGAAAGGCCTGCTTCTGAACATCGGCCCAAACGGCGACGAGTAAGCAACAACGAAAAAGCCCCGGCGCATGGCCGGGGCTTTTCACGTGCGGGACGTGTGCAGCTTACGCCGCGACCGATAGATTGGCGTAGCGCGTCA
>JAFAZJ010000074.1 GCA_019239835.1 Alphaproteobacteria bacterium | reverse complement strand
TCGACAGCCAGTCGTCGAGCGGTGCCACCACGTTGCCCAGCGGCGCGCTGGGTTTGCTGGTCGCCATGTGCGTCACTCCCCTGATGCCGGGCGGGAGCTTAGCCCAGCTTCAGGCGAAGGCGAGCAGCGCACGCTCCGTCAAAAGGAAGTCCAGCCTTGCGTCATTGGGACCCGTCGGCACGCGATCGATGCGCTGGACCTCGAATCCGACGCCGATGGCGGTGATGGCGCGACGCTGGCGCAGGCGCGTCAGCGTGCGGTCGTAGTACCCGCCACCGTAACCCAGGCGAAATCCGGCGGGATCGACGGCGAGCAGCGGCACGATCAGTGCATCGGGCTCGATCACCGGCGCCACCGCGGACGGCTGCGACGTGCCCACTGGCCCGCGCTCCAGCGCATCGCCCGGCTGCCACGCGTGGAACGTCAGCGGCTCGCCACGCTTGGGCGTGCGCGGCAGGCAGAGCATGTGGCCGTCGTCGTGCAGCGCCTGCAGCAGCGGCTTGATGTCGATCTCCTCGCCCATCGGCCAGAACGCCGAGATCGCCGGCACCGTGCCCGTACCCTCGCGCGCCGGCACCGGCCGCTCGCGCCGCCACGTGCGCACCAGCGCCTCGCGCGCATCGGCGTGCACCTGATCGGCCAGCGCGGCACGCCTGGCGATCATGTCGACGCGCAGGTCGCGCTTGAGCTGGAGCAGTGGTTCGTCGGTCATACGCCAGCCTACCTCATGCTGAGGAGCGCTCGCAGAGCGCGTCTCGAAGCATGGGCAACGCACCGGATCTGTGGCCCACCCTTCGAGACGCGCCGCGTTGCGGCGCTCCTCAGGGTGAGGCGTGTAGTTGAAAAGGGTGGGGCGGCGCCACGATGGCCGTGAAAGCCCGGCTTAACCTCTGTGGCCTGCAAACGCAGGTGGGCGCCGTGTGATCAAGACCAGGGTCAAGACCAGGAACAGCTCCCTAGAGGAGAGCATTGGCCCCAGGGTTCTTGCGGCCCACGCACCGCGCAGCACTCCGCCCCGTCATTAATGTAGGGATCGCGAGCCCGCGCGACAACAACTGGGTGGTCTTACCTTCCCCCGGAGGGGGAAGGTGCCCAAAGGGCGGATGGGGGATGTCGAAGACGAACGCAGGAGTCCGTCTTCGACATCCCCCTTCCGGCGCTGCGCGCCACCTCCCCCTCCGGGGGAAGATGACTAAGCGGCGGCGACCTTGCGGGCGAGGCCTTCGATGCGGGTTTCGAGGCCGGAGAACAAATCCTCCAGCCGCACCTCGGGCTGCGCCGTGCGATGGATCGCGGCCTCGGCGCGGGTGGTCTCGAGCTCCAGGCGCAGGCTCTGCAGCTCGCTGCGCGCGCGGGTGGCTTCCATTTGCGCCTGCTCGATGGCGCTCTGCGCCTCGCGCGCCTTGTCGGCCATCATCAGCGCGCCCAGCACCAGGAGCTTGATCTCGGGCGCACCGGCGATCTGGCGTCTGAGCTCGAGCACGCAGTCGTCGAGGTCGGCGGCGAGCGACAGCAGGCGTTCTTCCTCGCCCTCGGCGCAGGCAAGCTCGTACTGACGATTGTTGATACGGACGGGCACGTGCGGCATGGCCAGCACTCACATTCGTTCTTGGAGGGGGATCAGTCGTTATTATTGGTCGCCACTGTGAAGCAGGCGACTGGGACGGTCAACGCTGGTCGGCCGTCAGCAGAGTGCGGATGTGCGCCATGGCGCGCTCGAGCCGTGCTTCGACATCGGACGCGACACGCTTGAGTTCTTCGTGCTGGCTTTCCAGCGTGGCCAATTTGGCGGCCAGCTCGTCGGCCCGTGCGGTCTCCTCGCGCAGACGTTGCTCGATCATCTTCTCGAGCCGGCTGAGCGCGTTGTTGACCTTCCCCTTGGCCTCGTCGAGCCCCTTGGGTTCGTCGAGCTTTGACGTCATTGGCAATTCTTTCTCGTGGGACAAGCCCGTCGACCCGTCCAGCATACCACAACAATGAGGGTATGCAGCGACACCGTCAATATCTCGCGTCCTATGGGCAATCCACACGCAATATCTGGTCGTTTTCCACAAATTCCGCAATCGAACCACTGGCTTTCCAAGGTACCGGAATCTGCTGGCAACTCAAAGCCCTGCCCGGCCGGCTGTGTCCTTTTCCGCACATTGGGCAAGCAGCACATGGCACGCATTGACGCCACGCTGACCCCTCGGCATGTTGCCCGCCGCCCGTAAGACCGGCGATTCCCGCTTCTCTCGCGCCCCAAGACATCCAGATCATGACCGTTTCGACCGCCGCCTCGGGCTCGCCAGCCATCGCCCACAACGATATGGCGAATGCCATCCGGGCGCTGGCGATGGACGCGGTGCAGCAGGCCGATTCGGGTCATCCCGGCATGCCGATGGGCATGGCCGATGTCGCCACGGTGCTGTTCTCGAAGTTCCTGAAGTTCGACGCCGCCGATCCGCACTGGCCTGACCGCGACCGCTTCGTGCTGTCGGCCGGCCACGGCTCGATGCTGCTCTATTCGCTGCTCTACCTCACCGGCTATCCGGACATGACGATCGAGGAGATCAAGCATTTCCGCCAGGTCGGCTCGCGCACCGCCGGTCACCCGGAGTACGGCCACGCGCCGGGCATCGAGACCACGACCGGTCCGCTCGGCCAGGGCCTCGGCAACGCGGTAGGCATGGCGATCGCCGAGCGCTCGCTGGCGGCGCATTTCGGCGGCGAGGTCGTCGATCACTACACCTGGGCGATCTGCGGCGACGGCTGCCTGATGGAAGGCATCGGCCAGGAGTCGATCACGCTCGCCGGCCATCTCGGCCTGGGTCGCCTGATCGTGCTGTTCGACGACAACCACATCTCGATCGACGGGCCGACCTCGCTGTCGACATCCGAAGATCACCTGATGCGCTTCGCCGCCGCCGGCTGGCACGTGCAGCGCGTCGATGGTCATGACGCCGACCAGGTCGAGCGGGCGATGACGCTCGCCAAGGCGGTCACCGACAAGCCCTCGATGATCGCCTGCCGCACCATCATCGGCTACGGCGCGCCGAAGAAGGAAGGCACCGCCGCCACGCACGGCTCACCGCTGGGCAAGGAAGAGGTCGAGGGCACGCGCAAGAAGCTCGGCTGGCCCTACCCGCCTTTCGTGATCCCCAACGAGATCCTGTCGGCCTGGCGCGCGATTGGCGCGCGTGGCGCCGACACGCACAAGGCCTGGCAGGCGCGGCTCAACGCGTTGGCGTCAGCCGACCGCATGGAATGGGATCGTCGCCAGTCGGGCGCGCTCCCCGCCTCGCTCGACGGCGCGATGGCGGCGTTCAAGACCAAGATGAGCGCCGACAAACCTTCAGTGGCGACGCGCAAGGCGAGCCAGGACGTGCTCGAGGTGATCAACCCGCTGCTGCCGGAGACGTTGGGCGGCTCGGCCGACCTCACCGGCTCGAACAACACCCGCACCGCGACGCTCAAGCCGCTGCAGAGCGGTCAGTGGGACGGCCGCTACGTCTTCTACGGCATCCGCGAGCACGCGATGGCCGCGGCGATGAACGGCATCGCCCTGCATGGCGGCGTGATCCCCTACGGCGGCACGTTCCTGGTCTTCACCGATTACTGCCGCGGCGCGATTAGGCTGTCGGCGCTGATGGGCTTGCGCGTGATCTACGTCATGACGCACGACTCGATCGGCCTGGGCGAGGATGGCCCGACGCATCAGCCGATCGAGCATCTCGCCGCGTTGCGCGCCATGCCCAACCTCAACGTCTTCCGTCCCGCCGACGTGGTCGAGACGGCGGAGTGCTGGGACCTGGCGCTGCGCTCGCACGAGACGCCCAGCATCCTCGCGCTCACCCGCCAGAACCTGCCGACGATCTGCGGCGGCGTGGCCGAGAACCGTTCGGCCAGGGGCGCCTACATCCTCGCCGGCTCGGCGTCGGACTCCGCGCGCCTGATCGCCTCGGGTTCGGAAGTCCAGCTGGCGCTCGCCGCCCGCGAGCAGCTGGCCAAGGACGGCATCAGCGCCGCCGTCGTGTCGATGCCGTGCTGGGAGCTCTTCGAGCAGCAGCCCGAGAGCTATCAGGTCGAGGTGCTGGGCAAGCATGGCACGGTGCGCGTGGCCTGCGAGGCGGCTGGCGGCTTCGGCTGGGAGCGCTGGCTCGGGCGGCGCGGCAAGTTCGTGGGCATGCACGGCTTCGGCGCCTCGGGCAAGGCGGCCGATCTCTACAAGCATTTCGGCATCACGCCGGAAGCCATTGCCAAGGCGGCGCGCGAAGCGCTCGCTGCCAAGGCGTAACGGGGACAAGACGGAGGGATTTCATCATGGCTGTTCGCGTCGGCATCAACGGCTTCGGCCGCATCGGCCGCAACATCCTGCGCGCCATCATCGAGTCGGGCCGCAAGGACATCGAGATTGTCGGCCTGAACGATCTCGGCCCGGTCGCGACCAACGCGCATCTGTTCCGCTTCGACTCCGTGCACGGCCGCTTCAACGGCGAGGTCAAGGTCGACGGCGACACCATCGATGTCGGCCGCGGCAAGATGAAAGTCACCGCCGAGCGCGATCCCTCGAAGCTGCCGTGGAAGGATCTCGGCGTCGACGTCGCCATCGAGTCGACGGGCATCTTCACCAGCAAGGACAAGGCCTCGGCCCACCTGACCGCCGGCGCCAAGCGCGTGCTGGTCTCGGCGCCGGCCGACAAGGCCGACATCACCGTCGTCTACGGCGTCAACCACGACAAGCTCAGCAAGGAGCACGTCGTGGTCTCCAACGCCTCGTGCACGACCAACTGCCTGGCGCCGGTCGCCAAGGTGCTGAACGACGCCATCGGCATCGAGCACGGCTTCATGACGACGATCCACGCCTACACCGGCGACCAGCCGACGCTCGACACGATGCACTCCGATCTCTATCGCGCGCGCGCCGCCAATTTGTCGATGATCCCGACCTCGACCGGTGCGGCCAAGGCGGTGGGTCTCGTGCTGCCCGAGCTCAACGGCAAGCTCGACGGCGTGGCGATCCGCGTGCCGACGCCCAACGTCTCGATGATCGACTTCAAGTTCGTCGCCAAGAAGAAGACCGATCCCAAGGAGATCAACGAGGCGATCAAGCGCGCCGCGGCCAACCAGCTCAAGGGCATCCTGGGCTGGACCGACCAGCCCAACGTCTCGATCGACTTCAACCACGACTCGCATTCCTCGGTCTTCCACATGGACCAGACCAAGGTGATGGACGGCACCCTGGTGCGCGTCCTGAGCTGGTACGACAACGAGTGGGGCTTCTCCAACCGCATGAGCGACACCGCCGTCGCCATGGGCAAGCTGGGTTAGTCTTTCCTTCCCCCGGAGGGGGAAGGTGCCCGAAGGGCGGAAGGGGGATGTCTCAACGACATCGCCGTCCGTCTTCGACATCCCCCTTCCGTCGCTGCGCGCCACCTTCCCCCTCCGGGGGAAGACGAAGACAAAGAGTCACCCCTTCCCTCTGCGCCGAAACCGCTCCATCGTAGGCGCATGAAGTCCAAGCAGCCTGCCCGCGCCAAGGCCGCGCCGCCAAGGCCGCGCATCGTGGTGTCGAACACCTCGCAGCGCGTCGCGACCACGACGTGGCGCGGCGAGACACCCAGGCGCACGGTGATCGTCGTGCACAGCTGGAAGCACGTCTCCGCCGCGCTGCAGGCGGCCAAGGAGGCCAAGGCGCCGGTGACCCTGCTCAGCCCGGCCGGCGCGTCCTACACGCATGGCGCGGCGTTCTGGGCGGCGATCGTCAAGCGGGCGCGGGACCTGTTCCCCACCGCCGACGCCGACATCGTGCTCGATTGCGACGGCGCGCCGGGCCACGCGATGGCGGCGTTCCGCGTCGGGCTGAAGACCGTGGCCTTCGCCGGCAACGCCGTGGCGGCGACGCGGCTGATGGACATCGCCCAGCGCCACGATGCCAAGCTGGTCGATCGGCCGCCCACGCATCTCGACCTGATCCACAGCCGCGATCCGCTGGCCGCCTGCCAGGCCCTGCTCGCCGGCCGCGAGGGTTAGGCGCCATGCAGCTGCGCGCGCGTCCGCTCAC
>JAFAZJ010000309.1 GCA_019239835.1 Alphaproteobacteria bacterium | reverse complement strand
CAGTAAGCTCAGCCGGTCTTGAACAGGGCCCTGATGAAATCGGTCACGGCCTTGTGCGCGGCGGCGGTCGCTTCGGGATCGCCGCCGACGTGCGGGCCGAGCTGCACGCAGGTGTCCTGGTAGCTGAACGGCACCTTGGTCGCCTCGTTGATCAGCACGCCCTTGTCGGCCTCGCGGATCTTGCAGTTGCGTACGGTCTGCGAGCCTTGCGCGACCACCGCCGGATGCGGCGCGATGGGATTATCGAAGCCGTGCGGCGCGTTGGGATATTCGGTGATCGTGACGTCGCGCCCGGCGGCGCGCAGCCGTTCGAGGAACACCTTGCACGACGCCACCGGATTGTAGTCGTCGGGCGTGCCATGGAAGATGCGCACCGGCACGGCGGCGATGTCGGTATCGCGCGTGTAGGTCGTCGAGCAATCCGGATAGAACGGGATGTAGGTCGCGAAGCGGATGCCGGAGCGGTTCCAGGTCTCGTGGAAGCGATCGAGGCTGGCATAGAGCGCTGCCTGTCCGCCGCGCGAGAAGCCCATCAGCGCGATGCGCGCCGGATCGACGCGCGGATGCTTGGCCAGGATCGCCAGCGATTCGTAGATGTCCACGATCAGGTTGAGGCGGCCGAGCTTGGCCTGGTCGGCGCTGGTCGAGACCAGGCCACGGCCGGTGAAGCCGTCGATCACGAAGGTCGAGACGCCCATGGCGTTGAAGATCGACACCCAGGCGTCGACGTTCGCACCGACGCCGCCCGAACCGTGCATCAGCACGACCACGGGCAGCTTGCCGCCGCCCTGCGCCACGCGCAGTTCGCCCGACACGGTCACCGGCTTGGCCGCGGCGCGATCGCCGCTGAGGAATTGCTGGTCCGAGAGCGTCAGCGACTGTATCGGGTGCAGCTCGACGCGGGTTGCGAGGCTCTTGGTATTTACGGTTTGCGCCTGTGCAGATAACGCGATGACGATGGCCAAGATGGCCAGCAGCGGCAATTTCATGGCGTCCCTCCCGATCGTTGGCGCAACTCTGGTACCCGCCAATGCGCGCGGCAAGGGCGGCAAGTCGTGGCATCATGCGCCCGTGGTTCCAGGAGGCCTCCGATGGACGGCTTGATGTCTTCCATGAGTTCGGCGCCGGCGCGCGACGGCGAGATCCCGTTGCTCGACCTCGGGCCGTATCTCGCGGGCAAGCCGGGCGCGCTCGATGCGCTCGCGGCCGAGCTGCGCTTCGCGCTGGAGAATATCGGCTTCTACTTCATCGCCAACCACGGCGTGCCGCGGGCGCAGATCGATGCGGCGTTCTGGGCGGCCCAGGCGTTCCATGCGCAGCCGCTCGAGGACAAGCTGGCGCTGAAGATCGATCAGCACAATGCCGGCTACATGCCGATGCGCGGCAACACGCTGCGCACCTCGACGGTGCAAGCCGATACCAAGCCGAACTTGAACGAGGCGTTCTTCGTCAAGCGCGAGCTGCCGGCGGACCATCCTGACGTGCTGGCCAATCGTCGCTTCCGCGGAGTCAACCGCTGGCCGCGCAACGTGCCGGGCTTCCGCGACACGGTGCTCGCCTATTGTCAGCGCCTGGAGCGGTTGGCGGTGTCGATGACGCCGATCTACGCCCGCGCGCTGGACCTGCCGGCGGATTTCTTCGCCAAGGCATTCCGCGATCCGCAGTACACGCTGCGCATGACGCACTATCCCAAGCACGAGGTGCTGGTGAATGGCGAGTTTGGCCTCGCACCACATACCGACACCAGCTTCATGACGTTGCTGCCGCAGAACGACGTGCCGGGCCTGGCGATCAGAACCCAGGACGGCCGCTGGATCGACGCGCCGGCGATCGCGGGCACCTTCATCGTCAATGGCGGTCAGTTCCTGCAGCGCTGGACCAACGATCGCTTCCTTGCCACGCCGCATCGCGTGATCAACCGCTCCGGCGGTGAGCGCTACGCGCTGCCGTTCTTCATCGACGCCAATATCGACGTGCCGATCGAGCCGGTGCCGACCTGCGTCTCGGCCGACCGACCCGCGAAGTACCCGACGACGCTCTATACCGACTACATGACCTGGTATCAGACCCGGAACTACGACGTGCTACGTCCCCAGGGCGCCGCGCCCGCCGACGCCTGATCTTTGTCACCACTGAGCGCTTGCGCCGCTGTCGCGATCCGTTAGGTATGGCGGCGCATCATGAGCGTCGCTGAAGAATCTCCCTCCGTTCCGCAGCCTCTCGTCACCGGCAAGGGTCCGTTGGCGGCGCTGCAGGCGCGTCTCGAAGCCGGCATCTTCAAGCCCGATCCGCGTCAGCGCGAGGCGGCCGAACGTCTGCAGGTGTTGTGGGAGCGGCTGAAGGGCATTCAGCCCGAGAAGACCAGTGGCGGCGGTCTGCTGGCGCGGCTTGGGTTCTCGCGCAGGCCGGCGCCGGTGGCCGGTCCGCCGGGCATTTACATGTGGGGGCCTGTCGGCACCGGCAAGTCGATGCTGATGGACCTGTTCTTCAACGAGGCGCCGGTCGAGAAGAAGCGCCGCGCGCATTTCCACGAGTTCATGCTCGAGGTCCATCGCCGGCTGTTCGAACGCCGCCAGATGCTGGCCGCCAAGGGCGCGCCGCCCGAGGCCGATGTCATCGTGCCCGTGGCACGCGAGATCGCCGTCGATGCGCGCCTGCTGTGCTTCGACGAGATGCAGGTCACCAACATCGCCGACGCGATGATCCTGTGGCGCCTGTTCGCGACGTTGTTCGAGGAGGGCGTGACCGTCGTCACTACCTCGAACCGTATCCCCGACGATCTCTACAAGAACGGCCTGCAGCGCGACCGCTTCCAGCCGTTCATCGATCTGCTCAAGGCCAAGCTGGAGGTCCACGCGCTCGACACCGGCCGTGACTACCGCATGGCGCGCCTGCGCGAGATGGACAAGTACCTGGTGCCTGCCGGAGCCTGGGCCGACCGCAAGCTCGACGACGCCTTCGCGGCCCTGACCAACGACGCGCAGGGTGCGAAGCGCGTGCTGCGCACGCAGGGGCGCGACGTGATCGTGCCGCACGCCGCACCGGGCGTCGCCATGGCGCGCTTCGAGGATTGGTGCGGCAAGCCGATGGGTGCGGCCGACTATCTCTGCATCGCCGAGCACTTCCACACGGTGCTGCTGCGCGACATTCCCAGGCTCACGGCCAAGAACCGCGATCGTGCCTGGCGCTTCATCACCCTGATCGACTCGCTCTACGAGAAGAAGGTGAAGCTGATCTGCTCGGCCGAGGCGTCGCCGGAGAAGCTCTATACCGAAGGCGACGGCACCTTTGAGTTCGAGCGCACGGTGTCACGCCTGATGGAGATGCAGTCGCCGGAATACCTCGCTCTCGATCACATCGCCGAGACAGACGAGGAACCGGCCAAGCCCTGAGGTCTCGCTGGAAAGTGATGGCTGCTCTCGCGGCGGGCGAAATAGGCTCGCCGCGCGCGTGTTCATCCATCCGGAGATTCGACGCAGGAGGCATCCATGGACGGAGATCGGTTTATCGCGACGGCGGACAGCAACGTCTCGCGACGCGACGTGTTGGCCACGGCCGGTGGTGCGTTGGGGGTGGGTATTGCGTTGGCGGCGCATCCGGTGCAGGCGCAGACCATGATCGTCACGCCGGCCGATGGGCTGACCGCCGGCGAGGTGAAGGTCAAGACCAAGGACGGCAAGGAGCTGCCGGCCTATCGCGCCATGCCGGCCAGCGGCCAGGGCTTCGGCGTGGTCCTCGTGGTGCAGGAGATCTTCGGCGTTCATCAGCACATCGCCGATATGGCGCGCCGCTTCGCCAAGGCGGGCTGGTACGCCATCGCGCCGGAGCTCTATTTCCGCCAGGGCGATCCGAAGACCTACACCGAGATCCCCAAGCTGATGAGCGAGCTGGTGAGCAAGGTGCCGGACGCGCAGGTCATGGGTGATCTGGATTCTTGCGTCGAGTTCGCCAAGGGCGAGGGCAAGGCCGACACCGCGAAGCTCGGCATCACCGGCTTCTGCTGGGGTGGGCGAATCGTCTGGCTGTATGACGCGCACAACCCGGGCGTGAAGGCGGGCGTGGCGTGGTATGGCCGCGTGATGGGGCAGACCAACGAGATGAACCCCAAGCATCCGATCGACCTGGTCAAGGATCTCAAGGGTCCGGTTCTCGGTCTCTATGGCGGCGCCGACGCCGGTATTCCCAACGACACCGTCGACAAGATGCGCGAGGCGCTGAAGGCGGCGGGCACGCCGGCGGCCAGCAAGTCGACCATCCACACCTATCCCGACACGCCGCACGCCTTCAACGCCGACTACCGCGCGAGCTATCGCAAGGAGCAGGCCGAGGACGGCTGGAAGCGCGCCGTGGCGTGGTTCAAGGACAACGGCGTCTGATCGCGCAACACGCGCATATAGCTTTCGAGCATGCGGGGCGTCGAGTTATCGACGCCCCGGTTCGCTTGTGCGACGCTTCGTTGTCCCTGTTCAGGGAGTTCGCCGATGCTCGAGCTGCGCAAGATCACCACGAAGGATGGCCTGACCTTCGACGCGTGGATCGAAGGTCCCGAGTCGGGCGAGATCGTCCTGCTGCTGCACGGCTTCCCGCAGTCGCGCCACACCTGGCGCGCGCAGGTACCGGCGCTGGCCGCCGCCGGCTATCGCGCGATCGCGCCGGACCAGCGCGGCTATTCGCCCGGTGCGCGGCCCGATCCGGCCGACCTCTCGAACTACAACTACAGCAACCTCGTCTGGGACGGCCTCAACATCGTCGAGGCCTGCGGCGGCGGCGCGAAGCGATTCCATCTCGTGGGTCACGATTGGGGCGGTCAGGTGTCGTGGGGAATGGGCGCCTGGTTCGGTCAGCGGCTGGCCTCGCTCACCATCCTGTCGCGCCCGCATCCCACCGCCTTCGCCCGCGCGCTGCAGGCAGCCGACGGCGATCAGAAGCATCGCTCCAGGCATCATCGCGCCTTCCTCAATGCCGATACGGCGAAGCTGCTGACCGAGAACGGCGCGCAACGCCTGCGCCGCACGCTCGCCGACGCCGGCGTACCCGCCGATGCCGTCGAGCTCTACGTCGCCGTGCTCGGCGCGCCGGAAGCCATGGAGGCGGCGCTGGCGTGGTATCGTGCGCAGAAGGATTTGCGCATCGAATTTCAGGCTGAGGTGACGGTGCCGACGCTCTACGTGTGGGGCGATGCCGACAATTCGGTCAGTCGCCTGGCCGCCGAAGGCACGGCGTCCTGCGTCAGTGGTCCGTATCGTTTCGTGGCTCTCCCGGGCATTGGCCACTTCTCGACCGACCAGGTGCCCGACCGCGTCAACGAGCTGCTGCTCGAGCACATCGGAGCGAACAGGGCATGATATTTGTCATCTACGCGGTGGCCGCGGCTGCCCTTATTTCGTGGCTGGTCGCGTTGATGAGCGGCATCCGCATGTTCGGCATGCTGAGTGGTCGGCTGCCGGCCAGTGCGATGATGTTTCGTGGCGTCGAGTGGTTCAACGCCGCGAACTTCAAGCCGGAGGCGGCGCCCGCGCGCAGGATGTTCGTCCGCGCCTTCATCGCTTTCTTCATCTGCGTGATAGCGATCGCGGCCCTGTCGATGCTGGCGGCACGACCGACTCATTAATTCGGGACGCGAAGCGGCGGTCGCCTGTTGTCCTGGGGGGAGGCGAACATGCGAACTTCGATCCTTGCGATGGCATTGTGCGCGACGGCCAGCGGCGCGCTGGCGCATGGCGACCACGATACCGGCTCACACCAGCATACGTACTCGACAGGCGGTGGGCTGATCCCCTCGGCGGCGGCCGCCTCGTGGATCGATATCGATGGTCGCAACGGCTACCGCTACATCCGCGCCGACGGCCGCGCCGATCACGCCACCGGCCAATTCCCCAATCGCGGCAATCCAAACACCATCGCCACGCAGAACTACGTCTTTCGCATGCCGCTAAAGCCGGTGCGCAACGCGCAGCGCACAGCTTACGTGCCGCGCATGATCTTCGGCGTGGCGGTCAACGGCGTGGTGTTCGATCCCGGCACGGCCGAGTACTGGAACAACGATCGCAGCTCGGGCTGGATGATCGAGGCGCTTTCGGGCGCGGTGCCGCTGGGCATCGACCGCAACAACGCACATGTGCAGCCCGACGGGGCCTATCACTATCACGGCGTGCCGATGGGCCTGGTCGAGAAGCTGCCCTATCGCGAGCGGCCGGCCCTGATCGGCTGGGCGGCCGATGGTTTCCCGATCTACGCCCACTGGGGCTATCGCGCCGCGGCCAATGCACAGAGCGGCATGGTCGAGTTGAAGTCGAGCTGGCGGCTGAGGCAGGGCGCGCGCGAGGGCGGCGGTCCGGGCGGACGGCCCGACGGCACCTACACACGTGACTACGAATACGTCGCCGGATCGGGCGATCTCGATGAGTGCAATGGCCGCGAGGGACCGACGCCCGAGTTCCCGCAAGGTACGTATCACTACGTGGTGACCGCCGCGTTCCCGTTCGTGCCGCGCTGCTATGTCGGCACGCCCGATCCCAGCTTCATGAAGGGACCGCCGCAAGGCGGCCGGCCGGGTGGTGGCCCGCCGGGTGGCCGGCCGCCCGGTCCGCCGCCGTTCCGCTGAACCCGCCCGCCTTGCCGCTGTTGGCGAATCGCGCTATGGCGCCGCGTCATTTTCCTGCGCCGCCCCGCGACGCGCCATCCCGACACGGAGAGACATCACCATGGCACGCAAGAAGATCGCGCTCGTCGGCGCGGGGCAGATCGGTGGCACGCTGGCGCTGCTCGCCGGCCAGAAGGAGCTGGGCGACGTCGTCCTGCTCGACATCCCCGCCGCCGAAGGCACGGCCAAGGGCAAGGCGCTCGACCTCGTCGAGCTGACGCCGGTGGCGAAGTTCGATACGCACTACAGCGGCACCTCGAACTACGCCGACATCAAGGGTGCCGACGTCGTGATCGTCACCGCTGGCGTGCCGCGCAAGCCCGGCATGAGCCGCGACGACCTGATCGGCATCAACGCCAAGGTGATCAACGCCGTCGGCAAGGGCATCAAGGAGAACGCGCCCAACGCCTTCGTCATCGTCATCACCAACCCGCTCGACGCCATGGTCGGCCTGATGCAGGAAGTCACCGGCTTCCCGGCAGCCCGCGTCGTCGGCATGGCCGGCGTCCTCGACTCGGCGCGCTTCCGCTGGTTCCTGGCCGAGGAGTTCAAGGTCTCGGTCGAGGACGTCACCGCCTTCGTGCTCGGCGGCCACGGCGACACAATGGTGCCGCTGGTGCGCTACTCGGCGGTCGCCGGCATCCCGCTGCCCGACCTGGTGAAGATGGGTTGGACCACCCAGGAGAAGCTCGACAAGATCGTCCAGCGCACCCGCGATGGCGGCGGCGAGATCGTCGCCCTGCTGGGCAACGGCTCGGCCTTCTATGCCCCGGCCGCCTCGGCGATCCAGATGGCCGAGAGCTATCTGAAGGACAAGAAGCGCCTGCTGCCCTGCGCCGCCCTGCTGACCGGCCAGTACGGCGTGAACGGCCTCTATATTGGCGTTCCCGTGGTGATCGGCGCGGGTGGTATCGAGCGCATCGTCGAGGTCTCGTTCACCGCCGAGGAGAAGGCGATGTTCGACAAGTCGGTCGCTGCCGTGAAGGGCCTCGTCGAGGCCACCAAGAAGATCGTCGCCGCCGGCTGATCCGACCGCCGCCGATGGCCTCCAGACGCCCCGCCGTGAACCGGCGGGGCGTTCGCGTTAGGGGCCCGACCATCGTCGAAATGTCACCATTCCAGCGTTGCGAACCGGACGCAAAGTGATAGATTGGCGCCCGTTTCTGGGGTCCGTTGTCTTTCAAGACTGACTACCGCCGGCATGTTCGACGGCCGCCTGTCGCCCTCACCCCTTAGTTGCTCCTGCCGAGCGGGGTTCCATGAATATCCATGAATACCAGGCCAAGGCCCTGCTCGCCCGCTACGGTGTCCCGGTGCCCAAGGGCTTTGTCGCCTACACCAAGGACGAGGCCGTCGACGCCGCACGCAAGCTGCCGGGGCCGGTTTTTGTCGTGAAATCCCAGATCCATGCCGGCGGCCGCGGCGCCGGGCGCTTCAAGAGCGACCCCAACGGCAAAGGCGGCGTGCGCGTCGTGAAGTCGGTCGAGGATGTCGGTGCCCAGGCCGGCGCCATGCTCGGCCAGATCCTGGTCACCAAGCAGACCGGTCCGGCCGGCAAAGAGGTCAAGCGCGTCTATATCGAGGAAGGCGTCGACATCAAGCGCGAGCTCTATCTGTCGCTGCTGATGGACCGCGCCACCTCGGAGGTGACGATCATCGCCTCGACCGAGGGCGGCATGTCGATCGAGGAGGTGGCGCGCCAGCACCCCGAGAAGATCATCAAGGTCGCGATCGATCCCGTGGCCGGTTACCAGCAATACCATGGCCGCAAGATCGCCTTTGCGCTGGGCCTGGACGGCAAGCAGGTCGGCGCGGCGGTGAAGTTCATCGGCAATCTCTACAAGGCGTTCACCGGCCTCGACTGCTCGCTGGTCGAGATCAATCCGCTGCTGATCACCGGCACCGGCGACGTCATCGCGCTCGACGCCAAGGTCAACCTCGACGACAACGCGCTGTACCGTCACAAGGAACTCGAGGAGCTGCGCGACGAGAGCGAAGAGGATCCGGCGGAGCTCGAGGCCGGCAAGCACGGCCTGAACTACATCAAGCTCGACGGCACCATCGGCTGCATGGTCAACGGCGCGGGCCTGGCCATGGCGACGATGGACATCATCAAGCTCTACGGCGGCTCACCGGCGAACTTCCTCGACGTGGGCGGCGGCGCCACCAAGGAACGCATCACCACGGCGTTCAAGATCATCCTGAGCGACGCCAACGTCGAAGGCATCCTGATCAACATCTTCGGCGGCATCATGCGCTGCGATGTGATCGCCGAGGGCGTCGTCGCCGCGGCGCGTGAGGTCAGCCTGCACGTGCCGCTGGTCGTGCGGCTGGAAGGCACCAATGTCGATCTCGGCAAGAAGATCATGAAGGATTCAGGCCTGCCGATCATCTCCGCCGACAATCTTGCCGAAGCGGCCCAGAAGGTCGTCACGGCCGTGAAGGAGGCCAAGTGATGGCCGTTCTCGTCGACAAGAACACCACGGTCATCTGCCAGGGCTTCACCGGCTCGCAGGGCACCTTCCACTCCGAGCAGGCGATCGCCTACGGCACCAAGATGGTGGGCGGTGTGACGCCGGGCAAAGGCGGCACCAAGCATCTCGATCTGCCGGTGTTCGATACCGTCAAGCAGGCGCGCGAGAAGACCGGTTGCACCGCCTCGGTGATCTACGTGCCGCCGGCCTTCGCCGCCGATGCCATCCTCGAGGCGATCGACGCCGAGATCCCGCTGATCGTCACCATCACCGAGGGCATCCCAGTGCTCGACATGGTGGCGGTCAAGCGCGCGCTGCTGAATTCCAAGTCGCGGCTGATCGGGCCGAACTGCCCCGGCGTGATCACGCCAGGCGAGTGCAAGATCGGCATCATGCCGGGCCATATTCACAAGCGCGGCAAGATCGGCATCGTCTCGCGCTCCGGCACGCTCACCTACGAGGCGGTGGCGCAGACCACGGCCGCCGGGCTGGGCCAGAGCTCGTGCATCGGCATCGGTGGCGATCCGGTCAACGGCACCAACTTCGTCGAGTGCCTGGAGATGTTCGTGCGCGATCCCGAGACCGAGGGCATCGTCATGATCGGCGAGATCGGTGGCGACGCCGAGGTCAAGGGCGCGGAATTCCTCAAGGCCTCGGGCTCGAACAAGCCGGTGGTCGGCTTCATCGCCGGCCGCACCGCGCCGCCGGGCCGTCGCATGGGCCACGCCGGCGCCGTGATCTCGGGTGGCCACGACACCGCCGAGTTCAAGGTGTCCGCGCTGCGCGAGGTAGGCGTGCATGTCGTCGATTCGCCGGCCGCGCTGGGCACCGGCATGGTCGAGGCGATGGGCAAAAAGAAGCGGTGAGAGCAGGCGGCGACGGCTGACGTCGCCATTTTGTGCGCACTTTCTTCGGGTCGATAGCGGCCGGCAGGCCCCCGTCTTGCAAGACCCGATTCCAGGAGGCGGCGCCCGTAACGCGCCGGCTACGCTGTCATGCAGAATGCTGAACGCAGTTCCTTCCTCTATGGCGCCAACTCGGCGTTCATCGACGATCTGTTCGAGCGGTTCGCCAAAGACCCCGGCTCCGTCGACGAGAGCTGGCGGACCTTCTTCTCCGAGCTGTCGAGCGAGCAGCGCGAGGTGTTGCGCGAGGTCACCGGCGCGAGCTGGGCGCCCAAGCGCACCCGCGTCGTGGGCGTCGCCGATCCCGACGCAGCGCCGCCCGCCGCAGCCAACCGCAACGTCAAGGCCAACGGCGCTGTCGCAAAGGCCGAGGCGCCCGCCGGCATCACCGCCGAGCAGCTGCGTTCGGCCGCGCTCGACGCGGTGCGCGCGCGCATCCTGATCCGCTCGTATCGCGTGCGCGGCCATCTGCAGGCCGATCTCGATCCGCTGGGCCTGGCGCCCAAACCCTATCACTCCGAGCTCGATCCGAAGACCTACGGCTTTGGCGACGCCGACTGGGACCGCCCGATCTTCGTCGATCGCGTGCTGGGCCTGGGCGAGACCGCGACCCTGCACCAGCTGATCGATCGCCTGCGCCAGACGTACTGCGGCGCGGTCGGCGTCGAGTACATGCATATCGGCGATCCCGACGTGAAGGCGTGGATCGAGGACCGCATCGAGAACGACGGCAACCGCACCGACTTCACCGAGATGGGCCGGCGCACCATCCTCGAGCGCGTTGTCGAGGCGGAGAACCTCGAGAAGTACCTGCACGTGAAGTTCGTCGGCACCAAGCGCTTCGGCCTCGACGGCGGCGAAGCGCTGATCCCGGGGCTTGAGCAGATCCTCAAGCGCGGTGGCCAGCTCGGCATCCGGGATGTCGTGATCGGCATGCCGCATCGCGGCCGCCTGAACACGCTGGTCCATGTGCTGCACAAGGGCTACCAGGCGCTGTTCTCGGAGTTCCAGGGCAAGCCTTCGCATCCCGAGGAGATGCGCGGCTCCGGCGATGTGAAGTATCACCTCGGCGCCTCGGCCGACCGCGAGTTCGACGGCAACGTCGTGCACTTGTCGCTGACGGCCAACCCCTCGCATCTCGAGGCGGTGAACCCCGTCGTGCTCGGCAAGGTGCGCGCCAAGCAGGATCAGCGCGGCGACAAGGATCGCAGCCAGGCGATGGCCATCCTGATGCACGGCGACGCGGCGTTCGCCGGCCAAGGCCTGGTAGCGGAGAGTCTCGATCTCAGCGATCTCGCCGGCTACCGCATCGGCGGCACGATCCACTTCGTGGTCAACAACCAGATCGGCTTCACCACCTCGCCGACCTATTCGCGCTCCGGTCCGTACTGCACCGAGGTCGCCAAGATCGTGCAGTGCCCGATCCTGCACGTGAACGGTGATGATCCTGAAGCGGTGGTCCATTGCTCGCGCATCGCCGTGGAGTTCCGTCAGCAGTTCAAGCGCGACATCGTCATCGACATGTGGTGCTACCGCCGGCATGGGCACAACGAAGGCGACGAGCCGATGTTCACCCAGCCGATGATGTACAAGAAGATCGGCAGCCACCCGACGGTGCAGGACGTCTACGCCAAGCGCCTGATCGAGGCCGGCGTGATCGCCCAACCCGATCTCGACCGCATGGTGGTCGACTATCGCCAGAAGCTCGACGACGCGTTCTCCGCCGCCGCCTCGTTCCGCCCCAACAAGGCCGACTGGCTGGAAGGACAGTGGACCGGCTTCACCACGGCGCCCGGCGAGGAAGATCGCAAGGGCAACACCGCGGTGCCGATCGAGACCTTGCGCGAGGTTGGCCTGGCGCTGGCGCGCAAGCCCGAGAACCATGACACCAACCGCAAGATCCTCCGCCAGCTCGAGGAGAAGCGGAAGATGATCGAGAGCGGCGAGGGGCTGGACTGGGCGATGGGCGAGGCTCTGGCCTTCGGCTCGCTCTTGGCCGAGGGCACGCCGGTACGCCTGTCGGGCCAGGATTCCGGCCGCGGCACCTTCTCGCATCGGCATTCGGTGCTGGTCGACCAGACCAATGACCAGCGTTACGTGCCACTCAACAATATCCGCGAGGGCCAGGCGCGCTACGAGGTGATCGACTCGCCGCTGTCGGAAGCCGGCGTGCTGGGCTTCGAGTACGGCTACTCGCTGGCCGAGCCCAATGCGCTGGTGCTGTGGGAGGCGCAGTTCGGCGACTTCGCC
>JAFAZJ010000305.1 GCA_019239835.1 Alphaproteobacteria bacterium | reverse complement strand
GGAAGCTGAAACCCGCGTCAGGCACGCCGGAGCTTCTGCGCTACCGCTACTTCCTGCATTACGCCGAGGGCACGCTGATGCCGCTTCTGTTCATGAAGCTGGTGTTCGGCCGCCTGCCCTCGCGTGTGCCGTGGTTCATGAAGCCGGTGGCCAGGGCGATCTCCGCCGGCGCCGACAAGTCGCTGCTCAATCCGCAGATCGGCACCGCCTTCATGTTCCTCGAAAGCGAGCTGTCGCAACGGGAGTGGTTCGCCGGCAGCGAATTCTCCGCTGCCGACATCCAGATGAGCTTTCCGCTCGAAGCCTCGGCCGCGCGCTCGCCGCTGTTCAAGCAGCTGCCGAAGCTCTCGGCCTTCGTCGAACGCATCCACGCCCGTCCCGCCTACAAGCGCGCGCTCGAAAAGGGCGGCGGCTACGAAATGCTGAAGTGACAGGAGCACGATAGTCCATGGCTCTCCCAGCCAAGCTGCAAGGCAAGTTGCGCATCCCCGTGGTCGGCGCGCCGCTGTTCATCCAGTCCAATCCCGATCTCGTCATCGCGCAGTGCAAGGCGGGCATCGTCGGCTCCTTCCCGGCGCTGAACGCGCGGCCCAAGGAGCTGCTCGAGGAGTGGCTCAAGCGCATCACCGGCGAGCTGGCCGAGTACAAGGCCAGGCATCCCGAGAAGATCGTGGCGCCCTTCGCGGTCAACCAGATCGTGCACAGCTCCAACGACCGCCTGCAGCACGACGTCGATCTCTGCGAGAAGTACCAGGTGCCGATCCAGATCACCTCGCTGCGCGCGCCCGACGACGTGGTGAAGTCGGCGCATCGCTACGGCTGCCTGGTGTTCCACGACGTGATCAACACCAAGCACGCCAAGCGCGCGCTGCAGGCCGGCGTCGATGGCCTGATCCTGGTCTGCGCCGGCGCCGGCGGCCACGCGGGCGCGCTGTCGCCCTTCGCGCTGGTGCCCGAGGTGCGCCAGTTCTACGACGGCTGCATCCTGCTCTCGGGCTCGATCGCCAACGGCGCCTCGGTGCTGGCGGCGCAGGCGGTGGGCGCCGACCTCGCCTATATCGGCACGCGCTTCACCGCCTCGCTCGAAGCCAACGCCTCGGCCGGCAACAAGCAGTGCATCGTCGACAGCTCGGGCGAGGAGATCGTCTACACCAACCTCTTCACCGGCGTGCACGGCAACTACCTGAAGCGCTCGATCGCCGCCGCCGGGCTCGATCCCGACGATTTGCCGACCGCCGACAAGAGCAAGATGAACTTCGGCTCGGGCGGCAACATGAAGACCAAGGCCTGGCGCGACATCTGGGGCGCGGGACAAGGCGTCGGCCAGATCTTCGACACGCCGCCGGCAGCCGAGATCGTCGACCGCCTCACCCGCGAATACGAAGCCGCGCGTGCGGCGTTGGTCGCCGGCCAACCGGTGCCGACAAGCCTGAAGGCGGCCGCCGAGTAAGCTCCTTCCCCCGGAGGGGGCGGGGAAGAATGCGGCGTCACGCTTTCGCCACACACACTTCACCGCGGCGTCACGATTGCGCTGAATCAACCCGTTGTGTTTTCAAAACGCTTCGGCCACTATGCGCCCGCCATGAAGTACGAAGCCGTTCGCGCGCGCTTTGTCGCGCAGAGTAAATAGCCATGTACGCGGCGCCCGAGTCCTGTCCCGCTCTGGTGCTGAACGCCGATTTTCGGCCGTTGTCCTACTTTCCGTTGTCGTTGTGGAGCTGGCAGGACGCCGTCAAGGCGGTGTTCCTCGACCGCGTCAACGTCGTCGCCGAGTATGACCGCCGCGTGCGCAGCCCCAGCCTGGAGATGCGTCTGCCCAGCGTGATCGCGCTGAAGGAGTTCGTGCCGGCCGAGCGCCGTCCCGCCTTCACGCGCTTCAATGTCTTCCTGCGCGACAGCTTCACCTGCCAGTACTGCAACGAGCCCTTCGGCGCGCCCGACCTGACCTTCGACCACGTGGTGCCGCGCTCTCGCGGCGGCATCACCAGCTGGCGCAACGTCGTGACCGCGTGCAGCCCGTGCAACCTCCTGAAGGGCGACAAGCTGCCGAGGCAGGCCGGCATGTATCCCGTGCGCGCGCCCTACGAGCCCTCGACCGCCGAGCTGCAGGACCACGGCCGGGCCTTCCCGCCCAACCACCTGCACCAGAGCTGGCGCGACTTCCTGTACTGGGACAGCGAGCTGGAGTCGTAAGGCTCCGGCTCGTCGTTTCAGGGTATGATGATCCCCTGCCCTTTTCCGTCGTAGCACTGGCAGCTGGAACCGAGCGGCTGTCGTCCGCCCTTCGACGCGCACATTCCGCCCTCCGATAGTTGACAGATGGTGCCTTGCCTCGAATCCGAGACCGTGCGCACCTGGACGGTGCCGGTGTCCGCGAATACGCTATCGGCCTCACGCCTCTTGCACCAGCAGTAGCCTCCAACGGCCGTGTCCTCCGTGAGTGCACAGTCGCCGTGTGTTGTGCGGCAGACCAGAGCGCTGGCCGTCGGCGCAGGCGCGGGCTTGGCGGACTTGAGTGCCTCGATCTGGCGTGTGAGCGAAGCGACTGATGCCTCCGCGGCATCGGCCCGCGCCGTTGCTTTGCGCAAGTCCGACTTCGCCGCGTCGAGCTGTTGGGTCAGCTCCCGCGCCCGTCTCTCCGATGCGTCGCCTTTTTCAGTGACTGATCTGCTTGCCTCTTCGGCTCGACCCTTTGCCGCCTGCGTATCACGCAGATCCTTCTCCAGCGCGGCGATCCTCGCATTGGCCGCCTTCGCGACCTCCTCGGCGGCCTGGCGTGCCGTGGCTGCACTGGTCAGTTGCGATTGAAGCTGGCGGTTCTGATCCTGCAGTTTCGACACCTCGCTTGATGCGCCGCCCATGTCGGATCGGCCGACCGCAAGTGCGCCCAAACCGGCGGCAACGAGCAGCGCCACGATGGCGCCGGCAATCATCGGCAGGGAAAATCGACGGCCCGGCGGAACCGCGACGCGTGAGGCCGGTGCTGGCTGCGGCGCGGGTGCGGTTTGCGGCATCGGCTGGGGCGTGGCGCGCGCCGGCTGTGCCAGCCGCCGTTCAAGGGTTCGAACCAGCAACGGCGGCAGATCGGTGTCCGGCCCGACAATCCAGCGGACCAGATCGGCCGCATGGATGTGCTCGAAACCCAGCGGCGGTGAGACGTCGTCGAGCAGGATCGGCACCAGCGCGCCGCGCGCCTTGGCGCGATTGGCCTCGCTGTGCACGAAGTCGGCGTCGATCGAGTGTCGCGACCACAGCACGAGCACGACCGCGGCCTGGTCGAGCGGCACACCGATATGGCTGCGCCACGTCTCGCCCGGCGGGATTGTGCGGTCCCAGAACACACGCCAGCCGCAGGCCTCGAGCGCGCGCACCAGCCGACCGGCGCGATCCTCGTCCTCGCGTGCGTAGCTGACAAAAATGTCGGCAGGCTCAGCCAAATCCCCGGTCCCCCGCCATGATCATCGGAGGTCCGGCCGACCTGCGCAAGCGTGAGAGGGCAAGGCGCTATTTCCCGACTACGACTCCAGCGCCGGCCGCATTCGGGCATTGGCAGGGGACGGCGTCGGTGGGCGTCCACGCGCACTCGACCGGGGGATTGGCGTGCACGCAGGCGACCCGGGGAGCTGACGCCTTCGCGGTGGCGACGCGGGCCTGTTCGCGCAGGCTGGCCCATTCGGCATCGCCGTCTGCGCGCCCGGCGATGAAGCCAAGCACCACGCCGACGACGAACGTCACCATCACGCCGGCGAGCACCTTGCGGTTGGGCCGCAGCCAGCCGGCGGAGGGCAGATCTCGATCGGACATCGCGTTACGGCTAGCGGTCGGCCACCGCGAGCTTGGCGCCCAGCGCCACGAACGCCGCGGCAAACGTGCGGCGCATCCAGGTGAGCACGCGCGGGCGCAAGATCACGTGGTCGCGGATCGAGGCGGCGAGCAGGCCGTAGCCGACGAAGACCACGAAGGTCATCAGCATGAAGACGCTGCTCAGCATCAGCATGCTGGCGAGCGGCTGCGCTTCTTCGGTGCTGACGAATTGCGGCAGGAAGGCGAGAAAGAAGATCGAAAGCTTGGGATTGAGGATGTTGATCAGGATCGCCTCGATCGTCACCTGCATGAAGCTGCGTGCGCTGCCTTGGCGCTCGTCGACGCTGAGCGCGCCGCGCTCCTTCAGCGTGCTCCACGCCATCCACAGCAGATAGGCGACGCCGACATACTTGAAGACCTGGAAGGCGAGCGCGCTGGTGTGCAGCAGCGCGGCCAGGCCGAGGATCGCCGCCGCCATGTGCGGCACGATGCCCAGGGTGCAGCCGAAGGCCGCGACGATGCTGGCGCGCGAGCCGCGCGTCAGGCCGGCAGCCAGCGTGTAAAGCACGCCGGTGCCGGGCGAGACCACGACGATGAAGGTGGTGATCAGGAATTCGATGGTCATGGGTCCCCCTCCGGGCGCGCTGGTGCTAGTGTCGGCCACCCACTCCAGCCCTGCGGAGCTCGACCATGGACTCCAGAGCCGACAACCTCAAGCGGCCGCTCGATGCGCGGCCGGTCTCGCCGACGCTGTTCGCCCACATC
>JAFAZJ010000223.1 GCA_019239835.1 Alphaproteobacteria bacterium | reverse complement strand
GTGTCGGTGCCGACGGGATTGTTCCAGGCGATGCCGACGCCGACCATGCCGGCGAATTGTCCGTCGCGCGCCAGGCCGATCGCCGCCGGCAGGACGTAGCGATCGTCCTGCCGGGTCGCCGGCTGTGAGGAGACGACGAGCTCGGCGCGCTCGCGCACCTGCGCCAGCAGCGCTTCGAAACCGATGCCGGGTTGCGGCGAGGTCGAGCAGCGGCGCGCACCCTGCGGATCGACGAGGACGATCAGCACGTAGCGTTCGCCGAGGTGGCGTTGCAGGCGGCGCAGGTAGTCCTCGCAGCGCGCCAGCTCGTCGGGGGCCAGCGTGTCGCTGGTCCAGCGCGGCACGTCGCGGTCCTCGCGCAAGGTCGACAGCACGCGGCGCGCGCCTTGCAGCGTCTCGCGCCAGGGCAGCACCGCCGCCTCGACCGCGCTGGCGACGAACTCGCCGCGCGCGCGGCGCAGCTCGCGCTGCTTCTCGAATGTCCACCAGCCGGCCAGCACGAGGACAGGCAGCAGCAACGCGGCCAACAGGGCCACGAAACGTGCGCGCATCGGCCAGCTGTTCATCAGCCCGCCCCGCGCGGCAGGCAACGCCGGCGCAGCGACGTCGCGGCGTCCAACCGCTGCGGCCGCCCCGGCATGAATCCCCCTCCCTGGATGATCAGATCGCGACGGTGTTCAGCGCCTGCGCCATCGCGGTGCGCAGCAGATCGGGATCGAATGGCTTGGTGATGACGAAGACCGGCTCGACGCCGCTGCCCGTCAGCAGCCGCTCCGGGAAGCCGGTAACGAAGATCACCGGCACTTCCAGCCCCTTCATGATCTCGCGCACCGCGGCGATGCCGTTGTCGCCGCCCTTGAGCTGGATGTCGGCGAGCACGAGATGCGGCGAATGCTTGCGCGCCAGCTCGACGGCGTTCTTCTCGGTGGCGGCGATGCCGACCACCTGGTGGCCGGCGTTCTGCACGATCTTGGCGACATCGAGCGCGATCACCGCCTCGTCCTCGATCACGAGGACACGCACGGAGGCGACGCGGCGCAACTCATTGCGCGCTTCGGCCAGTGCCGCCTCGGCTTCGCCGCGGCTGACGTTGAGAATGCTGGCGGCATCCTCGACCGTGAAGCCTTCGAGCGCCGTCAGCAGCAGCATCTGGCGCTGCAACACGGGAATCTCGCTGAGCTGGGCCTTCAGACGACCGGGCACGCCGTCAGCCGCCGCCTCGCGCTCCTCGAGCACGTCGAAGGGTTGGCGCAGGCGATGGAACAGGGTGAAGATCTTCTGCTTGGTGTCGTATTCCTCGGCGTCCATCGTCTGCTCGCGCAGAACCTCGACGCACAGGCGCACCCATTCGTCGCCGCGCTTCTGCGATCCCGTCAGCGCCCGCGCATAGCGGCGCAGGAACGGCAACATCGATGCGACCGCGTCCGGCAGACCTGTCTTGACCTGTTCCAAGTGAACCCCCGTGACTGCTCCCGTGACGTGGCAGTTAGCCGGCGTTTTGCGGCATCACAACCTTGTGTTTGGCGCCCGTGGACGGGCCGGCGAACGCCGATCGGTGATCAACGTTAACCACTGGCGCCACAACACTTAACGACTCTCGCGCGGGCTGGTTCCGTCAGCTTTGCGAATTTCCCATAGTTATCAAGGGAATGGCTTTTATGCCTGCCTTACCCTTGGCCAAAGCAAGACCGGCACCTACATGCCCGATGACGCGTAGTTCAGCAGGAGGACGCTATGGTTCAGGTGCGCTCGAATGCGAACGAATTGGATGATTTCCATGAGCAGATGAAGGCGATCCTGCCGCGTCTGCGTCTGTATGCTCTCTCCCTCACCCATGACCGCGACCGCGCCAACGATCTCGTCCAGGAGACCGTGCTGAAGGCGCTGGCCGGCCGCGCCAGCTTCCGGCCCGGCACCAACTTCTCGGGCTGGATCTTCCGCATCCAGCGCAACGAGTTCATCTCCAGCCTGCGGCGCCTGAAGCCGACCGTGCCGATCGACACAACGGTGGCCGAGTCGCTGACGCAGCGCCCATCGCAGGAGAACGGCCTGGTGATGCGCGAATTCCTGCGCGCCTTCGCCCAGCTGTCGCCGGGCCAGCGCGAGGCGCTGGTGCTCGCGGTGGTCGATGGCCAGCCCTACGACGTGATCGCCGAGCATGTCGGCGTCTCGATCGGCACCATCAAGAGCCGCGTCTCGCGCGCCCGCGCCACCCTGGCGCGTCTGCTGCTCGAGCCCGAGGACGCCGAGGCGACGGTGGCCTCAGCCGTGCGCACGATCGTCCGCAACAAGGGTGTGATGTCCGAGGACGAGGACGCACGCTCTTCACTCGCCCTGTAATCCTGCTAATGTCGCCGACGCACGTCATGCGTTGAGTCCAGGGGATCGCCCGATCGACAGGCCGACATCGGCCGTCGATCGGGCTGCCCTTCGTGCAGGGAAGGGAACAGAGTTCTTCTAACCAGCCATGGCAGACGGCGATAAACCTCCGGAAGGGGGTCCTGTGTTGGGGCTCACGGCCGAAGAACAGCCGTTCGACAAATGGCTTCGCATGCAGCTGCACGCCATGTTCGATGGCGTCATCAACGAGCCGCTGACGGATCTCGTGCGCCTGATCGACGAGGACGCCAAGCGCGTGCGTCAGGAGACGGACGAGGCCGCCGCGCCCAAGCCGCCGCCTGAGGAAACCTGACGGCTCGCGAAGCTGAGCTCGCGCGGTATCCGCACCTCTTCCGGGATCAGGAACAGGCCCACGCTTCGCGCCACGCGACCGCAACGCTGGCAGCTCGACAGCACGTTGAGCGGCACCGCCAGCAGCAGCCCGGCGCAGACCGGCGCGACCCAGACCAGGAACTCCGGCGCCAGCGCCCAGATCACGCCCGTGGCGATCGCCCCACCCAGCATGTGCGTGAGGTGCCGCTCGACAGCCGCCGCCCAGCGCACGCCGCGTTCCTCGCGTGGCTGCGGCGGCCAGCCGACCGGCCGACCGAGCAGGATCGCGGCAATGAAGGCGGTGTGGAACAGCATGGTGACCGGCGCCAGCAGTGCGGAAAACGCCAGTTCGAGCACACCGCTGGCGATCAACGCCAATCGCCCACCAAAGCGCTGTGCACTCTCGCCGCGGGCGAGCGCCAGGATCACCGACAGCAGCTTGGGCAGGAACAGCAGCGTTGCGGTCATGATCAGCAGAGCCTGGATCTCGTTCGGCTTGTACTCCGGCCAGAGCGGGAACAGGCTGCGGTGATCTCCGAAATAGGCGTAGCCATTGACCGCCTGGTCGAGCACCAGCACACCGGTCAGCAGCAGCATGATCAGCCATAGCGGCGAGGCGACGTAGGCAAGCACGCCCCACGCCAGGTGCAGCCGGCTCATCCAATGCAGGCCCGGCATGCCGAGCAGACGCGCGTGCTGCAGATTGCCCTGCACCCAGCGGCGGTCGCGCGCGGCGTAGTCCAGCAGGTTGGTCGGCATCTCCTCGAAGCTGCCGCCCAGCTCGGGCAGCAGCCACACGTGCCAGCCGCCGCGCCGCAACAGCGCCGCCTCGACGAAATCGTGGCTCAGGATCTCGCCGCCGAGCGGCGGCTTGCCGCGCAGTACCGGCAGATGGCAGTGCTCGGCAAAGGCGGCGACGCGGATGATCGCGTTGTGGCCGTAGTAGTTCGACTCGCCCGCCTGCCAGAAGCTGTGGCCTGTCGCCAGCAACGGCCCATACAGGCGGCCGGAGAACTGCATCAGGCGCGCGAACAGGGTGTCGCGCCCGACGCTGGCAGTCAGGGTCTGGATCAGGCCGGTGCGCGGGTTACGCTCCATCAGCGCGGCCAGGCGCACGATGGTGTCGCCGCTCATCACGCTGTCGGCGTCGAGGATGACCATGTAGTCGTAGCGCGCGCCGTCGGCGCTTAACCAATCCGAGATGTTGCCCGCCTTGCGACCAATGTTCTTCGGCCGGCGGCGGTAGAACATGCGGCCTTCGGCATCGTAGCGGCGCTTCAGCTCGTCGAAGCGCGCCTGCTCGACGCGCGCGATTTCTTCATCGGTGCTGTCGCTCAGCACGTGGAAGGCGAAGGACTCCAGCTGGCCCGTGCTGCGTACCGACTCGTAGGTCGCGGCGAGGCGCGCCATCACCGCTTCGGAATCCTCGTTGTAGATCGGCATGAGGATCGCCGTGCGCGTGGCGAGCGTGGGCACCACGCCGGACGACGGCGCGGCGCGCCGCAGGCTGACGGGATGCAATCCGACGAGCCTGAGGATGAAGCCGGCCAGCGCCGCCCAGAACGACAGCGAGACCATGGTGAAGCCCGGCACGAACGCCGCCAGCACGCCGACCTCGATCGCGGAGATGCCGCCCGGCTCGAGGATCTCGGCCATCAGCAGCGTGCCGATGATCGTCGTCAGTACGGTCAATCCCAGGATGAGGACGCGGCGCCATCCGGCGCGCGTAGCGTAGCGGTCAAGGGTCCAGTCGCTCATGGCCGCACCGTGTAGTTCAGGGTCTCACTCAACACTTCGCCGTGCAGGCGCAGGAACGCGCGCACGTCCATCGGCTTCTTGCCGTCGGGCTGCACGTCGACGAACAGGCGCCAGGTGGACTGGCCAGGGATCGGCTCGGTGCGCGCTTTCACCAAGCGGCCGGACGACACGGAGACCTCGGCCTCGACCGGCTGCGCCGGCCGCAGGCCCGCGATGTCGCCGCCACCGAATTCGACGACCAGGCGCCAGGATTTGCCGTCCGCCATCTTGAACACGCTCATGCTGGTGACGCGGCCGCCCGGCGACAACGCCGCCTCGTCGCTGAGCGCCGACAGCCGATAACGAAGCTCGAGCTCCTGGCCGCGACGCGTGGGCGTGTGGCTGGCCCAGAAGAGCGCGATGTTGTCGTGCACTTCGGAGTCGGTCGGGATCTCCACGAGGCGGATCTCGCCCTCGCCCCAGTCGCCCCTCGGCTCGACCCACAGGCTGGGCCGCGTGTGGTAGCGCGCCTCGAGATCCTGGTACTCGGCGAAAGCACGCTCGCGCTGCAGCAGGCCGAAGCCGCGCGGATTGCGATCCTGGAACGTCGACACCGCGAGCGCCGGAAAATTGGACAGCGGCCGCCAAATCCGCTCACCCGAGCCGCTGGCGATCAGCAGCCCGTCGGAGTCGTGGATCTCCGGCCGATAGTCTGGGGGGCCACGCCGGCCGGTCTTGCCGGCGAAGAACATGCTGGTCAGTGGCGCGATGCCCAGCAGCGAGATGTCATGCCGCGCGTACAGCGCCGCAATGACATCCACCGACGTGCGCCGACCGGGCCGCACCACGAAGGTGAACGCGCCGGCGGCGCCGGGGCTATCGAGCAGTGCGTGCAGCGTGATCTCGCGCGCATCCTTCGCCGGCGCGACAAGCCAGAAGGCGCGGAAAGCCGGAAACTCCTCCTGCCGCGGCAGCCCGGTATCGATCGCCAGACCGCGCGCCGAGGCACCGTAGTTCTCTTCGCGACCGATCAGACGGAAATAGCTGGCACCGAGAAACGCGATGATCTCGTCGAACTTCGCCTCGTGCAGCGGATAGGTCAGGCGAAAGCCGGCGAAGGCGACGGCGCCCGGCGGCTCGCGCAGATTGGCCGAGCTGAAATCGAACATGTCGGGCGTCGCCACCAGCGGTGCCACGCCTTCTTCGGAGACGATGTTGATCGCCACCGGCGCGCTGTAGATGAACCCTGCAGGAAAGAACTCGGCGCGAAACATGGTCGGCGCACTGCGCCAGAGAACGGCCTCGGGGCGCATGCGCACGCGCATGTAGTGGTCGTAGTCGACGCGCAGCAGGTCGCTCTGCGGCGGTGCCTCGGGCGGCTTGTAGGGCTCGCCGGCAAGTCGCTTGGCCTCTGCACGCACCTGGTCGAACGAGAACGGCTCGGCCTGCGCACGCGCGAGACTCGACAGCGGCGCGCATGCCGCCGCTGCACTCGCCAGCAAAAGTCGCCGCCGCAACGTCATCGCGTGGTGTGCTCCCAGAAGTCGGCTATGAACGTCGACATAGGAAGCCGGTTGCGGAAAAGCGGTGGCGTCGGGTTACGACAGATGACCGCGCTTGGTGTTGGTACCGGCGTTAGCCTTGCTTTCGCCACCACGTCGCCTGAACCATCCCGGAATCAGCATGAAGCGGCCGGCCCAGCGCGCCAGCGGGACGTCCGCTACGAGGCGCGCGCCATGCTCGCGACGGGCGAGCACGATCTTGCGGCTGTGGAAGGCCTCGAGCTCGGGTCGATGCGCGACGCTGACGATGGTCGCGTCCTTCAGCTCCTCGCAGAGCAAGCCCATCAGCGCGTCCTGGCTGTTGGGATCCAGCGCCGAAGTCGCCTCGTCGAGCACGACGATATCCGGCCGATGCAGGAGCACACGCGCGAAGGCAAGACGCTGCTTCTCGCCGCCGGACAGCGTTTGGTCCCACGGCGACTCCTCCTCGAGACGCTCGGCGAGATGGCCGAGACCGACCGCCTCCAGCGCCTTGGCCATCTCTTCGGTCGGCCATTGCTCGGCCGCCGCCGGATAGGCCGCAGCGCGGCGCAAGGTACCGGTGGGCACATAGGGCCGCTGCGGCAGCAGGAAGAGCTGCAGGCCGTCGCCGACCTCGATCGTGCCGCCGCCCCATGGCCAGAGGCCGGCGATGGCGCGGATCAGCGTGCTCTTGCCGGTTCCCGATTCGCCGGCGAACAGCACGCGCTCGCCGGGCGCGATCAGCACCTCGGTCTCGTCGACGACCATCGTGCCATCGTCGAGCGTGACGCTGACGTCGGCCAGCCGCAGCGCCGCATCCTTGGCGACGCCACGCCCGATGACGCCGTCGCCCTTCTCGGCGCGTTCCAGCGCCTCGAGCGAGACCATCAGCGAGGCGATGCGGCGCGCGCCGGCACTCCAGTCGGCCAGGCGCGGATAATTGTCGACCAGCCAGCCGAACGCGCTCTGCACGATGACGAAGGCCGACGCCGCCTGCATCACCGTGCCCAGGCTCATCGAACCGTCGAGGTATTTCGGCGCGCACAGCAGGATGGGCACGACGGCTGCAACCAGGTTGCTGCCCTGCGACACGATTGTCGTGCGCATATGCTGGCCGCAGATCTGTTTCCAGCGCTGCAGCACCACGGCGAAGTGACGCTCGAGCCCGGCACGCTCCTCTGTCTCGCCACCCAGCAACGCGATGCTTTCGCCGTTCTCGCGCACGCGGGTCAGGGCATAGCGGTACTCGGCCTCGGCCTGGTTCTTGTCCTCGGACACGCGCACGAAACGGCGTCCGATGATCAGCATGGAGATGCTGGCGATGCTGGCGTAGATGATCGCCGCCACCACGAGGAAGCCGGGCACGGCGATCGTTGAGCCGCCGATGGCGAGGTTCAGCGTGCCGCCGATGTTCCACAGCACGACCATGAAGGTGATCGCCGAGAGGAAGGCGGAGATCACGCCGACGGCAAAATCCACCGGCGCATCGGTCGAGACGCGCAGATCCTCGGCGATGCGGTATTCGGGGTTCTGGTGCTCGCCCCTCACCAGATTGAGCTGGTAGTAGCGCCCATTGGCGAGCCAGCCATCGAGCACCCGATCGTTCAACCAGGCGCGCCAGCGGCGCTGGGTCGTCATGCGCAGCAGGACGGCGATGACGCCGAAGGTCACGCTGGCGGCCGCCAGCGGCACGAACAGCATCGCCATCTGCCAGACGGTCGACGCGTCGCGCTTCTCCAGCGCATCGAAGATCGCCTTATTCCAGCGATTGACGCCATATTGCGCCGCCAGCGTCAGCAGGACGATGGCGAGCAAGGCCGCCGTGAGCCACCACGCCCAGCGATCTCCCCGGGCGCCCCAGAAGCCGCGTGCACGCCGCCAGAAGAAGCCCATCAAGGCACGCCGGCGCGTGCGCTCCTGGCCTTCCGACGCTTCCTCGTCCACAGCGGTCTGGATGAGATCCGGCAGCGGTTCCGCCTGGGCGGCGGTTTCTGTCATCGCGTATCTCCGCGTGGCCTTATGGCGGAGAGACGCGCTCCCGCCGCCATAGCCTCCGTTTGGTCACGGGAGAACGCGCACGACGCGGATTCGATCCACTGATCGTTGCGCTAAACCACTCTCGGGTCGACCAGCGCGGTCACGAACCGGCAGAGCTCGATCGGCAGATAGGGCTTGTCGAAGACGTGCACGGAGGAATTCGCGCTCGGATTGCCGCGATCACCCGAGCAGCGAATGATCGGGATACCGGGACGCAGGCGATGCGCGGCGGCAATGACATCGTCCCCCGACATGTCGGGCAGCCCGATGTCAACGACGATGGCGTTGAGCGGCTGGCCGCTTTCCAGGATCTTCATCGCAGCGGCGCCGGTCGGCGCTTCGACGCAGTTGTACCCGGCCTGCGTGAAGGTCTCGACCATGACGGTACGAATGAGAAATTCGTCTTCCGTCAGGAGAATACTGCGCATTGCCCCCTCAGGCCGCCCATGCGGCCGTGAGGGGACTTTACTGGAGCCACATGTCCAATCCAAGTCGCATGGACACAAATACTCAGCCTGGCGCCTGGACCTGGCAGTTCGTCTGGTCGACGAAGAGGTCGGTGCGCGGGCCGCGCACGAACGTGCCAACCCGCTCGCCAGGGCCGATCGGCCCGGTCTTGACGCGCGTCTGCAGCACGACCTGACCGGCGTTGGTAAACGCACAGTTCACGACGGGCTCGACCGCCATCGCGCTGTTGTTGGTCATGTAGAGCACGGCCATCCAGCGACGGCCCGGATCCGCGAACAGCGAGGCGACGTCCATGTTGATGGTCGGCACGTTGGTGTTCGGGCCCGACGTGATCGGCACGGTGCCCAGCACGCGCGGACGCACCTCCTGGACGACGATACCCGGCACGCCGGCGCTCTGCGCCCGCGGCTCGAACGCGCGGTCGTCGAACGGCACCGGGGTGCCGTCCTTGCTCACGTTGTCGGGCGTCCAGACCTTGCCGGTCACGGGGTCACGGAATTCAGGATAGCCCGAGGGCATCATGTTGGTCTGCGCGCCGGCCGCGCTGGCGACGAGGAGTCCGAACAGCGACACCGCACAGATTCGGCCCGTGGTCTTCATGGGAGTCTCCATTGATTGCACGCCGACCGTCCTCGATAGGACGGTCCGTCGAAGCAATGAAAAAACGCCCACCGCAAAGCCCGGTTCCGGCTTGCCCGAAGATGCCTTCTTCTTGACCGATATTTGACTGCTGGTGGCTAGACGGTGAGCTCCACCGTGCACACGACGCCGTCGGGCCGGAACTCCAGCGCGGCGCGGCCGAGTTCCGATTTCAGGGCCTGTTCGAGCAGCAGAGAGCCGAACCCCTTTCGCGTGGGCGGCTCGACCGGCGGCCCGCCGCTTTCCTGCCATGTGAGCTTCACCCGCCGGCTATCCTCGGTCGACGCCACGCGCCAGGTGAGATGCACCGCGCCGGTATCGTTCGACAGCGCGCCATACTTGGCGGCGTTCGTAGCCAGTTCGTGCAGGCCCATGCTGAGCAGCGTGACCTTGCCGGCATCGAGCGAGAGGTCGTCGACGCCGTCGAGCACGATGCGCTCGGCATGTCGCTCCTGGAACGGCGCCAGCGCGCGCAGCAACACCTCGCGAAGCGGAACGCTTCTGAGATTCTTCAGCGTCAGCAAATCCTGCGCGCCAGCCAACGCCTGCAACCGACCAGCGAAAGCGGCCTGCTCCTGCGGCGTAATGCTGCCCAGGGTCTGCGAGGCGATGGCCTGCACGATCGACAGGCTGTTCTTCAGGCGATGCTTCATCTCGCTCAGCAGAAGGTTCGCCTGTTCCTGCGCGCGCATGCGGTCGGTGATGTCGCGGGCGATCTTGGACGCCCCGATGATCCTGCCGTCGGGCGCCTTGAGCGGCGATACCGTGAGCGAGATGTCGATGTGGCTGCCATCCTTGCGCCGGCGCACGGTCTCGTAATGATCGACGCGCTCGCCCCGCACGATGCGGGCGATGATGCCGGGTTCCTCGTTCACGCGGTCGGGCGGCATCAGGATGGTGATCGGTTTGCCGATCACCTCCTCGGCGGTGTAGCCGAACAGGCGCTCGGCGCCGGCATTCCAGCTCTGGATGGTGCCTGAGAGATCCTTGCTGACGATGGCGTCGTCGGACGAATCGACGATCGAGGCGAGGCGCAGGGCCGATTGCTTGGCCAGATTGCTCTCGGTGACATCGACCAGCATGTTGACGCCGCCGATGAGTCTGCCGGCCTTGTCGAACAGGGGCGTGGGATGGGGCTCGAACAGCACCCGGCTGCCGTCGGGACGCTCGGCGATCGCCACCAGCCCGCGCACCGCCTTGCCCGTGCGCAATGTCACCGCCATGGGACATTCGTCATGGGCCATGGGCCGACCATCCGGCCAGAACAGCTTCCACGAGCCGCACCAGGCGGCGGTATCGAGATCAGGCCGATGGCCCCAAAGGGCAACGGCCGCGTCGTTGTAGTAGGTGATCTGGCCCCCGGCATCGGTCGTGTAGACGGCCGTCGGCAAGCAATCGAGGACGTCCCGAGAAAACTCGGGCGCCTGACCCCAGCCGCCTTCACCCCGTTCAGCCAACGCTACGGCCCCACCGACCCGGACTTTCATGGAATTCCCACCAGAGGGTCGCTTAACGCGACGTATGCCCCCTCAGTTCCGCCGTCAACGAGGAGTCAGCCGCATTTTCGTCAATCCTCAGGGAACGCTGCCGTACCGATGACGTTGATCTGTCTGCAGATTGCTGACTTTTCGAGCCGAATGTCTTTCATGGCGTCCAATGGTCAAATACAGGCGTCCGCCGGCCAGAGCGTGCCGGCGGTAATTCTTGTTGTCGAAGACGATTGGTTGCTGCGTCAGGCCATGGCGTCCGAGATGCGGCACGCCGGCTGGCATGTGCTCGAAGCGAGCACCGGGGAGGCCGCGCTGTCGCTGCCTGAAAAGGTCGGCCAGATCGACCTGGTGGTGACGGACATCCGGCTCGCCGGCGAGATGACGGGCTGGGACGTCGCCCAGGGCTTTCGCGCCCGCTTTTCCGATCTGCCGGTCGTCTATGTCTCGGGCAACACGGCGGACAGCTCGCGGATGGTCTCGCGCAGCACCTTCTTGGGCAAGCCCTGCGCGCCGGCCGACCTGATGCGCGCCTGCCGCCGCGCCCTCGATTCAGCCCACGCCGCCACCTCGCCGCTGTCGCGCGCTGACTGACACAGGACGCCGGCCTCGCCCTATAGTGTCCGCCGACTGGACACGAGGGAGAGCCTGCCATGCGCGTCGGCGTTTTCTATTTCCCCACGGATTACGGCATCCACACCGCGGAGCTGGGACGCGCGTTGGAGGATCGCGGCTTCGACTCGCTGTTCGTCTGCGAGCACACGCATATCCCGGTCAGCCGCCGCACGCCCTTCCCCGCCGGCGGCGAGTTGCCCAAGCGCTACATCCACACCCATGACCCCTTCGTCGCGCTGTCCTTTGCCGCCGCAGCGACCAGCAAGCTGCTGCTGGGCACCGGCGTCTGCCTGGTGCCGCAGCGCGACCCGATCATCACCGCCAAGAGCGTCGCCAGCCTCGACCTGATGTCCAAGGGACGCTTCGTCTTCGGCATCGGCGGCGGCTGGAATGTCGATGAGATGGAGAACCACGGCGCGCGCCATGCCACGCGTTTCAAGCTGATGCGCGAGCGCGTGCTGGCGATGAAGGAGATGTGGAGCAAGGACGAGGCCTCGTTCCACGGCGAGATGGTCAACCTCGATCCGCTGTGGTGCTACCCCAAGCCGGCGCAACGGCCGCACCCGCCGATCCTGCTGGGTGGCGAGAGCGATCATACCCTGCGCCGCATCGTCGAGTTCTGCGACGGCTGGTTCCCGCGTCCGCGCGGCTTCGTCGCCAAGGAAGGCGTCGCACGGTTGAAATCGATGGCTGACAAGATGGGGCGCGATTTCTCGACCTTGTCGATCACCGTCTTCGGCGCGCCCAACGATGCGGCGGCGCTCGCCGAGTACGAGGCACAGGGCATCCAGCGCGCGCTGCTGGCGGTGCCCGACCTCGATCGCGACGGCATCCTCGCGGCGCTCGACAAGCTGGCGCCGCTGGCGGCGGCGCACAAGTCCTGAGCGTTGCGGGCAGCGTGCCCGGGGGTATGCTGCCGCGCCTGTCCAGCTCCTGACCGGAAGGAAGCGACCATGATCGACCTGCATTACTGGCCCACGCCCAATGGCAAGAAGGTCACGATCCTGCTCGAGGAATGCGGCCTGCCCTACAAGGTCGTGCCCGTGAACATCGGGCGCGGCGATCAGTTCTCCGACGAGTTCCTGGCGATGAATCCCAACCATCGGATGCCCGTGATGGTCGACCATCAGCCGAAGGACGGCGGCAAGCCGCTGGCGATCTTCGAGTCGGGCGCGATCATGATGTACATCGCAGAGAAGGCCGGGAAGTTCTATCCGCAGGACGTCCGCACCCGCTACGACGTCAATCAGTGGCTGATCTGGCAGATGGCCAACCAGGGCCCGAAATCCGGCGAGTGCGGCCATTTCCGCCGCGTCGACCAGGCCAAGAACGGCGATCAGGCCTATGCCATCCGGCGCTTCACCGACGAGGCCAATCGCCTCTACGGCGTGCTCAACAACCAGCTCTACAAGCACAAGTATCTGGCCGGCGACCAGTACACGATCGCCGACATGATCTCCTATCCCTGGACCATCAACTGGAAGTTCCAGGGCCAGGACATCGAGGAGTTCCCCTACTTCAAGCGCTGGTTCGAGGAGCTGGGCGCGCGGCCGGCGGTGCAGAAGGGCATGGCGGTCGGCGCCGACCTGTCGAACGACATCACCAAGCTGCCGCCCGAGGAGCAGGAGCGCCGCGCCAAGCTGCTCTATAACCAGCGCGCCCGGCCGGTAAAGGCCGCGTAACCAGCACCAATCTGTTGCGAAGGCGGCCCGGAGGCATCAGACTGCCCGGTTCGCCACTCTCGCAAAGCTTGTGGAAAACCTTTCTGTTGCAACCGTGCAGGATCATGGCACGATGCAGCAGCTATTCGATGCGCTCGCGACTCTCCTCGCGCGGATCCGACAGCAACACGCGGACGCTGGGCCCCCGACCAGCGTCCGTTTTTGTTTTCAGTCCCTGTAACGCTTCCTTGCCTTGACGCAGCGGCTCGACGCTGGCGGACTGCGCCTCCCAATCGAGAGGGGGAGTCCGCATGCCGCATACACCGGCCAGCATGGCGATCATCGTGAAGAAGGATGGCGAGGGCGACACCAACGCCATGATGCAGGCGCAGACCGAGAAATATCTCGGCAACCTGCTGACGCCCGACCGTATCTCGAACCTCAAGCAGTCGCTGAACGACGTGTTCGGCGGCCGCGGCAAGGCGACCGGCGCCTACAGCTTCGCCGGCCAGCCCGTGCTTCATGCCTCGTCGGGCAACATGCAGAAGAGCGTCACGCTGTTCTTCTACATGTCCGGCGTGAACGCCAAGATTTTCGCCATGGGCGAGCACAAGAGCTCGAGCAGTTACTCTGTCAGCGAGTACGGCCAGCGCGGCACGGACTTCCAGCTCGGCAAGACGATCTCGCTCTGACGTCCTACATCAGCTTGATCCCGGCTTCGCGCACGAGCTTGGCGTTGTCCTCCAGCTCGCGCGCGATCAGCTTGTTGAACGCCGCCGCGTCCATCGGCGCGGCGTCGGCGCCCAGCGGCGAGAGGCGACCGGCGACCTCGGGCGAGGTCAGCGCGCGCTTCACCTCGCCATTCAGCTTCTCGATGATCGCCGCCGGCACACCCGCCGGCGCCATCATGCCGACCCAGAAATTGTAGGCGCTGCCGGCGTAACCGGCTTCCTCGGTGGTCGGTACATCGGGCAGCACCGAAGCGCGCTTCTCGCCGCCCACCGCGAGCCCGAGCAGCCGGCCCTCGCGCACCAGGCCCAACGCCGCGACCACCGGCGCGAAGAACATGTCGACGCGTCCGGACATGGTGTCGGTCAATGCCTCGGGCGTGCCCTTGTACGGCACGTGCACCGCCTCGAAGCCGGCGCGCAGGCGGAACTTCTCGATGTTCATGTGCGTGGCACTGCCGGCGCCGGCCGAGGCGTAGGTGAGCTTGCCGGGCTCAGCCTTGGCCGCCTTGACCACGTCCTGCACCGTCTTCCATCCCTTCGATGGCGAGACCACCAGCACGTTGGGCAGTTGCGCCAGCATGCTCACGCCGACCAGGTCCTTCGCTGTGTCATAGGGCAGCGACGGGTACATCGCCGGATTGACCGTGTGCCCCGAGGAGTGCACCAGCAGCGTGTAGCCATCGGGCGCCGCCTTGGCGACCTGCGCTGCGCCGATGGTGCCGCCAGCACCGCCCTTGTTCTCGATCACGACCGTCTGGCCGAGGCTGGTGGTGAGCGCCGCGCCCACGGCGCGGGCCACCGTGTCGGTCGCGCTGCCGGCGGTGAAGGGTACAACGACATGGATCGTGCGCGACGGCCAAGCCTGCGCCTGCACGTTGCGCGATGCGAGCCCCGCCACGGCAGCCATGCCGCCAATGGTGAAATCACGACGCTTCATGACACACCTCCCTTTTTATTGCGGTGACGATATCACGCCGCTGCAATGCGCGCGCTGATGCTGCTCACATTCAATCGGGACAAGATGCGTTCGCCAGACGCCGCCAGGCCTCGGCGGACGGCATCGATGTCGGGCCACAGCAGCCGGTAATCGCGCTTGCGGAAGGCGCCCCCCACCAGCACGTCGCGCACGCGCGCGCCGCTGCCTTGCATCACCACGCTGGCCACCGGATCGTGCACCGGCCACATCGCCAGCGGTCCCACCGACATCACGATAACGTCCGCCTGCGTGCCCGGCGCCAGGCTACCGATGCGATCGCCGGCGCCGAGCATCGCCGCACCGCGTGTCGTGATCCAGTCCAGTGCCTCGCGCGCCGGTATGGTCGAGGTCGGTGGGATGCCGCCGCTGCGCGCGCGCTCCTGCGCGTTGTCGAGCGCCCGCTGCGAGGCCAGCGCCACGCGCGCTACGCCGAACATGTCGCCGCTGATCGCCGATTCGAGATCGACGCCATAGGAGGGCGCGGTGCCCAGGGCGCGCAGGCGTCCGGTGATGGGGTGGCCGTGGCCATAGGCCATTTCGACCTCCGGCGTGACGGAGAAGCTGACGCCGCGATCGACAAACGCCTTGAGCTGCGCATCGGTGAGGTTGTTGCCGTGCACGATGTTGATCGAGGGGCCGACCAAGCCGCGCTCCATCAGGATCTCCCAGCCGCCGGGTGTCTTCGCCTCGCCGCCGCCCTGATGCATGCTGCAGATCAGGCCGAGCTCACGCGCCAGCGCGAAATCATGCGCGCTGACGTCGAGCGTCGAGTAGTGCGGCCCCAGCACCGCCATGCCCAGGGTGACGCGGCCAGTGCGGTCCGCGAGCTTGCCGCGCAACAGGCGTTCGACTTCGTCGCGGGGATGCGGCACCTCGGAGAAATGCGGCTCGCCTGGCTTGGGATCGGGCTTGGGCGAGCCGTGCAGGAAGGCGGCGCGGATGCCGCTGTCGATCAGCGCATCGACCGCGGCGTCGGTGTGCGCGGGCGTCGGATTGTTGTGACACCAGTCGACCAGGGTCGTGACGCCGTGGTCGAGCTGGTTGAGCGCGCCGGCCAGGGTGGCGACGTGGATGTCTTCGGGCTCATAGAGCGTGGCCAGCCCGGCGTGCACGTGGCGGAAATACTCCAGCAAGGTCCAGTCGGCGCCGACCGAACGCAGCGCCGTCTGCCAGGTGTGCATGTGGGCATTGATCAGCCCGGGCAGCACGAAGTGGCCGGCGCAGTCGATGATCTCCGCCTCGGCGTCGAGCGACGGCGCGATCGCGGCAATACGATCGCCCTCGATCAGCACGTCGCCGCGCGGCAACGCGCCGATCGTCGGATCCTGGGTGACGACGATGCCGTCGCGCAGCAAGAGCCGCGTCATGCGCCGCCTCCTACTTCAGCCCGTCGCTGACCTCGACCTCTTCCGATGCCACGGTCATGCCCGCGGCGCGTGCCTGCTCGACCAGCAGCACCGAGAAATCGATGTCGCCAGGATATTGATTCGCCAACGCCAGGATGCTGTCGCGCGTCACCGAGGCCGTGGGCAGCGGTACGCCCAGCGCCTTGCCTGCACCCAGGCCCAGATCCATGTCCTTCAGCAGCAAGGTGGGCGTGAAGGTGGTGGTGAAGTCGAGGTTCACCAGCGCCGGGGTCTTGTACCTCGTGTACATCGAGCCGAGCACGCTCTGGTTGATCGATTCCAGGAAGACATGGCGCGGGATACCGGCCTTCTGCGCCAGCAGCGTGATCTCGCACAGTGACTGGATGATCACGCCGAACATGGTGTTGTGCGCGATCTTCCAGATGCGCGACAGCTCGCCTTCGCCGACATACATCGTCGCGCGGCCCAGCGCCTTCAGCATCGGCTCGACCGCGTCGTACTCCGCCTTCGGTCCCGAGGCGACGACCAGCAGCTTGCCGGCCTTGGCCACCTTGGCATTGCCCGACAC
>JAFAZJ010000157.1 GCA_019239835.1 Alphaproteobacteria bacterium | reverse complement strand
GCGGCGATCTACGGCGAGCTCGGCCGCTTCGATCCATCGCGTGCACCGGCGGGCAGCGACGGCTGCGGCATTCCCACCCTCGGTGTCCCGTTGCGCGCCATGGCGACGGCGATGGCGGCAATGGCCGATCCATCGCGGCTGAAGCAGGCCCGCGTGGCCGCCATCGTACGCATCCGTGCGGCGATGAACGCCGAGCCGTTCTTCATGGCGGGCACCGGCCGATTCTGCACCCGCATCAACGGCGCGCTGCCCGGCATCGCGCAGATCAAGACCGGTGCCGAGGGCGTCTATTGCGGCATGCTGCCGACCCTGGGCGTGGGTGTCGCGCTGAAGATGTGGGACGGCACCGGCCGTGCGGCCGAGGTGGCGATGGCCCGTATCCTGCACCATCTCGGCGTGCTCGACGCCAAGCGTTACGACGACGCGATCAACCCGCCGATCCTCAGTGTCGTCGGCGCGCGCGTCGGCGATATCCGCCCGGCCGCATCATGGCTCGGCGCCGCGGCCTAGCGAGCATCGAGGAGCCGCCCCAGACCCGCGATCCGGCCTGCCGGCATTTCGGCGTCTGCGGCGGCTGCGCGCTGCAGCACTACCCCGACGATCTCTACGCGCGCTGGAAGCTCGAGCGGTTGACCGAGGCATTGGCCGGCCTCGAGCCGCCAGCCTTCATGCCAATGGCGCGCACGCCGCCCGGCGGCCGTCGCCGCGCAGACCTGACGCTGCGGCATACACGCGATGGCGCCATCGTCGGCTACGCGCAGCGCCGCTCACACGATCTCGTCGATCTCGGTGAGTGCCCGGTGCTGTTGCCGGCTGTGGTGGCGCTCGTCGTGCCGCTGCGCCGCCTGGTCGAAGCGATCATCCCGCAGAACGGCGAAGCCGAAGCCGTCATCAACTGGACCGACACCGGCGCAGACGTGTTGCTCGTACCCGCCGCCGGCTTACCACTCGATTTGCCGCGCCGCGAAGCCATCGCCGCCTTTGCCGAAATGGCCGATGTCGCGCGCGTATCCTGGGGCTCACGCGGCAAGTACGAGATCGCGCTGACGCGCCGGCCACCGGCGCTGCGATTCGGTGCGGTGACCGTTGAGCCGCCGCCTGGCGCCTTCCTGCAGGCGAGCTTCGCCGGCGAGGCGACGTTGCGAGTGGCAGTAAGGGCCTGGTCCGGCAATGCAAGGCGTGTTGTCGATCTGTATGGCGGTCTAGGCACGCTGTCTCTGCCACTGTTGCCCGCAGCGCGCGTGACGATCTTCGAAGGCAGCCAATCGGCGGTCGATGCGGTCAATGCCGCGTTACGCAAAGCGACATTCGCGGGCATCGCGCATGCAGTCGTGCGCGATCTTCGACGAGAGCCGGTTTCGGTCGAGGAGCTCGACAGCTTCGAGCTGGCGATTCTCGATCCGCCGGCAGCGGGCGCGATGGCGCAGGCACGTGCGCTGGCGTCGAGCCGGATCGGCACCGTGATCTACGCTTCGTGCGATCCGCACAGCTTTGCCGTTGATGCGCGCGTGCTCATTGATGGCGGTTACCGGCTGGAGCGGCTGTTGCCCGTGGACCAGTTTCTCTGGTCGACACACATCGAGCTCATTGCCCTGTTCCGGCGAATCGCCAGCGGCTAGGGTGCGCACATTCGGGAAACGGGAGAGACGCTGATGTCGATGTTCGATCTTTCGGGCAAGGTCGCGGTGGTGACCGGCGGCAGCCGCGGCATCGGCCGCTCGATTTGCGAGCGCATGGCCGAGCAGGGCGCCAAGGTCATCGTATCGAGCCGCAAGTTGCCGGCCTGCGAGGAAGTCGTCGCCGCGATCAAGGCCAAGGGCGGCGAGGCGACGGCGGTGGCGGCCAGCATCTCCGACAAGGCGCAGCTCGAGAACCTCGTGGCCCAGGCCCGCAAGATCTATGGCCGCATCGACATCATGGTCTGCAACGCCGCCAGCAACCCGTATTTCGGGCCGCTCACCGGGCTGAAGGACGAGGTGTTCAGCAAGATCATGCAGAACAACGTGCTCAGCAATCTGTGGCTGGCCAACATGGTTTGCCCGGAGATGGCCGAGCGCAAGGACGGCGCCTTCATCATCGTCTCGTCGATCGGCGCGCTGACCGCCTCGCTGCACATCGCCGCCTACAACATCTCCAAGGCCGCCGACCTGTCGCTGGTGAAGTCGCTGGCGGCGGAGTGGGGCAAGCACAACATCCGCGTCAACGCCATTGCACCCGGCCTGATCAAGACCGACTTCGCCAAGGCGATGTGGGACAACCCGACGATCCGCGCTTCGGCGGAGAACAAGGCGGCGCTCAAGCGCATCGGTGATCCCGATGACATCGGCGGCGTCGCGGTGTTCCTGGCCTCGAAGGCCGGCGCGTTCGTCACCGCGCAGATGATCGTCGCCGATGGTGGCGTCGTCGGCACCGGCGGCGAATAGGTCATGGCCGGCGCGACAATCATCGGCATCAAGGGCGACGGCTTCACGATCAACGGCCAGCCGACCTATGCCGGCAAGCGCTGGCGCGCGCACAAGATCGAAGGCCTGCTGCTGAATTCGCGCATGGCCAACGCGATCATCGACGACGAGAACCCCTCGACCGTCGGCATCTGGGCCTACGCCGACGGACCATGGGACGCCGAGCGCAGCACGCGCGAGTTCATCGCCCAGCTGCCGACCTATCGCGCGCACGGGCTGCTCGCCGTCAGCGTCAACCTGCAGGGCGGCAGCCCGCAGGGCTATAGCTGGAACCAGCCCTGGATCATGTCGGGCTTCGCCGCCGACGGCGCGCTGAAGCCGGCCTATGCCAATCGCCTGACGAACGTGCTGGAGGCAGCCGACCGCAGTGGCATGGCGGTGATCCTGGGCTGCTTCTACGGCCGCCAGACGCCGCATCTGAAGGACGAAGCCGCGGTGAAACGCGCGGTGGGCGAGGTCGTCGACCTGCTGGCAGCGCGCGGCGTGAGCAATGCGCTGATCGAGATCGGCAACGAGGTCGACCTGCCGTGGTTTGAGCACGACATCATCCAGGCGCCACGCGGGCATGAGCTGATCGAGCTGGTGCGTGCCCGTTCCAACGGCCTGAAGATCAGCACCAGCTTCAGCGGCGGCGCCGCGCCGAGCGACAACGTGATCGCCGCCGCCGACTACCTGCTGGTGCACGGCAACCACGTCGAGACACCCGAAGGCATCCGCCGCGTGGTGAGCGATACCCGCGCCAGCAAGGCCTATCGCGGCCAGCCGATCGTCTTCAACGAGGACGACCATTACGACTTCGAAGGCAAGGACAACAATTTCCGCGCCGCACTCAGCGCCTATGCCAGCTGGGGCTTCTTCGACTATCGGCGTATTTCCGAGCGCTTCACCGACGGCTATCAATCGCTGCCGGTCGACTGGGGCATCAACTCGCTGCGCAAGCGCGCCTTCTTCGGCTACCTGAAGGAGATCACCGGGAGCTGATCATGGCGCTGCATTTCAGCCGCGAGGAATTCAGCCGGCGCCAGGCCGCGACCTTGGCCGAGCTGCAGCGCCGCGGCCTCGACGGCCTGCTGATGTTCCGCCAGGAGAGCATGTTCTACCTGACGGGTTACGACACGTTCGGCTACGTCTTCTTCCAGTGCCTCTATCTCGGCGCCGATGGCCGCTTGATGCTGCTGACCCGTTCACCTGACCGGCTGCAGGCGAAGCACACCTCGGTCATCGAGGACATCCAGATCTGGATTGACGGACCAGACGCGAAGCCGGCGATCGAGCTGCGCGAGATCCTGCGTTCGTTTGGCGCGACCGGCCGCAAGCTCGGCGTCGAGTACGACGCCTACGGCCTGACCGCCGCCAACGGCAAGCGCCTTGAAGCGGCGATGGATGGCTTTGCGACGCTGAGCGACGCTTCGGAGCTCGTCACGAAACTGCGGGTGCGCAAGAGCCCGGCCGAGATCGCCTATGTCCGCCGCGCCGCAGCGCTGGCCGACGATGCGCTCGATGCCGCGCATGCCACGATCCGGCCGCAGGCGTTCGAGGGAGACATCCTCGCCGCCATGCAGGGAGCGGTGTTCAAGGGCGGCGGCGACTATCCCGGCAATGAGTTCATCATCGGCTCGGGCCGCGATGGGCTGCTCTGCCGCTATTTCAGTGGCCGGCGCCATCTCGATGCCGAGGACCAGATCACGCTGGAGTTCGCCGGTGTCGATCGCCACTACCATTCATGCCTGATGCGCACGATCCCGGTCGGTCGTGCGCGGCCGCTCCATCGGGAGATGCACAAGGTAGCGATCGAGGCACTGCACGCCTGTCTCGACGCGCTCAAGCCCGGCGAGCCGATCGGCAAGGTCTTCGATGCCTATGCCGCGACGTCCGCCCGCCACGGCATGGCGGACTACCGGCTCAATGCCTGCGGCTACAGTCTGGGCACGACCTTCTCGCCCAACTGGATGGACTGGCCGATGTTCTACGCCGGCAATCCCGTCCCGGCCGAGCCGGGGATGGTCTTCTTCCTGCACATGATCCTGATTGACGGCGGCAGCACCACGGCCATGTGTCCAGGCACGACCGTGCTAGTCGGCGAGCGTGGTAACGAGCTGCTCTCGCGCCGGCCGCTCGATTTGGTCGTGAAATAGGGGATATCGATGTTTGACGGTTTCAAGCGCCAGATGGTCGACGTCGGCGACGCGCGCATCAACACGCTCACGGCAGGCAGGGGCACGCCGTTGCTGCTGGTGCACGGATATCCGCAGACGCACGTGATGTGGCACAAGATCGCGCCGCGCCTGGCCGAGAGCTTCAGCGTCGTCTGCTGCGACATGCGCGGCTATGGCGACAGCTCGGTGCCGGCCACGACCGAGGATCACTTCAGCTTCTCCAAGCGCGCCGTCGCCAACGACCTGGTGAAGGTCATGGACAAGCTCGGACATCGCAAGTTCATGATCGCCGGCCACGACCGCGGCGGGCGTGTGACGCACCGACTCTGCCTCGACCACGCCGACAAGGTCACGCGCGCTGCGGTGCTCGACATCGTGCCCACGCCGCACATGTTCGCCACGGTCAACCGCGCCGCCGCGCTGGGTGGTTGGCATTGGTACTTCCTCGCCCAGCCGGCTGACCTGCCCGAGCGGCTGATCGGCGGTGATCCCGAGTACTACCTCGATCGCCTGCTGTCGGCCGCTGCCGACGCCTTCACACCGGAAGCGCGCGCAGAGTACACGCGCTGCTTCATCCAGAAGGAGCGTATCCACGCCAGTTGCGAGGACTACCGCGCCGCCGCCTATATCGACCTCGCGCATCACAAGGCCGACAATGGCCGCAAGATCGCCTGCCCGCTTCTGGCGATCTGGGGCGAAAAAAGCGGCGTCGGCCGCGCCCATGATCCGGTGAAGGTCTGGAAGGAATGGGCCGATGACGTCGTTGGCAAGGCGCTGCCCTGCGGCCACTTCGTTGCCGAGGAAGCACCGCGTGAGACTTTTGACGCGCTGCGCGCCTTCTTCGCCAGCTGAGTTCTAACCGCGCAGAAAAACCAGCTCTGGGCCCGCCGTGACCCGGACCGGCTGATCCTCGCGCAGTTCGAGAATCTCGCCATCAAGCACGAAGCCGCCGTTCATGCGGATCTCGAGCGCGTCGGCGTTGAGGCTGATATAGCCGTTATCCGGCGTGGCCATTGGACCCTGTCGGCCGCGCAGGCCCGGCCACACCACGCGCGCGAAGTGCCGCGGCGACTCGCGTACCAGGGTCAGGCGGAAGGCGCCCGGGCCTGATCCCCAGAACGGCGAGACACCGGGCGACAGGCTGTGCAGTGTCGACAGCAGGATCAGCACGTAGCGTGCCGGCTGTAGCGGTGTTGCATCAGCGATGATTCTGGCGTCGACCGGCGTGACGGGATTTCGGCCGATCAGGAGCGGGGCGATCATCCGCGCCATGCCGGCGATCGGCCCGAGCGCGCCTCGCGCACCCAGGCGGCGCAGGTGGCGACGGATCAGCACCGTGCCCTGGTAAATACCGGCCGCACCGCCCATCAGGCTGTAGCGTGGCGTCGTCTCGTCTCCCACGAACACCGCCATCGTGCGCCGGGCCACGAGTCCCGACGGGATTTGGTTGCACTGGATTCGATCCAGCAGCCTGCGCAGCTCGTGTGCCGGCGACATGTCGGCGCGGATGTCGTGCGCGGTGACGTTGGTCGTGCCGGTGGGCAGAACTGCCAGCGGCGGCACGGGCGTGCCGGGCAGACGGTTCAGCAGCCAGGTGATCGCGTGATGCAGCGTGCCGTCGCCGCCAGCCACGGCGACGGCCACGACGCCCTCGGCCAGCAGGGCCTCCAGCGCATCGCCGCAGCGTCGCGCACTTTCCGATTCTCGTACGACCACGCGATCGCCCGCCTCGGCCAGCGCCGCGCGCAGGCGGCGCAGGGCACGCCGGTCGCGACCGCCGAAGCGGTTGAGCAGCACGCCCAGACGCGGCGCAGCGGCCACTAACCCGACCGCAGCGTGCGCACCGCGGCGTCGCGCTCGAAGAGATAGAGCAGGGTGCGCAGCGCCTCGCCGCGCGGCGTGGCGAGCTCGGCGTCGCGTTCGATGATCAGCCGGGCATCGTCGCGCGCAGCCTGCAGCAGGTCACTGTGCAGGGTGAGATTGGCCAGGCGCATCTCGGGCAGGCCGCTCTGGCGCGTGCCCAGGACCTCGCCGCCGCCGCGCAGCCGCAGGTCTTCCTCGGCGATGCGGAAGCCATCCTCGGTCTCGCGCATGATGGCGAGCCGCGCGCGGGCGTTCTCGGACAGCGGTGAGCCGTACAGCAGCAGGCAGGACGAGGCCTCCTCGCCACGACCGACACGGCCGCGCAACTGATGCAGCTGCGCCAGGCCAAAGCGCTCGGCGTGCTCGACCACCATCACGGTCGCGGCCGGCACGTCGACGCCGACCTCGATCACCGTCGTCGCCACCAGCAGCTGCGCCTGGCCCGATGCGAATGCCGCCATCGCCTTGTCGCGCTCC
>JAFAZJ010000093.1 GCA_019239835.1 Alphaproteobacteria bacterium | reverse complement strand
CGACTGCCCCGACATGTGCTCGCTGCTGGCCCATGTCGAGAACGGCCGCGTGGTGAAGATCGAGGGCGATCCCGATCAGCCGCTGACCGCCGGCTTCGCCTGCGGCAAGGTCAACCGCGACGTCGACCTCGTGCACTCGCCCGAACGCCTGACCACGCCGCTGCGCCGCGTCGGCAAGAAGGGCGAGGGCAAGTTCGAGCCCATCACCTGGGACCAGGCGCTCGACGAGATCGCCACGCGCTGGAAGGTGATCATCTCGAAGTCCGGCCCGCTCGCCCTGCTCGGCTACGCCTACAGCGCCCATCAGGGTTTGACCAACCGCGGCCTGGTCGGCGGTATGTTCCACGCGCTGGGCGCCAGCCGGCTGGCGGCCGGCACGGTGTGCGACACCTGCTGCGAGACGGCGTGGGAGATGACGGTCGGCGGTGTCGGCGGTGCCGATCCGGAATCGGTCGTCGCCTCCGAATTGGTGATCGCCTGGGGCGCCGACTTGATGGCGGTCAACGTCCACTTCTGGGCCAAGGTCGAGGAGCAGCGCAAACGCGGCCTGAAGGTGATCGTCATCGATCCGCGCCGCAGCCGCACGGCGCAGAAGGCCGACTGGCACATCCCGATCAAGATTGGCACCGACGCCGCACTGGCGCTGGGCATGATGCATATCCTGGTGCGCGACAAGCTGGTCGATCGCGACTACATCGCCAAGCACGCGCTGGGCTTCGACCGCGTCGAGGCGGAAGTGTTGCCGCGTTTCACGCCCGAGCGCACCGCTGAAATCACCGGCCTCACCGTGGCCGACGTCGAGCGTCTCGCGGCGATGTACGGCGCCACCAAGCGCGCGCTGATCCGCGTCGGCGAAGGCATGACGCGGCTGGCGCAAGGTGGCCAGGCCGGCCGCGCGGTGTGCCTGTTGCCCGGCGTCACCGGCTCCTACGGCGTGCGCGGCGGTGGCGCGCTGCTGCTGACGGCCGCATCGTGCGATCTGAACTACAACGCCGTGCGCAAGCCCTCGGGCCCGACCGGCACGCGTGTCATCAACCATCTGCGCCTGGGCGATGCGCTGCTGAACCTCAAGGACCCGCCGATCGAGGGCCTGTTCATCGCCGCCAACAATCCCGCGGTGACCAATCCCGATGTGCACAAGACGCGTCAGGGGCTGGCGCGCGAAGACCTCTTCACCGTGGTGCACGACCCGTTCATGACGGACACCGCGCGCTATGCCGACATCGTGCTGCCGGCGACGACCTATCTCGAGACCGACGACATCTACCGCTCCTATGGCGCGTACTGGATGCAGTACGGCCATCGCGCGGTCGACCCGCAGGGCGAGGCGCGCTCCAACGTGCAGGTCGCGCAGGCGCTGGCGCAGCGCATGGGCTTGAACGATCCGGTGTTCGGCATGGCGCTGCCCGAGCTGCTCACCGAGCTGTTCAAGGGAGCCACCGGCAAGCCCGGCACGATCGACACCAAAGCGCTGCCCGATCTCGGCCCGATCAACATCGCGCCGCAGCAGGAAGGCCAGATCTACAAGACGCCGTCGGGCAAGCTCGAGTTCTATTCGGAGCAACTCGCCAAACAGGGCGTGCCGCCGATGCCGGACTGGACGCCCGATCCCGAGGAGGTGCGTGACGCCGCGCGCTGGCCGCTGCGGCTGCTGACCGCGCCGGGTTACTTCCAGGCACACACCGCCTATGCCGGCGTCGCCTTCCTGCGCAAGCGCGAGGGCCAGCCGATCTGCGTGCTGCATCCCGACGACGCGGCCAAGCGCAGCCTGAAGGCCGGCGACAAGGTCAAGCTGTTCAACGGGCGCGGCACAGTCGGCCTGATGCTGAAGATCAGCGACGAGGTGCGGCCCGGCGTCGTGCTGGTGCCCGGACAGCGGCCCGATTCGGAAGCCGTATCAGGCACGGTCAATATGCTGTGCTCCGACCGCTACACCGACATGGGCGAAGGCGCCACCTACCAGAGCACCTTCCTCGACGTCGCGGCCTGGAGCTGATGGCCGTCCATCACGGCTCGTGCCATTGCGGCGCCGTGCGCTTTCGCATCGAAGCCGAGATCCGCGAGCTCACCACCTGCGACTGCTCGCTGTGCGCCAAGAAGAACGCACTGATGACGCGCGTGCCCGACAGCGCGCTTACCATCCTCGCCGGCGAAGACGTGCTGTCGCTCTACGAATGGAACACGAAGCGCGCCAAGCACTATTTCTGCTCGCGCTGCGGCATCTACACCTTCCACCGCAAGCGCGCCCTGCCCGACCACTACGAGGTCAACGTGCGCTGCCTCGACGGCTTCGATGCCAGTGCCGTGCCGGTGCGCGGCGTCGATGGTGTCGGCATGTCGCTGGTCCTGGCTGACGCCCGTGCCGAATGGACGGGACCACGCGAGGCAGACTAGGTCCCTCGCACCGCTCGCGGGGAGAGGGAGGGGCCCGTCGCGCGCAGCGCGATGGGAGGGTGAGGGGTTCGCGCGGCAAACCTCGGCACAGCCAAATGATTCCCAACCCCTCACCCCGACCCTCTCCCCGCAGGCGGGGAGAGGGAGATGCCGGGGCGCTATCGAGGATCGGTGGCGCGAGCCCTCCGCCACTTTTCCACGACCTCATCAACGTCGAGCTTGGCGAGGTTCGTCGAAGGCCCCTCGAGCACGGTCGCGTTGAACTTGCCGATCTCGGCGTTGAGCGCGGCGAGCCTTCGACGGACGGCCGCTTCGTCGGCGATCTTCCCGATCGCCACGAGCTCGGTCTCGGCCTTGCGGCGCAGTTCGAGGGCGGGCGGCAGGATGGAGACCTGCTCGCGCGCGGCGAACTGCTTCACCCACCACATCGGGTCGAATTCCTGACCGTGATCGGGCAACGGCTTGCCGTGCCCTGGCAGCTTGTTGAACTCGCCGCGGTCCATGGCGACGCGGATCTGCGCTTCGATCCAGTTGTCCCAGCTGTCGCTGAAGGGCTTGCGCTCGGTCATGGCTCACCTCAAGGCCCACAAGGACCTTGAGCCCAGAGGATACTGTGCCCGCGTGCGGGCGCATTGTGACGCAAAGCCCTGCGACTACGCGTCACGAGTCAAAGGCCTTCTCCCCGCGAAGGCGGGGAGAAGGTGCCGAGCGCAAGCGAGGCGGATGAGGGGCTTCCTCGTGCAACGACAACGATCGATGCCATTGAGACTCTGCGAAGCCCCTCATCCGCCCTTCGGGCACCTTCTCCTCGCCTGCGCGGGGAGAAGGAGGTGCTAGCTGAGCTTGCCGGCAAGGACGGCGCGCTGCTCGACGAAAATCGCCTTCATCCAGTCGATGGCGGCGCGCACGTGTGCCGCGCGGCGCAGGTCGCGATGGACGATGACCCAGTACTCGGCGGCGATCTCCCTGACTGGCGGGCGCAGCCGCTCGAGCAGCGGATGGCCGTCGCCGACATAGCACGGCAGCACGCCGCGCCCGGTGCCGGCGCGGATCGCCTCCAGGTGCATCAGCATCGACGAAGCACGCAGGGCGATCGGCTTGCCGGTCTCCTCGATCTGCCGCTGCACCCAACGCGCGGGGTCGTAATGCGCCTGCTCCTCGGTGTAGGTGACCCAACCGCTCGCATCGGCGCCGCGGCGGCGGTAGACCGAGCAGGCGAAGGTGCCGGCCTTGAAGACATAGAAGTCGCCGCTCTCCGGCGGCTCGTGGCGCAAGGCCATGTCGGCTTCGTGGCGCACCAGGTTCTTCGACTGCCGCTCGTCGATCAATTCCAGCGTGATGCCCGAGGGCAGCGCCGTCGCGCTCGGCGCCGACAGGCAGCGGGCGATGAAGCCGGCGGCGCATTCGCCAGCCGATACCCTGACCGTGCCGGTCAACGCCGGCGAGGAGGCGGCGCGGCGGCGCTCCAGCGTAAGCACGGAGTCCTCGACGCTCTCGGCCTCCGGCACCAGCTGCTCGCCGGCGACAGTCAGCCGGAGCCCTTCGGGCAGGCGCTCGAACAGAGCCGCGCCACCGAACGTGGCTTCGAACGCCGCCAGTCGGCGCGCGATGGTCGGCTGGCTGAGCCCCAGCGCGCGACCGGCGCCGCGCATCGATCCCTGCCGCGCGACGGCGAGGAATACCCGCACATCGTCCCAATGCATCGCCGGTCTGGCACGCGTCGCCATGGGGTGCACCGTACCACCGTGCTGGTGCCACGAAAACGTGGCAGTGGTCCACGAAAGCGGGGATCGCTGACGCCGCGGCGCGTCACTAGGTTTGGCGGACAGTCGGGAGGACCCGAGCGATGGGCACGCCACTATCCGGTCGAACATTCACGCTCAAGCTGCGTGACGGCGAGACCAACGGCAGCATCATGATGTTCGAGGAGACCGTTCCCCTCGGAACAAAAAGCACGCTGCATTTGCATCACGACAGCGACGAGGTAGCGTATGTCCTCGACGGTGAGATCACCTGCCTGATCGGCGACGACGTCACGGTCTGCGGACCCGGCAGCTCGATCTTCATGCCGCGTGGCGTGCGGCATGCCTGGAAGTGCACCGGCACGCAATCCGGTCGTGTGCTGTTCCTTTACACGCCGGGCAAGGCCGGCGGGTTGATCGAGGAGCAGCAGCGCATGGGCCGAGGCTTCGGATCGATGAGCCAAAGCGAGCTGGCTGACATCTTGCAGCGCCATGGCTGGGAGCTGTTCGGCGCCTCACCGTTGTAGCCCGCTCGTCGCCCAGCCCTGCTAGGATGGCTCCCAGTATCGGGGGAGACCATCATGATCGCACGCAGGACAATGGGCTTGGCGCTGGCACTGCTGCTGGCCTCGCCGCCAGTGATGGCGCAGGGCGGCACGCCGCAGGCCTTCCTCGAGGCGATCTACCGACCCTATGCCACCAAGGGCTTCAAGGGTACCGACTACGACAAGACCGAGCGCTACTTCGCCCCGCCACTGCGCGAGGCGATGGAGAAGGACTACGCCGAGGCGAAGAAGCGCAACGAGGTGCCCAAGCTCGACGGCGATCCCTTCATCGACGCGCAGGACTGGGAGATCACCAATGTCAGCGTTAGCGCCTGGGTCACCGGCGCGAATACGGCGATGGGCGTGGCCACCTTCACCAATTTCGGCAAGCCGGTGCGCGTGACGCTCGAGCTGGTGTCGACGCCGGCCGGCTGGCGCATCACCGAGATCAAGGCGCCCAGCGGCTCGCTGCGCAAACTCTTCAAGCTGACGTAACCGAAGGAGACCTCGAATGGCTGTCGCAGATCCCCACCGCCTGATCCTGACGGGCGAGAACCCGTTCCTTCGCCTCAGCGAAAAGGACGGCGATCCCAACTCCACGGATGCCAGCTACTGGCGCATCCTGTTCTCGCCGGGCGGTCCCGGCCATGTACTCTACCTCAAGAGCGAGCTGACCGAGAATCGCTGGCGCATCTACTCCGACAATATCGCCATGGCGCGGTGGCTGCAGTCGACGGTGCAGGGCATGCTCAACGCCGAGCTCAAGGACCTGTCGATCCCGGTGACCGACGCCGAGTTCAGCAAGTCCGGCGACCCGCGCTATTTCTGGACCGAGCGCGCGATGACCTTCGATGAGGAGGTCGCGCTGACCTGGCACGACATCGGCGAGCCGCTGCTGATCCACACCGAGCCCAACGCCCAGCCCAACCCGCGGCCCTACGGCGTGTGCACGGTTCTCGTGCCGGCGCTGGGCGGACGCCTGACGATCAACGGCAAGCAGGCCAAGGGCAAGCCGTGGAAGCGCGAGCGCGAGGGCCGGCCGTTCAGCACCAGCGCCCTGGCCTTCTCGGAAAGCTGGACCGAGCCGCGCTGAGTTCCCTCTAGTTCCCTCTCCCCGCGCGCGGGGAGAGGGTTAGGGTGAGGGGCTGCAGCAAGTGACGCACCCCGATCGTGCGCACCCTGAGGCAACCCCTCACCCCGCCCCTCCCCCCGCAGGCGGGGAGAGGGAGATGAGACCCGCTTGCGATCAATCCCGCTCGTCCTATAATACCAATCGGTTAATTAACCGAGGACGACCGATGCCTGGAGCGACGACGAAACGCGCGAGCGCCAGCAGCCCGAAGAGCAAGGACCACGTCGTTCTGCTCATCGGTACCAAGAAGGGCGCCTGGCTGCTGCACGGAGATTCGGGACGGCGCAGCTGGCGCGCCGATGGTCCGCATTTCCTCGGCAACATGGTGCATCACGTGATGCTCGATCCGCGCGATCGGCGCACGCTGTTGCTGGCGGCAAAGACCGGGCATCTCGGCCCGACCGTCTTCCGCTCGCTGGATTTCGGCAAGACGTGGAAAGAGGCGTCGAAGCCGCCGGCCTTCCGCAAGGCCGCCGAGGGCGAGAAGCAGCGTGCGGTCGATCACGTCTTCTGGCTGACACCGGGTCACGCCAGCGAGCCCAGCGTCTGGTACGCCGGCAGCTCGCCGCAGGGCCTGTTCCGCAGCGAGGATGGTGGCGACACCTGGGCGCCCGTCGCCGGCTTCAACGACCATCCGATGTACGGCACGTGGACCGGCGACGATCAGGACGGCACGCCCGATGGGCCAAAGATGCATTCGATCATCGTCGACCCACGCGACGCGGCGCATCTCTATCTCGGCATGTCCGGCGGCGGCGTCTTCGAGTCGCGCGACACCGGCGCCAGCTGGACTCCGCTGAACGCCGGCTCGCGCGCCGATTTCTTCCCCGACCCCTACCCCGAGTTCGGCCAGGATCCGCACTGCATGCGCCTGCATCCGCTGGCGCCTGACGTGCTCTACCAGCAGAACCATTGCGGCATCTATCGGCTGGAGCGGCCCAGCGATCGCTGGGAGCGCATCGGCGAGAAGATGCCCAAGAGCGTCGGCGACATCGGCTTCCCGATGGTGCTGCATCCGCGCGATCCCAAGACGGTGTGGGTCTTCCCGATGGACGGCTCCAGCGTGTGGCCGCGCGTCAGCGTCGAGGGCAAGCCGGCCGCCTATGTCACGCGCAATTCCGGCAAGACGTGGAAGCGCCTCGACGATGGCCTGCCGAAGGATCAGGCCTGGTTCACCGTGTTCCGCCAGGCCATGACCGCCGACGCGCGCGATCCCGTCGGCATCTATTTCGGCACCACCACGGGCAGCATCTGGAGCAGCAACGAGGAGAACGCGCGCTGGAAGCGCATCGTCCAGGACCTGCCGCACATCTACGCCGTGGAGGCGGTCGAGGTAGCGGGATGAAGGTGCTGATTCCGACGCCGCTGCGCTCCTACACGCGCCAGCGCGCCGACGTCGAGGCGGACGGCAGCACGCTCGATCAGCTGCTGGTCGATCTCGACCGGCGCCACCCCGGCATCCGCTTTCGCATGATCGACGAGCAGGATCGTATCCGCCGCCACATCCGCATCTTCGTCAACCGCAAGCAGGTCTACGATCTCGGCCGCGCGCTGCAGGCCGGCGACCGCGTGCAGATCCTGCAGGCGCTGAGCGGCGGCTAGATCCCTTCTCCCCGCGCAGGTCAGGGGCCGCGGACGGCCCCGAGGGAGAAGGTGCCCGAAGGGCGGATGAGAGGCTTCGCGATCTCGCCACCAACGATGAAGCGGATGAGAGGCCTCAAGCCCCTCATCCGCCTCGTTGGCGCTCGGCACCTTCTCCCTCGGGGCCGTCCGCGGCCCCTGACCTGCGCGGGGAGAAGGAGTTCTACGCCGCCTTGTAGGCGCCGCGGCCGAAGACCTTGTCCATCATGTCGGGCTGCGCCTTGTCGAACGCCGTCGTCTTGGCGCGCACGTCGTCGGTGTGCTTGACGGCGCGCTGCGCCGCCGGCCGCTCGCCGATGCGCGCCGCCCACTCGGTGAGCTTGGGATACTCCTTGGCCGACTCCGGCCCCAGCAGCATCGGCACCAGCCGCGCCCACGGCCAGGTCGCCATGTCGGCGATGCTGTATTCCGCGCCACCCAGCCACGTCGTCGTCGACAGCCGGCCCTCGAGCGTCTCGAGCACGCGCCGCGCCTGGGTGCGATAGCGATCGACCGAGTAGTCGTTGCCCTTGGGCGCGAAGCGCACGAAGTGCACGAACTGGCCGAACATCGGCCCGACGCCGGTCATCTGCACCATCATCCACTGCAGCACGTCGTAACGCGCCGCACCGTCCTTGGGCAGGAATTTGTGGGTCTTCTCGGCGAGGTAGATCAGGATCGCACCCGACTCGAAGACCGTGTACGGCTTGCCGCCCGGTCCGTCGCGATCGACGATCACCGGCACCTTGGCGTTGGGGTTGAGCTTCTTGAACTCGTCGGCGAACTGTGCGCCACCGAACACGTCGATCGGTCTCACGTTGTAGTCGAGCCCCATCTCCTCGAGCGCGAGGTAGATCTTCACGACGTTGGGGCTGCCCATGGCATAGAAGTCGATCATTGCTGCTCCCCTGGTTTCAGGATGGCGCGGAGCATGCCATGCCCCCTGCTCAGGGGCGATTGACTTCGGCTGATGTAAGCAAATTGTACATGTCGGTGAGTACCCTGATCTCGCTGGGGTAACGGTCCGCTGCATCGCCGCTGAGCGAATAGTCATTCGCACCCGGAACCCCGGTCACAGCGATTCGTTGCATTGCCGTTCTCATCAAATTGGGTGATCCATGCCACGCGACGATGCCAGCCCCGCCGACTCTTCGCCGGCTCGCTGGTCATCGCGCACCGGACAAGCGTGGCACGCGTCGGATCGCCGGCCATGACGGCCTGGTCGACCCGCGACGAGGCGATCTTTCAACCCACGGGCCGTGTTCATTGTGTGACCGATGCGTCCTGCGGCACTTCGGGCGGTCATGCCCCTCGCCCCAAACTTGCCAAAAAGCCGGGCTCAATTCGTCGGTGCAGCGGCACCGCTTGGACCGCCGCCAGCCTCAAGCGTCAGCGCCGACTGACAGCGGGGCAATCCGGGCACACAGATTGCACGGAGTCGAAACGGCGTCTTGTGCCGTACGGGCAGGATGTCACCGCGGGAGCACCGCTCCGCACCGCAACGGGAGCCGCAATGGCACGCATGAGGTCTCTTGCCCCCGTCATCTGCTTCTCGGCGCTGTTGCTTGCGGGTTGCGATGATTTCGCGCGCAGTGCCCGGCGCGATTTCGGCCGCCTGACGTCGCAGTCTCCCTTTGCCTCCTCGGCAACACCGCGATCCACGTCCTCCCCGAGCTACCGGCAAAGTGCCGCCGCCAGCACCAGCGATCCGAAGATCTCGAGCCTGAGAGAGCCATCGGCCCCCGAAAAGGAGGTGATCACGGCCCCGCCAGTCAACCTGGTCGGCCAGAGCGAGAGCGATATCCGCGCGCGTTTCGGCGCGCCAACGAGCCAGGAGGATCGCGCGCCGGGAAAAACCTGGCGGTACAGGCACGGGCAATGCGCAATGGACGTATCCCTCTATCCCGACGTCCAGACCAGAAAGTTCACCACCCTTGCCTATGAGGTCAGGAGCGATGACAACACAGACCAAGGAAAACAGCACTGTCTCGGACAGCTCCAGTCTCGCGGCCGGTCTCGGTGACGTTGCCGAACCCGGCAGCCCGATCCGGCTGATCTTCGTCGACGACGACGATCACTATCGCGAGGCGGTTGTCGCGGAGCTCGTCGAGCACGGCTTCGTCGTCGACAGCTTCGCCGACGGTGCCGCGATGCTGGACTTCCTCGCCACGGGCGCCAGCGCCGATGTGATCGTGCTCGACTGGAGCCTGCCGGCGCTGTCCGGCATCGACCTGCTGCCCAAGCTCAGGCGCAAGGGCGTCGTGGTGCCCGTCGTGTTCCTCACCGGCCGGTCCTCGCCGGCGCACGAGAACATGGCCTTCGATCGCGGCGCGCTCGACTTCGTCGACAAGACGCGCGGCGTGCCGATCCTCGCCAAGCGCCTGCGGCTGATCGTCGAATCGGCCAAGCGCCCGGCGGCGATGGAGACCGGCGAGATCCTGCATTGCGGCCGCCTGATGCTGAAGCCGCACGTCAGCCGCGCCTACTGGAACGAGATCGACGTCAACCTGACGCTGACCGAGTTCAACATCGTGCGCCTGCTCGCCTCCAGCGTCGGCGCGCACGTGACCTATCGTGCGGTCTACGACTGCATGCACTACGAAGGCTTCATCGCGGGGAGCGGGGAAGATGGCTATCGAACAAATGTCCGATCCTCCATCAAGCGGATACGCAACAAGTTCCGCGCCATCGATCCCGATTTCGCCGAGATCGAGAACTTCCCGTCCTTCGGTTACCGTTGGGGCCGAACGACGCAGCAATACGCCGCCTGAGGCGAGCCAGACCTGGCCGGAGTGGCGCGCCGCGGCGCGCCGCTTCAGCGCGTCCCTGACGCTGAAGCTGCTGGCGCTGACCGTGATCTGCGCGATCCTGCCGGTGATCCTCTACGGCCAGTTCGAGGCCGCCGACCGCCACATGCGCGACCTCGTCACCCGCTCGGTGAAGGATCGCAGCGCCCTGGTGGCGCAGGCCATCACGCCCCTGCTCGCGCGCTCGGATGCCACCGATCCGAACGTCGCCAACGAGCTCACGAAATTCGTCACCGACGGCACGGCGCTGAAGCTGCTCTTCCAGCCGATCCGCGACGGCGAGCCGCGCGGCTTCTTCTTCGTCGCCTCCGCCCCCACCATCCGCCCCGACCAGCTGCAGTCCGATCTCGACGAACTTAACCAGCGCGGCATCCTCAAGCGCCTGTCGGATGCCTGCGTGGCGGAGCTGCCGCGTGAGCTGCGTTACCGCCAACCCGACGGCTCGGTCGAGCTCCTGACCTCGATCGTGCCGGTGCGCACCGAGCGCGGCTGCTGGGTGCTGGTCTCGACGCACAGCACGGCGGACTTCCTGCGCACCTCGATCGGCCGGCCCTACTGGGAAACCCAGCCGGTGCGCACCGCGGCCATCATCTGCGCCGTGCTGGTGGCGCTCGCCGTGCTGACCGCGCTCAGCATCCGCAAGAGCCTGCGCCAGTTCCGCGAGGTGGCGCACGAGGTCCGCCAGGGCCGCATCGGCGAGGACGCCTTCGCCAAGCGCAACATCGTGCCCGAGCTGGGCAGCGTGGCGCGCGACTTCGACCGGCTGGTCGAGGACGTCCATCGCGTGGCGCGCGACATCCGCCAGTCGGCCGAGGACAACGCCCATTCCTTCAAGTCGCCGCTCGCCACCATCCGCGCCTCGCTCGAGCCGGTACGCCGCGCCATGCCGCCTACCGACCAGCGCGCCCAGCGCGCGCTGGAGATCGTCGATGTCTCGGTCGATCGCCTGCAGGCCCTTGTGACGGCGGCCCAGCACCTCGACAACAACGCCGCCGATTTGATCGAAGCGCCGCGCTCGCCGATGAACCTCACCGAGATCATCGGCATGTCGGTGCTGCACTTCCGCGAGCTGATGGCCAGCCGCG
>JAFAZJ010000072.1 GCA_019239835.1 Alphaproteobacteria bacterium | reverse complement strand
TCGACCACGGCCTTGCGTTCGGCCAAGGTCGCGGCCTTCACGTACTTGTCGCGCAACTTCTCCATCTGCTCGTCGCACGGCCAGCCGGCGCGCGCCTTCTCGCAGGTCGAGGCCAGTGAAGGGTTCATCAGCGGGTCGAGCACGTCGACCTGTGCCCAGCTGGTGACGAAGGCGTTCCAGCCGCCTTCGGAGGGCGGGCCCTTCTTGCTCACCAGGCGGTTGACCATGGTGCTCCAGTCGCTGGCCTGGACCTCTACCTTGAAGCCCGCCTTTTCGAGCTGCGCCTTGGCGACCAGCGGCCAGGGCTTCAGCAGCTGCAGGTCGGTCGGCTGGATCATGACGACGGCGGCACCTTCCTGTCCGGCCTCCTTGAGCAGCGCGCGCGCTTTCTGCGCGTTGCCGTTGAGCATCTCGGCCATGCCGGCGTCGCTGGCCAGCGGCGAGCCGCAGGTGAACAGCGCCTTGCACAGCCGGTAGTATTTGGGATCGCCGATGCTGGCCTGCAGGAACTCCTCCTGCGACAGCGCCATCATCGCCGCCCGGCGCACGCGTGCGTCGTTGAACGGCGGTATCAGCCAGTTCATCCGGAAGGTCACCTGCTGCGGCGAGGTGCCGGTGATGATGCGGATGTTCTTGTCCTTCTCGAGCACCGGCAGGATGTCGTGGTTGACGGCCTCCACCATGTCGACCTCGCCCTTGATGAGCGCGTTGACCTGGGTCTCGGTGTCGGGGATCCAGACCCATTCGACGCGATCGACGCTGACGACCTTGCCGCCGGCCAGGCCCGAAGGCGGCTCGTTGCGCGGCTTGTACTTGGTGTTCTTGACGTAGACGGTGACGACGCCGGGCTTCGACTCGTCCTTCTTGAGGATGAAGGGGCCGGAGCCGGTGGTGTCCTCGAACTGCTTGAACGGGTCCGTCTCGGCGACCCGCTTGGGCATGATGAAGGGCACCACGACCGACGGCTTGGCCAGCGACTCGATCACTGCGCCGAATTTCTCCTTGAGCACGATCTGGAAGGTTCGCGGATCGACGGCCTTGTACTCCTTGAGCACCAGGTTGAGCTTGGCGCCCATCGAATCGCGCGCCGCCCAGCGCTTGAGCGAGGCGATGACGTCCTCCGACGTCACCGGCGCGCCGTCGTGGAACTGCAGCCCGTCGCGCAGCTTGAAGGTCCACACGAGGCCGTCGTCGCTGGTCGTCCAGCTGTCGACCATCTGCGGCTTGGCCTCGAACTTCTCGTCGATCGAGAACAGCGTGTCGTAGACCATGTAACCGTGGTTGCGCACGATATAGGCGCCGCTCCACACCGGATCGAAGACCTTGAGGTCGGCGTGCATGACGACGCGCAACGTGGTCTGCGCGGCGGCGAAGGGCGCGGCGGCGAGCATCGCGAGCAACGCACACGACACGAGAATAAGGCGACGCATGGGACCTCCCGGACTGCGATGCGGTCGACTCTATGCGATTCAATTGGCCTCGACCACCAACTGCGCCGAGAATGAAGCGGCGATCAGTATCGAGAGTGGGACGATGCGTGAAATCCAGGCAGACGAGCTCGAGCCGCTGGCAACCGGCGCCTGGATCCTGGGCGCCGGCGGCGGCGGCAATCCCTATCTCACCCATCTCAACCTGCGCCGGCTCTACGAGCAGGGCACGCGCGTCTCGCTGATGGACCCGATGGAGCTGGCCGACGACGCGCTGGTCGCCACCTGCGCCAGCATGGGCGCGCCGCTGGTGGGACGCGAACGCATGTCGGACCCGCGCTTCGCCGCCAAGCCGCTGCTGGCGATGCAGAAGTATCTCGGGCGCAAGCTCGACGCGGTGATGTCGATCGAGATCGGCGGCAGCAACGGCCTGTATCCCTTGATGGCCGCGGCGATGACCGGCCTGCCGGTGGTTGACGCCGACACGATGGGCCGCGCGTTTCCCGAAGGCCAGATGACGAGCTTCGCGATCGACGAGCTGCCGCTTGTGCCGCTGATCGTCGCCGATATCCGCGGCAACGAGGTCGTCGTGCCGCAGGCGGAGAACGCCAAACGCCGCGAGCGCATCGCGCGCGGTATCTGCGCCGAGCTGGGCTCTGTCGCCGCCACCTGCAGCGCCCCGCGCACCGGTCGCGAGGTCAAGCAGCACGGCATTCTGTACTCGACGACCAAGGCGATCCGCATCGGCCGCGTGGTCGAGGACGCACGCCGCCGCCACGAAGACCCCGTGCAGGCGCTGGTCGAGGCCGAGTCCGGCATCGTGCTGTTCAAGGGCAAGGTGCAGGACGTCGAGCGCCGCGCGACAGCAGGCTTCCTGCGCGGCCGCTCGCGCCTGCTCGGACTCGACGGCGATCGCGGCGCCATGCTCGACCTGGAGTTCCAGAACGAGTACGCCGTGGCGCGGCGCGACGGCGAGATCGTCTCGACCACGCCCGACATCATCTGCACCATGGACAGCGAATCGGGCGAGGCGGTCGGCACCGAGATGCTGCGCTACGGCCAGCGCATCACCGTGATCGCCCTGCACCCGCCCGAGTTCTTCCTGACGCCGAAAGCCATCGAGCGCGTCGGTCCGCGCGGCTTCGGCTACGACTTCGACTACAAGAGCGCGCTCGCTGCGGCCTAGGGCCTGTACTCCCTCGCGTCTCCCCCGACTCCATCACGGGTCTCGCCGGATCCGGCTCATGAAGGCGGCAAGCGGCGTCGCCGCAAGTGCTACGAAGGCCATCAGGTAGAAGGCATTCAGGTAACCGATCATCGTGGCCTGCCTGAGGATCTCGTTTGACAGGGTCTGCAGGCCGACGGGGCTTTCCAGATTCCATTGCGACGGCAGATTCGCGAGGTTCTTGTTGTAGGGCGTGATCAATTCCGTCATCCGCGAATAGTTGGACGCGGTCGAGCGGCTCACCGTCAGCACGGCGATGGAAATGAACAGGCTGGAGCCGAAGTTGCGCATCAAGGTGAAGATGGCGGAACCCTCGGTGACCTGCCGCGGCGGCAGGGTCGAGAAGGCCATCACTGTCATCGGCGTGAAGGCGATCGACTGGCCGAGGCCGAGCAGGAAGTTGCCCAGGAACACGTCGGCGTCGGTGAGGTTGATGTCGAACTGTGCCATCCAGAATCCCGCCCCTGCCTGGAGCCCCATGCCGACGACGATGGCCAGGCGCGGGGCGACGCGGGTGAGCTGGGCGATGAACAGGAAGGCCGTCCAGTTGCCCACGCCGCGCGCGGCGATCAGCATGGCGATGGCATTGTCGGGATAGCCGCGCAGGTCGTGGAACAAGGTCGGGAACAGCACGATGCTGACGAAGTTCAGCATACCCATGATGAAGGCGAGCAGGACGCCGATGGCGAAATTGCGATCGAGCAGCAGGCGCGGATCGAGGAACGGCTCCGGCACCGTCAGGCAATGCACGACGAAGATCCACAGCGCCAGCGCCCCTATGAAGGCGAACAGCATGATTTCCGTCGAGTCGAACCAGTCCAGCCGGTGGCCGCGGTCCAGGATCAGCTGCGCAGCGGCCATCGCGACGGAAAGCGCAAAGAAGCCGATCCAGTCGAATTTCACCGCCCCCCGCTCGGTGTGGTCGCTGAGCGCGAACCAGATGCAGACCAGGGCGCAGATCCCGGGCGGGATGATCATGAAGAAGGCGGCGCGCCAGTCGTAGGCTTCCGTGACGATGCTGCCCAGGATGGGCCCGAGCACCGGGCCGAACACCGCGCCGATGCCCCACATCACCAGCGCCATGGGCTGCAGATGCTTGGGGAAGGTCGCGAGCAGGATGGCCTGGCCGAGCGGCATGATGGGGGCGCCAAACGCGCCTTGCGCCACGCGGGCGAGGATCAGGGTCTCCAGGCTGTTGGCGGTACCGCACAGCAGCGAGGTGACGGTGAAGCCCAGCACCGTGAAGAACATCAGGTTGCGCCAGCCCAGCCGGCTCGACAACCAGCCCGTCGTCGGCGTGGCAACGGCGGTCGCGACCAGGTTGAGCGTGATGACCCAGGAGATCTCCTCCTGCGTCGCCGACAGGTTGCCGCGCATCTGCGGCAGCACAAGGTTGGCGAGCGTGATGGTCATGCCGAACAGCATGTTGGCGAGCTGGACCATCAGCAGGATGAGCCACTGCCGTCCACTGATGGTGAAGAGGCCGCCCTTCGCGGCGATGGCGTTCATCCCGGCAAGTCGTTCTTGCTTATTGTCGTTAAGCCGATCATTCGGCATGGCGCGGTCGAATGACAGGAAAAAAGCCCGCAGGGCAGGCCTGCATGCTGCGCTGCACTTCCGTCGTCGAGGGATACTACTCCACCACGGCGAGCTGCGGGGCGGGCCGGCCGGCGGTGTACACGGCCTAGTAGACCTTGCCGCGCCTCGGGTCAGGCCAGAACGAGGTGCCGTGACGCGCCTCGCCGCCGCCGATGCCCACAGGTACGCCGTCGGCACGCCAGCACGCAGCGCCGGTCATCGTGCCATCCGATGCAAAGGCGATGGCGCACATGCCGCCGGCGACGTGGTCCACGGGTGCAACGCGATGGCCCAGCGCGGCCACGGCGTTGCGCACGGATTCGGGAAAGCCGCGCTCGAGCTCGGCTTCCTGGCCCCAGGTGAAGATGCGCGGTGCCTCGACGGCTTCCTGGATGCTCATGCCGTGGTCGATCATGTTGATCACGGCCTGTGTCGCCGTCGCCGGGATGCGGTGCGCGCCAGGCAGTCCGAGCGCGAAGACCGGCTTGCCGTCGCGCTTGACGATCAGTGCGGTGATCCCTGAGGTGATGCGCTTGCCGGGCCGCAGCGACAGCGCGTTGCCGGGATGCGGATCGAACAGGTACATGTAGTTGTTGGGGATGATCCCGGTGCCGGGGATCATGATGCGTGCGCCGAACAGGCTGTTGAGCGTCTGCGTCGAGGTGATGATGTTGCCGTCACCGTCGGCGATCGTGACGTGCGTGGTGTTGGCCGATTCGGTGGACAGCACGCGCGACTCGAACGTGCCGGCGCGCTTCGGGTCGATCTCGCGACGGCGCAGCTCGGCGTAGGGCTTCGAGGTCAGGCGTGCGACCGGCACGTCGACGAAAGCCGGATCGGCGGTCACCGCACGTCGGTCGGCGGCGGCGATCTTCAGCGCCTCCAGCAGAAGATGCAGCGTTTCGGGCGTGCCGAAGCCCATGGCGCCGACGTCGTAGGCTTCGAGGATGTTGAGGATCTGCACCGACTGCACGCCGCCTGAGCAGGGCGGCGCCGGGCCGACGATCTCGTGGCCGCGATAGGTGCCGCGCACCGGCTCGCGCTGGATCGTCTTGTAGTTGGTGAGATCGTCCAGACGGATGAACGAGCCGACCGATTCGAGATAGCGCGCACATCGCGCACCGAGCTCGCCGCCATGGAAGATGTCGGGCCCGCCTTCGGCGATCTGGCGCAGGGTCCTGGCGTAGTCGCGCTGCACCAGCAGGTCGCCGGCCTTCAGCGGCTTGCCGCCGGGCAGGAAGACCGAGGCGATCTCCTTGTCGAGCGCGAGGTCGAGCTCGATCTCCTGGATGCAGGTCGCGAGGTAGTGCGACAGCCGGAAGCCCGTCTCGGCGTGACGGATCGCCGGTGCGATCAGGGCTGGCAGACCGAGCTTGCCGAAGCGCGCGGCAACCTCGCACCAGGCCTTGAGGTTGCCCGGCACGGCGATCGCCTTCGGGCCCACGCGGTTGGCGCGGCCCTCGGCCTCCATGTAGTCGGGCCAGGTGTCGGAGATCGGCCTGTAACTATCGGGCCTTGTGATGGCCGGCGCTGTCGACAGGCCATCGAGCACGAGCTCGCGCCCGTCGGCGAGGTGGATCACCGCGGTGCCGCCGCCGAAGATACCGACCATCATCGGCTCGACGACGGTGAGCGTGAACAGGGCCGCGACCGTGGCGTCGATGGCGTTACCGCCGGCGGCCAGCATCTCGATCGCCGCCGCCGAGGCCAACGGATGGTTGGTCACCACCATGCCGCGGTTCGCGGAGACCGCCGTCTTCTCGCAGGTGAAAGGGCTGCCGGTCCGGTTACGCCACGCCATGTCGACTCCGTTGTTAGCGCTGCGGCAGCGGCCAGTTGGCGCGCCGCAGCTTGTGCTCGAGGATCGGGATGCCTTCGGCGAGCCGGCCGCGGCGGCACAGATCGATCGCCAGATCGGCCATCGAATCGCGCCGCTCGTCGCCGTCGAAGCCGCGCGGCTGGAGATAGCGATCGAAGGTGGCGAACATCTCCTCGCAATAGGCCAGCTCCGGGCTCGGCGGCGGCTTGGGCTGGCAGGCGCCGAGCAGCGCCAGCAAGGCGAGGACGAGGACCGTACGCATCAATCGCTCCCTGGTGGGAGGGCCCAGTCTAGCGCCCGGGGATGCGCTCCATCCAGAAGGCGAGCTGCTTCTGGTAGTCGGCGTCGCCGGCAGCCTCGTTCATGCGCGTGGGCTTGCCGTAGCGCGGATAGGTGGCGCTTGCCGAGCGAACCAGCGCCGAGTTCGTGAGGTGGAAGACCAGCAGGTCGCCGTCGCGGCGGTGGAAGATCACCTCGGCGCGGCCGCGGATGTTGGTGACGCTGACGACGTGGCGGCCCTTGGCGTCGTCCATCGCCAGCTGCTTCACCGGGATGTCGCGCGTGCCGTTGTTGAGGCCCATCACGTTGAGCGCGTCGGGAGCGAACATCTTGTCGACGCCCTCGCGGTTGACCATGCGGATCAGCCGCTCGGGCCGGCTGGCCACCGGTCGTGATTGCGCGAAGGACAGCCATTCCGGCCAGGTGCAGCCGCTGACGGGGACGGCCAGCAGGGTGGCCAGCACGAAACGCCGGCGCGGCGTCGAGAGGGGTTGGTTCATTGCTTGGTATCTTAGAGGAGGGGGGATGGCGCGTCAGCCCGGGCCGTACATTTCCTGCGGCGGCACGAGGACCGGCGCGATCTCCGACAGCGTCTCCTCACGCAGGGCGCGGAAGAAGCAATTGTGCCGGCCGGTGTGGCAGGCGACGCCGCGCTGCTCGACCAGCGCCAGCAGGGTGTCGCCGTCGCAATCGATGCGCAGGTCGACCAGGGTCTGGACGTGGCCAGATTCCTCGCCCTTGCGCCAGAGCTTGCCGCGCGAGCGCGACCAGTAGCAGACGCGGCCGGTGCTCAAGGTCTCGGTGACCGACTCGCGGTTCATCCACGCCATCATCAGCACCTCGCCCGTGTCGTGCTGCTGGGCGATGCAGGCGACCAGGCCCTGGGCGTCGAAATGGATCGCCGCCAAGGCCTCGGCGATGGCTTGCGGTGGATAGATGGCGGGCGCGACTGCCACGAGAAAGCCTCCATGACGGGCTTTGCTGGCCCGGCGTGCGGCGCGTATAGTCGCGATGCGGGCGGAACTCAATGCGGGAGCCGACGATGCAACGGTCCAGGAAGGGTGCGACGGCACGGACGGAGGCGATCGACGCCGGCCGCCGGCAGGCGCTGATCTGGGCCGGTGGCGCGCTCTTGGGTGCCGCCGCGACAGTGCTTTTGGCCCGCCGTGCCGGTGCCATCACCCTGGTCGAGGCCGATCCCGAAGTGCAGGCCGCCTTCCACCAGGCCTGCGGGCCGGTGGCCTATCACCAGCAATTGCTCGATGACCTGCAGCGCAAGCTGCTGAGCGCCGACAAGCTGCAGCGCGCCCCTGACGCGGTCGTTGCCTGCCCGATCTGCGGCTGCAAGCTGCGGCTCGATCCGCCCAAATAACCCAGCGCATGGCGACAGCCCGCCCGCATCGCAGCCATCCGGCGCCAGCCGATCCCGCGCACGATCATCGCCTGTGCGTCGCCGACGCGCTCACGGTCGCCGACCGCGTCTGCGGCGAGCGCGGCATCCGCTTCACCGATCTGCGCCGACGCGTCTTCGAGCTGGTCTGGGCCAGCCACAAGCCGGTCGGCGCCTACGCCATCCTCGAGACCCTGCGCACCGAAGGCCTCGGCTCGGCACCGCCCACGGTCTACCGCGCGCTCGACTTCCTGCTCGAGCACGAGCTGGTGCACCGCATCGAATCGCTCAACGCCTTCGTCGGCTGCGCCCATCCCGGCGAGCACCATCGCGGCTTCTTCCTGATCTGCACCCAATGCGGCAACGCCGAGGAGCTCGACGACGAGCGCCTCAACACCGCGATCGCCAAGGCCGCCGACGCCCACGGCTTCGCCGCGCGCCACACCACCCTGGAAGTCGCCGGCACCTGCGCGAGCTGCCGGCCCTCCTGACATGCGTCGTCGCGATTCTGCCCGGCTGTTGATCCTCAACGGCGACGGTCATCTGTTGCTGTTCCGCTTCGTCCCCGATCACAGTCGCAATTTTTGGGCAACGCCCGGCGGTGGCGTGGACGAGGGCGAGACCTTCGAGCAGGCGGCCATCCGCGAGCTGTTCGAGGAGACCGGCATCAAGGTCGCGGCCGTCGATCCGCCCGTCTTTCAGCGCGAACTCGTCTTCCCGCTCCCCACCAGTGGCGAGCCAGTCGTGTCCGAGGAACGCTTCTTCCTGATTGAAGTGCCCGACACGACGTTGTCGCGCGCTGGCTGGACCGATCTCGAGGTCAAGCTGATGACCGAGCACAGATGGTGGTCTCGCGACGCCCTGCTGCGCACCACCGTCACCGTCTATCCCGACAACCTCGTAGAAATTCTGGCCGGCACGCGCTTTCGCTAGACGTCCAGCCGCTTCTCGAAGCACAGGCTGTTCGGATCGTTGGGATCGTAATCGCCGAAATGCGGGATCGGCTGGTAGCCGTGCGTGCGGTAGAGGCCCAGCGCCTCGGGCTGCAGCGGGCCGGTCTCCAGGCGCACCACCTTGAAGCCGCGCGACTTCGCGTGCGCTTCCAGTCGTTCGAGGATGCGGCGGCTGACCTTCATGCCGCGCGCATTCGGGCTGACATACATGCGCTTGATCTCGGCGTAGTCGCCGCATTCGACCACGGCGCCGAAGCCGAGCAGGACCTTCTCGGCGTTGCGCGCGGTGAAGAACGTGACGCCGGGCGCTTTCAGCTGCTCGAGGTCGATGGTGTGGATGCTGTCGGCCGGATAATTGGCGCGATACCACGCGTCGGACTCCGCCAGCTCGGCGCGCACGTCGGGCTGGTCGGGGCTGGCGCGGACGATGCGGACGGCGAGGGCCATCAGGCGTTCGCCTTCAACCGGTCGAGGCCCTCTGCGAGGTCCTGGCGCAGATCCTCGACGTCCTCCAGGCCGATATGCACGCGGTAGACCCTGACCTTGTCGTTCCACGGCACGGCGGTGCGATAGGCGCCGGGATGGCCGGGAATCATCAGGCTCTCGTAGCCGCCCCAGCTGTAGCCCATGCCGAAGATGCCCAGGCCGTCGAGCATGCGCGCCTCCGCCTCGTCGCTCCATTCGCCCTTGAGCGTGAAGGCGAACAGGCCCGACGAGCCCTTGAAATCGCGCTTGAAGCTGGCGTGGCCGGGACAGTCGGGCAGGGCGGGATGCAGCACCTTGTCGACCTCGGGCCGGCTCTTGAGCCAGTGCGCGATGTCGAGACCGCTCTTCTCGTGCTGGCGCAGGCGCACGCCCATCGAGCGTAAGCCCCGCAGGCCGAGATAGACGTCATCAGGGGCGGCGTGGAAGCCCAGCAGCATGCAGTTGTTCTTCACCGTCTCGAAGGTCGCGCGGTCGCGGCAGTTGATCAGGCCGAGCATCGCGTCGGAGTGGCCGACAACGTACTTGGTCGCGGCGTGCACCACGACGTCGACGCCTTTGTCGAACGGGCGGAAGAACAGCGGCGTCGCCCAGGTGTTGTCCATGACAACGGTGGCGCCGGCCTTGTGCGCGACCTCGGCGATGGCCGGGATGTCCTGCACCTCGAAGGTCTGCGAGCCGGGCGACTCGACGAACACCACCTTGGTGTTGGGCCGCATCAGGCCCGCGATGCCCGCGCCGATCAGCGGGTCATAGAACGTGGTCTCGACGCCGAAGCGCTGCAGGAAGGCGTTGGCGTAGCGCCGCGTCGGTCCGTAGGCGCTGTCGGTGACCAGCATGTGGTCGCCCGCCTTGAGGAAGCCGGTGACGCCGCCGGTCACCGCCGCGAGGCCGGACTGTACGGCGACGCACCGATGAGCGCCCTCGAGCTCGGCGAAGGCTTCTTCCAATGCGAATTGCGTCGGCGTGCCGTTGCGGCCGTAGGTGACGCCCTCGAAGGGCACGCGGTGATTGAGCTTGGCGACCGTGGGAAAGAGGATGGTCGAGGCGTGATAGACCGGCGGATTGACGATGCCGAAATTACTGTCCGGGTCGCGACCCGCGACGGTGAGGATCGTATCCGGCTTGCTGAACTTGCCCTTCTTGCTCATGGCTCCCGCGGCTTTCCGTTACGCAGGGGCAACTATCGCATGGCGGGCAGTCCACGAGCCATGTTGTCCGCGCCGATCTTGTATCCCAACATGGGGGCCATGATTGATCGCGACATCACCGGACCGATCGCCTGGCGCGGCGCCGAGCTGGGCCCCGATCCCGGCCGCGTGCGCATCGAGGCCGAGGCGCTGGCCGAGATCGACCGCCTGGCCGCCGAACTCGAAGCCAACCCGCTGCCGCTGCCCGCGATACGACCGGCCGATTTCGAGCTACCGCGTTTGTCGGCGCTGATGGCGCGCGTGTCGCACACGCTGGAGGACGGTCACGGCTTTGCCATCCTAGATCGCCTGCCGATCGAGCGCCTGTCCGGAGAGACGGCACGCAAGATCTACTGGCTGCTCGGCTCGATGATCGCCCGGCCGGTCGCCCAGAAATGGGACGGCACGATGATCTACGACGTGCACGACACCGGCCGGCCACCGGGCAACGGCGTGCGTCCCGACCAGACCAACGCCGAGCAGAACTTCCACACCGACAACAGCTACAACAATTGCTCGCCGGCCTATGTCGGCCTGCTGTGCATGCGCACGGCGAAGGCAGGCGGCCTCAGCCACATCGTGAGCTTCGCCGCAGCCCACAACGAGCTGCGCCGGCGTCACGGCAATCTGCTGCCGCGCCTCTACCAGCCGTTCCACTTTGACCGCCAGCGCGAGCATGCGCCCGACGATACGATGACGACGTGGCACGCGATGTTCGAGGATCACGCCGGCCGCCTTCGCGCGCGCCTGTCGCGCTTCCAGGTGGTCAATGGCTACAAGCTTGCCGGGGCTGAGCTCGACTCCGACGGCGCCGCCGCGATCGCCGCGCTGGAAGAGGTGATGAACTCGCCCGGCATGGGCGTCGACTTCCACTTCCGGCCCGGCGAGATCCAGTTCATCGACAACCGCCGCATCGGCCATCGCCGTACCGGCTTCGAGGACTGGCCCGAGGCCGAGCGCAAGCGGCTGCTGGTACGCCTGTGGCTGCGGAACGAAGGCCGGCCGTTCTACAACGGCTGAGATCATCCCCGTCGCCCTGAGCGGAGCGCAGCGAAGTCGAAGGGCCTTGCGTCAACAAACTGGTCCGGTGTTGTCGACGCAAGGCCCTTCGACTGCGCCGCTTCGCGGCTTCGCTCAGGGCGACGGATGTTTGCTAAGCGATACGCGGTTGTGCGTCGGGTGGGTACTCGTCGGGCCACAGCACGCGCGGATCGTCGTACATCGTGTCCATGCGCTTGTAGATCGTGAAGCCCGAGCGCACGTAGCGGTCCAGCGCCTTGGGATGGTCGAGCACGTTGGTGTAGACCCAGTAGCGCTTCGGTCCACGCGCCCAGACCATGTCGGCGAGACGATCGAGCATCCACGGGCCGTAGCCCTTGCCGATGCTCACCGGCAGCATGCCGAAATACGCCAGCTCGACGTCGGGCCATTTGCGCGAATCGAGCTCGGCATAGCCGGCGACGGTCTCGCCCTCGTACAGCACCCACATCTCGACCTTGGGATCGGAGAGATAGGCGAGGACCTGCTCGTCGGGCTGCAGCTTGCGCTCGTACCATAGCCAGGTGCGGCCGACCGCGTCGTAGAGATAGCGGTTGAGCTTCAGGTCGGGTGGTCGCACCAGGCGCATCTCGGCGTTCGGTGCGGGTCGCTCGGTCGCCGCTGCCCGCGCGGGTCGCGCATGCATCTCGAGGAACGTCAGCGTCGTCGGCAGCTTGCCGTCGGCGCGTGG
>JAFAZJ010000062.1 GCA_019239835.1 Alphaproteobacteria bacterium | reverse complement strand
AACCAGCGCGAGTACTTCATCACGTGGCGCAGCCGGTTGATGCCGTCGCGTTGCACCAGGCCCATGGTGCCGGCATAGAAATACGGCCACACCGTCTCGCTGCCGTGCTGCGCCGCCTTGGCGATGAACTGCTCGGCCACCGTGTCGCGCGCCTCCTCCCCGGAGATGCGCTTGAACTGGCTGGAGCCCTTGGGCCCCACCCGCTTCATCGGATACTGCAGCCGATCGGGGTGATGCACGCGCTGGGCGTAGCGCGCGACCTTCTCGCAGATCACGCCGGCCGTGTAGCTGTTGCGGCGCGAACCATGCACGCGGCCGATGGTGTGCGCGTCCAGCCGCTCGACCTCCAGCGCGCAGGTGCTGGTGCAGTCGTGCGGGCAGACGGAGTTCACCAGGACCGGCTTCTGCTTGGCCTCGGTGCTCTTGGTCGGCCGGGCGCTGCCATCAGGGGCCATGGATATAGACGCTCCGCAATAAAGTTGCTCATCATACAGGCCGAGAAGCGGCGGAGAAAGCACCCCGTCCGCGCAGGGACAATCGCTTTGTCGTCCAGTGCGTCATCCCAGGTCGCCCGCCGAGCCGTTCCGGGCGATGCACCCGCCCTGCGCTCCCTCGTACGTGCGGCCTACGCCAAATGGGTGCCGCTGATTGGCCGCGAGCCCAAGCCGATGACCGCCGACTACGACAAGGCCGTGCGCGAGCACATGGTGTTCGTGGTCGAGGCGCCCGGCCGGCTCGACGCCGCGCTCGAGCTGATCCCGGCAACCGACCATCTGCTGATCGAGAACGTGGCGGTGGCGCCCACGGCGCAGGGGCGCGGTCTTGGGACGCAGCTGATGGCCGTCGCCGAGCGTGTGGCCAGGGACCTCGGCGTGAGCGAGATTCGGCTCTACACCAACGCCCGCTTCGCCGAGAACATCGCGCTGTACGAAAAGCTCGGTTACGTCCTCTACGATCGCGTCGTCATTTCCGGCGCCGGCGAGGCGGTGTGGATGCGCAAGCATCTCGACGCACCGCAGGCCGCGCCGCACCTGCTGCCCGAGGGGCTGCGCGTGCCGCTGTGGCGCGACGGGCCGGCGCCGCTGGGACGCGTCGCCTACTATCGCGGGGTGTGGGCCGTGCTGGGCATGATCGTCGCCATCGGGGTCGCCTCCTTCGGTGTGATGGCCGGCAGCCCGATCACCGTCGGCCATATCGCGATCCCCGCCGCGATCAGCGTCATCGGCCTCGCGTTCTCGCTGTGGCAGTTCTGGCTGATCGTCGTGGCGGCACGGCGCAGCGTACGCAATGGCGGCGCCCCGCGCCCCGCCGGCCTGGCCATCGCCGGCGCGGTTCTGGGCGTGCTGGTCCTGGCCGGCTCGCTGCACAGCAAGGCGGTGCCGCAGTTCATGGAGCTGTGGGCGATCTATCGCGGCGATCAGGCGATGGACGACCTCTACATCATCGTTGCCAAGGGTAGCGACACGATGACCCTCGACGGCTCGCTGGGTATCAACGCCGCCTCCAACGTGCGGCGCATGCTGGACCAGAATCCGTCCGTGCGGACCATCGTCATGGAAGGGCCGGGCGGACGCATCGGTCCGGCTTACGAGATCTTCCAGCTGATCCGCAGCCGGCGGCTCAATACCCGAGTCGAACAGACATGCGACTCGGCCTGCACCATCATGTTCCTGGGTGGCGTGCAACGCAGCCTCGGCCCGTACGGCCGTCTCGGCTTCCACCAGGCCGGCTTTCCCGGGATGAGCCCCGCCGATCTGATCGACGCCAATCGCCAGATGGAGCGATTCCTGACCTTTCAGGCCAGGGTCAGCAGCGATTTCGCCCGACGCGTGATCCAGACGCCGAACGACACGATCTGGTCGCCGACACCGGAGGAGCTGCTGGCGGCGGGCGTGATCCATCGCAGCGACGCGCGCCGGAAGTAGGGCTACAGTCGGCGACGTGAGGCAACGCAGCAGATGAGTACCCAGCCGTGATGATCCCGCCGGGCCGCAGTTACGAGCAGGCGCAGGCCGATTTCCGTTGGCCCAGGCCGGCGCGCTACAACATCGCGCGCGCGGTGTGCGATCGCCATCCGCCGGCCTCGCTCGGCATGATCGTCGAGAATGCCGATGGCTCGGTGCGCACCTGGACGTTCGGCGAGCTGTCGCGTGCCAGTGCGCGGCTGGCCAATGCGTTGAAGGCGCGCGGTGTTGCCAAGGGCGATCGCGTCGCGGTGTTCCTGTCGCAGAGTGCCGAGCTCGCCATCGGCCACCTCGCCTGCTACCGCATGGGCGCGATCACCTTGCCGCTGTTCACCTTGTTCGGCGAGGAAGCCGTCGAGTTCCGTGCCGCCGATGCCGGCGCCTGCGCGCTGCTCACCGACATGACGCAGTTGCCGAAGGTGCTGGCGGTGCGTGAGCGGTTGCCTGACCTGAAGACCATCATCGTCATCGGTGCCGGCAAGCATGCGGCCGATTTCTTCGACTACGACACCTTGGTCGGTGCGGCCTCGGATTCGTTTCCGGCGCTCGACACCGATGCCGAGGACCCGGCGCTGCTGGTCTACACCTCGGGCACGACCGGCCAGCCCAAGGGCGCGCTGCATGCGCATCGCATGATGCTGGGTGTGATCACGGCGGTGAACCAGTGGGCGGATTTCTGGCCCCGGGGCAACGAGGTGATGTGGACGCCGGCGGAATGGGCGTGGATCGCCGGGCTATACGACGCGCTGTTCCCGGCGTGGTGGTACGGCACGCCCGTGCTGGCGCATCGCTTCGCCAAGTTCGATCCCGAGCGGGCTTTCCACATGCTCGCCAAGCACAGCGTCGGCGTGGCGTTCATTCCGCCGACGGCGCTGAAGATGATGCGCAACGTCGAGAAGCCGCGTGCGCGCTGGGACTACGGCGTGCGCTGCGTCTACACCGGCGGCGAGGCGATGGGCGAGGAGCTGCTGCAATGGGGCCGCGACGTCTTCGGCTCGACCATCTCCGAAGGCTACGGCCAGACCGAGATGAACCTGATGCTGCTGAACTCGCCCAACTGGTTCCCGGTCAAGCCCGGCTCGTGCGGCCGCGCCGCGGTCGGCCGCAAGGTGGCGATCGTCGACAGCCAGGGCAACGTGCTGCCGCCGGGCGAGGAAGGCCAGATCGCCGGCTGGCGACACGACCCCGTGGTGATGCTGGAGTACTGGAAGAACCCCGAGGGCACGGCGAAGAAGTACGCCGGCGACTGGCTGCTGACCGGCGATCTCGGGCGCATCGACGAGGAAGGCTACGTCTTCTTCAAGAGTCGCGACGACGACGTGATCACGTCAGGGGGCTACCGCATCGGTCCCGGCGAGATCGAGGAATGCCTGATCAAGCATCCCGCGGTGGCGATGGCCGGCGTCGTCGGCATTCCCGATCCGGTGCGCACCGAGATCGTCAAGGCGTTCGTGCAGCTGCGCCCTGGCGTGACCGGCGACGCGGCGCTGAAGCGCGACATCGCCGAGTACGTCAAGACTCGATTGGCGGCGCACGAATATCCGCGCGAGGTCGAGTTCCTCGACACGCTGCCGCTCACCACCACCGGCAAGATCCTGCGCCGCGAGCTCAAGCGCATGGATGCCGAAAAGAAGGCAGCTCGCTGACCGCTGGACACTTCGGCAGCGGGCGAAGCATCGACGGGCACGTCGCTTGTATGGGTGGGCCAGCTACAAGGAGACATGCCATGTCCGACAGCACCCTCACCGGCAACGAGCTGTTTTCCGCCGTCGTCCTGACCGCGAAACCGGGGCAAGCCGCGGCGTTGGCCGAGATCGGCCGCCGCTTCGCCGCCGCCTGCCGTCGGTCCGAGCCCGGTCTCAAGTCGATCCGCATCCACCAATCGGTCGACAACCCGGCGGACTTCCTGGTCTACGAAACCTTCGCCGACGCAGCCGCCTTCAAGGCTCATTTCGAGACGGCGCACTTCAAGGGCATCGTCGAGCCGGAGATCGTGCCCATCGTGTCTCGCCGCGAACGTACGACGTACCGATCGCTCTGAGTGACTTGGTTACGAACCCGTGCTGTGAGGGATTGTGAAGGATTTTTCCATATAGACCGTCCGCGCGCGTGACGTCGATATCCGGATAATCCTTCACAATCCTTCACACCCCCCGGGATCCGGGCCGGGTCGTAGCCAGCGGCTCGACATCATGGCAGAGTTATCGGCTCGTGCGCCGGGGGGGTCGCCATGCCCGCAGTCGATACCTACAATTACAAGGCCACGCCCACGGTCGGGCAGAACGACAACATGTCGTGCTGGGCTGCCTGCCTGTCGTGGTGGCTGAAAGCGGTGGCGGATGGCCGGCCGGCGTGGTCGCAGAACAAGGTGATCGCCGAATTCGACAAGTACACCAGCGACGACGGCGGCTTCGACCCGCAAAATCTCATCGACGTGTTCTCGAAGGATGCCCGCCTGAAGATCTCGGCCGGCGTGTTCAAGACCGATCAGTACCGATTCCGCGGCCTGCCATTGGGCGACAAGCCGGTCATCATCGCCTTCAATCACGCCGATCTCGGCGGCACGCACATGAACGTGCTGTTCGGGCAGGTGAATCGCGACCTCTTTGCGATGGAGCCGTATTACCCCTACCCCGGCAGGGACGGCCAGCGCACCGGGCAATTCGTCGAGCGCAACGCCGATTTCTACATCAAGGCGTCGCCGAACGTGATCCTGTGCTGGCCGACGGTGGTGATGAAGGACAAGTAAGCCGGCGCTATCAGGCGGCGCGCTTGCGGCGCATGGCGGGGGAATAGCGCGGGCAGACCTCCTCGGCGAAGCGGGTCATCATCTTCTGGCGCAGCGCGATCGGCGTGCCGGGCGTGGCGCAGGAGACCATGAAGTAGTTGAAGCCGAGCGCCGCGAGCTGATCGATGCGCTTGCAGATGGTCTCGACGCTGCCCACGAGGTTGGAGTCGAGGAACGGTCCGAGCTCGTTCGGGTCAGTGAGCTTGCGCAAATTGGCGAACATGCGGCTGAAATCCTGGTACTCCGGGATATCGGCCCACGGATTGGCGTCGGACTCGTAGTGATTGCACTGCAGCTCGAAGTACGGCGGGTAGAATTGCCGGCCGAGCTGCCGCGCCTCCGCGTCGGTGTCGGCGATGAACATCTTCACCGAGATCGGCAGGATGGCGTCGTTGGCCTTGGCGCCCGCCTTGGCCCGCCAGCGCTCGAGGATGCGGGTCAGCAGCTTGTCGGGGAAGGTCGAGAGGCAGATCGGCGCGACGCCGAGCTCGCCCATCACCTCGGCACTGGCCGGGCTGCCGATCGCGCCATAGAAATGGATCGGCTTGTTGATCGCTTCAGGGCGCAGGCGGATCGGCTTGTCGATCTTCCAGAAGCGGCCGTCGTGCGTGAACGTCTCGCCGCTAAGGCCCTTCTCGAGAATGCGATAGCACTCGGCGAAGCGAGCCCGTGCCTCGTTCATGTCGATGTTGTAGGCGTCGTACTCCATCTTCGCCGTGCCACGGCCGATGCCCAGGTGCAGCGTGCCGTTCGTCATGCTGTTGAGCATGGCGATCTCCTCGGCCAGCCGCACCGGGTGGTACCAGGGCAGCACGAGGACCGAGGTACCCAGCGACAGGTCCGGGAACGCCGCCGCGATATGCGCCATGAAGAGCAGCGGGCTGGGCGTCGGGTAGTAGTCGCTGAAGTGATGCTCCAGCAGCCAGGCCGCGTCGTAGCCGAGCCGGTGGCCCAGCGCGCAGTCGTCCATCACCTCGCGATAGAGCGCCTGATCGGACTTGCGCACATCGCTCGCCGGCGCGGCCTGGAAGCCGAAGCTGAGATCGGCCATCGACTAGAGCTTGGCCTCGAGCATGGTGCCGAGCTTGTCGCCGCGCAGCACGCGATCCTGCACGTTGGTCGTCGGCAGGTGGTCGAGCGTCAGCACGCCGTCCTTCAGCACCGCCCAGCGGTCCGGGCTCTTGTTGTTGTTCTCATTCTGGATGACGATCTTCTTGATGCCTTCCTTGATCGCGGCACGGCCCATGTCGTCCTTGTTGATGCGGCCAAGGCCCGCGACCAGCGGCTCGAAGTACATGTCCGGCCAGTGCGTGTTGTACTTGTCGGCCTCCTTGTCGAGGGCCAGCGTGTCCCACTTGACCTCGACCGGCACCGGATAACCCGCCGCCGCATGGATCTTCTTCAGGAGGCCCGGATAATGCCGCTCCTGGAACTCCGCCGACGCCCTGCGTTCAACCATCCCCATG
>JAFAZJ010000298.1 GCA_019239835.1 Alphaproteobacteria bacterium | reverse complement strand
GAGGGGATCCAGGGGATGCCGATCTTGAGGAAGTAGCCGTGGGCGTAAGCGCCGATGCCGAGGAAGCAGGCATGGCCCAGCGATACCAGGCCGGTGTAGCCGACCAGCACCATCATCGAGACGCCGATGATACCGTAGATCAGCACCAGGCTGATCTCCGAGACGTAGTAGGTCGACATCACCAGCGGCAGGGCCAGCACGATCACGCCGAGCACGCCGTACCAGCCCATGTCGACGCGGTCGCGGAACAGGCCGATGTCCTGGTTGTAGGAAGTCTTGAACGGAAAGCGCATCGGCCGGCCCTATACTTTCTTGCGGCCGAGCGTGCCGAACAGGCCCTGCGGACGGACCGCGAGCATGAGCAGCAGCACGACGTAGGGGGCCGCGTCCTTGAAGCCGTCGGGCAGGAAGCGCCCCGCGAACAGCTCGATCAGCCCGATGATGATGCCGCCGATCAGCGCGCCGGGGATCGAGCCGAAGCCGCCCAGGACGGCTGCGGCAAACGCCTTGAGCGCCACCGCCAGGCCCATGTTGATGTCGATCAGCGTGACCGGCGCCAGCAGCACGCCGGCGATCGCCGCCGTCGCCGCCGAGATCGCCCAGATCAGCGAGAAGATCAGCTTGACCGGGATGCCCATGTAGTAGGCCGCCAGCTGATTCTGCGACGTCGCCTGCATGGCGATGCCGATGCGGGTGTAGTTGAAGAAGGCGTACAGCGTGCCGCACAGCACGAGAGTGCCGACGATGATCGACAGGTACTGGTCGCTGAGCGTGACGCCCCAGATCACCGTCGTGCCGCCGAACGGCGTCGGCAGGGTGTAGAGCTCGGAGCCCCAGGTCACGCTGGCGAAGGTGCGGAACATCGCACCCAGGCCGATGGTCAGCATGACCACGGCGAATTGCGGCTGGCCGATCACCTTGCGCAGGATCGTGCGGTCGAGCACCGCGCCGAAGCCGGCGACGATCACGATGCCCAGCAGGAAGCCGTACCAGTAGTCCCAGCCCCACCAGACGATCGCCATGTAGGCGACGAAGGCGCCCAGCATCAGCAGGTCGCCCTGGGCGAAGTTGACCAGCTCGGTGGCCTTGTAGATCAGCACGAACCCGAGCGCGACCAAGCCATAAATACAGCCGACCGCGACTCCGTTCAGCAGCAACTGCAGAAACGTGACCAGCTTGTGTCCTCCCGTGGGCGATCTCGCGCCGCCATCACTGCATCGCCAATATCGGAGTCGTCCCGCGCTGTAAAGGCGCCGGACGCCGCCGGTCTCGCCGAGCGAGACAGGCTTTGATGAATCCGTTTATGAAGAGGGCGATATCGGGAGACGAGATTCGACCATGAGCACCGCGACGCGGGCAACGGTTCCGCCGACGGCTGCGCCGGCCAGCCCGTTCTATACCGCCGATCACGAGGCCTTCCGCGACACCCTGCGCCGCTTCGTGGCCAAGGAAATCGCGCCGTATGTCGACGAATGGGACGAGGCCGGCGAGTTCCCGCGCGAGCTCTACCGCAAGGCCTCGGCGATCGGCCTGCTGCAGCTTGGCTACCCCGAGGAATTCGGCGGCGTGCCGACCGACCCGTTCTTCCGCATCATTGTCAGTGAGGAGCTTGCCAAGGCCGGCAGCGGCGGCGTCAACGCCTCGCTGATGAGCCATTCCATCGGCGCGCCGCCGATCGCCGCGCTGGGGCCGGAGTGGATGAAGCGCGAGGTGCTGCCGCGGATCCTGAGCGGCGAGAAGATCAGCGCGCTGGCCATCACCGAGCCCAGCGGCGGTTCCGACGTCGCCAATCTGAAGACCACGGCACGGCGCGAGGGCGATCACTTTGTCGTCAACGGCCAGAAGATGTTCATCACCTCGGGCTTCCGCGCCGACTACTACACCGTGGCGGTGCGCACCGGCGGTCCGGGTGCGTCGGGCGTCTCGCTGCTGCTGATCGAGCGCGACCGGCCCGGCTTCTCGCGCACGAAATTGCGCAAGATGGGCTGGTGGGCGTCGGACACGGCGCAACTTTTCTTCGACGACTGCAGGGTTCCAGTCGAAAACCTGATCGGCGAGGAGAATCGCGGTTTCATCGGGATCATGCTGAACTTCAACCAGGAGCGCATCGGCCTGGCGGCGGGAGCCTACAGCTTCGCGCGCGTCTGCCTCGACGAGGCGATCGTCTACGCCCGCGAACGCCACACCTTCGGCAAGCCGCTGATCGCCAACCAGGTGATCCGCCACAAGATCGTCGACATGGCGATGAAGGTGAACGCGGTGAAAGCCAATCTCGAGATGCTGGCCTGGCGCGTGCATCAGGGCGACCGGCCGGTGGCCGAGATCTGCATGTTGAAGAACCTCGCCACGACGACGTTGGAATACGTCGCCAACGAGGCCATGCAGATTTTTGGCGGCGCCGGCTACCTGCGCGGCTCGAAGGTCGAGCGCATCTACCGCGAGACCAAGGTGATGACCATCGGCGGCGGCTCGCTGGAGATCATGAAGGATCTCGCGGCGCGGCAGATGGGCCTGTAGGGAGCCACGCGATGGCCGATGAATTGAGTTTGGCTGTGTTCCAGGAATGGTTCTCCGACACCATCCCGCAGAACAAGGCGCTTGGCCTGCAGGTCATCGGCGTGCGCCGCGGCTTCGCAACCATGAAGCTGGAGTGGCAGCCGCATCTCGTGGGCAACCCCGAGACTGGTGTGCTGTTCGGCGGCGCGCTGACGACGATGATCGATGGCTGCAGCGGCATGGCGGTAGCCACCATGCTGACCGAGCCGGCGCCCTTCGCGACGCTGGACCTGCGCATCGACTACATCAAGCCGGCGACGCCGGGGCAGGCGGTGATCGCCGAGGCGGAGTGCTTCAAGCTCACCAACAACGTCGCCTTCACCCGCGCAGTGGCGCATCACGGCGATCCCACCGATCCCATCGCCTCGTCGGCCGGCACCTTCATGATGGGCACCAAGGGCACGGTGCTGCAGGCGCAGACCCTGGGCGCGCGCCTGGCGAAGGGGGCGGCGTCGTGAGCGACTATCTCGATCGGCTGCGCAAGGCGCGCGACGAGGGCGACCTTGCGGCGCTGGGCGAGGCGATCCCGTATGCGAAGTGGATGGGCATGGCGCCGGAGAACTCGACCGGCGAGTTGCTCACCCGCATGCGCTACAAGCCCGACCTGATCGGCAACACGCACCTGCCGGCGCTGCACGGCGGCACGATCGGCTCGTTGATGGAGATGGCGGCGATCTTCCACCTGCTGTGGGAGTTCGACAACGAGACCTTGCCGAAGATCGTCAACATCACCGTCGACTACCTTCGCTCCGGCCGGCCGATCGACACGATCGCCAAGGCCACCGTGACCAAGCAGGGCCGCCGCGTGGTCAACGTCTCGGTCGAGGCCTGGCAGGAAGACCGCTCACGGCCGGTGGCCGCCGCGCAAATCCACTTCCTGGTCAACGCTACGTCGTAGGCGTCAGGCCCACAGCCTCTTCGTCGCGATATCCGCGCCTGCGCGAGCAGCCGCGAGTTTGGCCCAGACAACGTCTTCTGCCACATAAGCCGAGCCAGCGAACGTGCCGAAGCCGCAATCGGTGCTGGCGATCACCCGCTCGCGATCGCCCGTGGCGGCTGCGGCTTCGCACAGGCGGTTGGCAATCAGCTCGGGGTGCTCGACGAAGTTGGTGGTGGTGTCGAGCACGCCGGCCATCAGCGTCATGTGCGATGGCAGCGGGTAGCGTTTGAACGCCGGGTATTCGTGCGCATGGCGCGGGTTGGCGAATTCGAGGCTGAGCGCGCCGGCGTTGGCGGCGTAGAGCAGGGGCAGGATGTCGGCGAGCGGCACGTCGTGGATGTGCGGGCCCTCCCAATTGCCCCAGCAGCAATGCAGCCGCACCTTCTCGCGCGGGATGTCGCCCAGCGCGACGTTGATCGCCGCGACATGCAGCTCGACGATGGCGAGGAACTCGGCCAGCGACTTGTCCTGGAACAGCATGGTGCGTTCCATTGCCAGGTCTGGGGCGTCGATCTGCAACGTGAATCCCTGGTCGACGACGAAGCGGTACTCGCGTTTCAGCTCGCGCGCCAAGGCCATGACATAGGCCTCATGGCTGTCGTAGTGCGCGTTGAGCATCGTCGTGGCGATTATGCCGGGCGAGGGCGCGGTCATGAAGGTCTCGAGCGGCTGCGTCTTCTGCGCCTTGAGCGCCGCCTGCATCATCTCGGCTTCGGCCTTCGCCTCGTCGAGCGTGCCGTAGCGCACGTCGGCGACGGCCTGTGGCGCGTTGGCGACCTTGGGCCGGCGCGACAGGCGTTGCGCGAGCTGGCGGGCATAGATGCGGAACTCACCCATGTCCTTGGCGCGCGGTCGCTTG
>JAFAZJ010000231.1 GCA_019239835.1 Alphaproteobacteria bacterium | reverse complement strand
CGATGCTCACGCCGATGATCGAGAAAGCCTTGCAGGACAGGGCTTGGCGCCCCTCGGACCTCGACCTGCTCGCCGTCACGATCGGGCCCGGCAGCTTCACCGGCGTGCGTATCGGCGTCGCCATGGCACGCGGCCTGGCGATGACCTTGCGCATTCCCATCGCCGGCATCGCGACGACCGATGCGCTGCTGCTGGGCGTCGCGGCGGCTGATCGAGCCCATGCCGACGGCGTGATCGTGGTCGCCATCGAGTCCGGCCGCGGCGATTACTTCATGCAATTGCCCGATGCAGCGCCATTCGCCGCGACGGCCCAGATGCTGGCGGCGCGTCTGGATGTTCGCCGGGCGATTGTCATCGGCGATGGCGCCCAGCGGCTGGCCGGCGAGCTGCGCGATCTTGGTACGCGCGCCGAACTCGGCGTGTCGTCATCGTCGATCGATCCTGGCCTTCTCGCCACGCACGCCCTGGCCGCAGGTATCGAGCGCTGGGCGCGCAATGGCCAACCGCGTCCGCTCTATCTGCGCGGCGCCGACGTGACGCTCGCCGATGGCGCGCGCACGACTGCCGATCTCGAGGGCTGACTTGCAACGGCAGGATTGGCGGACCGAGCCGCTGACTACGACGCGCAGCGACGATGCCGCGGCGCTCTATCGCCTGTTCTTCCCGCAAACATGGGAGCGGCCGTGGTCGGGTAGCGAATTCTCAGCATTACTTGCGACGCCGGGCTGCTTCGGTTACCTGCTTATCGACGCTGTGCATGACTGGGCGCGCGGCCTGATCTTGCTGCGTGCCGCGGCCGACGAAGCCGAGATCCTTACCGTCGGCGTGGTGCCCGACAGCCGTCGGCACGGAGGTGCCGCGCGGCTGCTGGAGCAGGCGATGGCGGATTGCGCGGCGCGTGGCGCGCAATCCCTCTTTCTGGATGTTGCCGAGGACAATGAACCGGCGCGCCGCTTCTACGAGCGCTGGGGTTTCACGACAATCGCCACACGCCCGTCATACTACGCACGTGGAACAGCATCGCGTGTTGCCGCGCTTACCATGAGGCGTACGCTATCGCACAAGTAATCACTGGCGCATGATGCGCAAACGGTGGACGCGGCCGCCCGGAGACTCGGGCCCGAGTTCCTCGACGCGATAGCCTTCGCCACGCGCCGAGCGCGGCACATTGCGCAGCGGCTCGCCATCGTTGAGGCGCACGATCAGCGTTGCGTCAGGCGCCATGCGCTCCAGCGCCAGCTTCACGCGAACGAAAGTCATGGGACACACGTCCGCCGTGATGTCGATCTCTGTCACATTGTCGATCTGCATCGTCAATTTGCCATTAGTTCGTCATTAGTCCGATTGATCCTGGTGAAATACCAGACTATAGGGGCTTGGCCTCCAGTTGGGGCAAATCATGGTGAAGGACAAGATGGCGGAAAATACCGGGGCCTCGGCCGATCTTCTTGCGCTGACTTCGCAGATCGTTTCAGCGCACCTGTCAAATAATTCCGTGTCGATCGGCGACGTGCCGAAGTTGATCGAGCAGGTTTTCGCCACGCTCAACGGCGTGCAGGGCGGTGCCCCGTCCATCGGGGTGAAGCGCGATCCGGCCGTGCCGGTCAAGAAGTCCATCACCAAGGATTACCTCGTCTGTCTCGAGGACGGCTCCAAGCACAAGATGCTGAAGCGCCACCTGATGAGCGCTTATGGCATGACTCCTGACCAGTATCGCGCCAAGTGGGGATTGCAGGCTGACTACCCGATGGTTGCACCGAGCTATTCCAAGGTGCGCAGCGCGCTCGCCAAGAAAGTCGGGCTCGGCACCAAGCGCATGCGCGCGCGCGTCGCGCGCAACGGCAGGTCCTGAGGTTCGCCGGGGACAAAGACGCGAACGCCTCTCAGGCGCCACAAGTCGGGTGGCGACGCACAGGCTGAACGCTGTATAGAGGGACCGAGGACTGGACCCGCCAGCCACTTCGGAGCGTCACCGTGTCGACCACAGCCAAATCGCGCCTCGAGCAGCGCTGCATCGACAAGGGCCTGAAGATGACCGAGCAGCGCCGGGTGATCGCGCGCGTGCTGTCGGAGGCGCACGATCACCCCGACGTCGAGGCTGTGCATAAGCGCGCCACCGCCATCGATCCGCGCATCTCGATCGCCACCGTGTATCGCACCGTACGCCTGTTCGAGGAGGCGTCGATCCTCGAGCGTCACGATTTCCGCGACGGCCGCTCGCGCTACGAGGAAGCGACCCACGCGCACCACGACCACCTCATCGACCTGCATTCCGGCAAAGTGGTCGAGTTCAACAACGAGGAGATCGAGGAGCTGCAGCGCGCCATCGCGCGCAAGCTGGGCTATCGCCTGGTCGACCACCGCCTCGAGCTCTATGCCGTCCCTGCCGACGCCGAGGATGCGGACGGCAAGAAGGCCCCGGGTCGATAAAAATCGGTGGACGCTCGCCCACACCGACCGATAATGGCCGCATGAGCAGCGCCGCCATCGATCGGAGCCCCACGCCCCGTCGGTTCGACAGCAGCCTACCCCCGATCGTCGCCGGCGACCTCGAGGTTCGCTTGGCGCGTGACGAGGCCGATCTCGACGCCGCACAGGCGCTGCGCTACCGCGTCTTCTACGAGGAAATGGCGGCCAAGCCGACGCCCGAGATGGAAGCACAGCGGCGCGACTTGGACGATTTCGACGCGCTGTGCGATCACCTGCTGGTGGTCGACCGCCGCCGCACCGGGGCGGCCTCGATCGTCGGCACCTACCGGCTGATTCGGCGCAGCGCCGCGGCCGCCTATGGCCGGTTCTATTCGTCGGCGGAGTACGACATCTCGCGGCTGGAGAACTGGCCGGGCGAGGTGCTGGAAGTCGGCCGTTCCTGCGTCGATGCCTCGGCGCGTAACGGGGCGACCATGAACATGCTGTGGCGCGGCATCGCCACCTACATCTCGCATTTCGACATCGAGATGTTGTTCGGCTGCGCCAGCCTGCCCGGCAACGACCCGAAGCGCCTGGCGCTGCCGCTGTCCTATCTCTACCAGAAGCACCTGGCGCCACCCGAGCTGCGCGCCCGTGCCCTGCCCGAGCGCTATGTCGACATGAACCTGCTGCCGGCGGGCAACTACGATGCCAAGCTGGCCGAGCGCATGGTGCCGCCGCTGATCAAGGGCTACCTCCGGCTGGGCGGCTTCGTCGGAGATGGCGCGGTGATCGACACCCAGTTCAACACCATCGATGTCTGCGTCGTGGTCAAGACCGACCTGGTGACGGAGAAGTACTTCCGGCACTACGAGCGCGCCCAGCGCGACGCCGAATGAAATCACCGATCTCGGCGGAAAATCGCGCCTTCCGCGAGGCCGCGCCGTCGCTTGGCTCGTCCGGCCGCGCCACCTTCCGCCTCATCACCTATGCGCTGCTGACCTTGACGCTGATCCCGGTCCAGGCGCTGGCGGTGCTGCTGCGCATCGGCCCGGTGACACGCAACCTTCCCTACTACTACCACCGCCTGGTCTGTCTCATTCTCGGCCTGAAGGTCGAGGTGCGCGGCACGCGTTCGACCGAAGCGCCGACGCTCTTTGTCGGCAACCACGTCTCCTATCTCGACATCGAGACGCTGGGCCGGACCATCCCCGGCTCGTTCGTTGCCAAGGCCGAGGTGGCGACCTGGCCGTTCTTCAACGTGTTGGCCAAGCTGCAGCGCACCGTCTTCGTCGAGCGTCGCACGAGCGCCACGCGCGAGAGTCGCGACAGCATCATCGGCCGGCTCGATGCAGGCGACAATCTGATCCTCTTTCCGGAGGGCACCAGCAGCGACGGCACCCGCGTGCTGCCCTTCCGCAGCGCCCTCTTCGCGGTGGCGCAGATCAAGCCCGGCGGCAAGCCGCTGCGCGTGCAGCCCTTCACCATCGCCTACACCAGGCTCGACGGCATTCCGTTGGGCCGCTATTGGCGGCCCTACTTCACCTGGTACGGCGACATGGAGATGGCCGGGCACCTGTGGAACGTCTGCAAGCTGGGCGAATGCAGCGTGGTGGTCCAGTTCCACGAGCCGACCGACATCACCCAGCTCGGCGATCGCAAGAAACTCAGCGACCATTGCTTCCGTGCGGTTTCCCAGGGCCTGCAGGCGATCAATCGCGGCGAGCCCGCGCAGGCCCTGGCCAAAGCGGCGGAGTAGGCCCCCTCGACGCCTCTCACGCGTGGTGATAAGGAGGCGCCGACCGCGACCCGCCGGTGCGAGCGCGGCCCCGACCCGAACGCATGACCGAGACCATCAAGCCGAACCAGGCCGCGCCGCGCCGTAAGCTCTTCATCCGCACCTACGGGTGCCAGATGAACGTCTACGATTCGCAGCGCATGGCCGACCTGCTGCAGCCGCTCGGTTACGCGCTGACCGAGACGCAGGACGACGCCGATATGGTGGTGCTCAACACCTGCCATATCCGCGAGAAGGCCTCGGAGAAGGTGTTCTCCGAGCTCGGCCGCCTGCGCCTGCAGCGCGAGGAGAAGCGCGCATCAGGCACCGATCTGGTGGTCGCCGTCGCCGGCTGCGTTGCGCAGGCCGAGGGCGCGGAGATCCTGCGCCGTGCGCCGATGGTCGACATCGTGGTGGGCCCGCAGGCCTATCATCGCCTGCCTGAAATGGTGGCCCGCGCCGAGCGCGCCGCCGGCGCCCGCCGCGGCGGCCGCGGTGCCGGCGTGCTCGACACAGAATTCCCGGCCGAGCCCAAGTTCGATTTCCTGCCGGCGCCCACGGCGGTCAGCGGCGGCTCCGCCTTCCTGTCGATCCAGGAGGGTTGCGACAAGTTCTGTACCTTCTGCGTCGTGCCCTACACGCGCGGTGCCGAGTATTCGCGCCCGGCCGCCGCGATCCTTTCCGAGGCCCGCGGCCTGGTCGCGTCGGGCGCACTCGAGCTCACGCTGCTGGGCCAGAACGTCAACGCCTGGCACGGCGAGGCGCCGGATGGCTCGACCTGGGACCTCGCGCGCCTGATCCGCGCGCTGGCCGAGATCGATGGCGTGCGCCGCCTGCGCTACACCACCTCGCATCCGCGCGACATGGACGACGATCTGATCGCCGTACATCGCGACGTGCCGGTGCTGATGCCCTACCTGCACCTGCCGGTGCAGTCCGGGTCTGACCGCGTGCTGGAGGCGATGAACCGCCAGCATCAGCGCGACCTCTTTCTTCGCATCGTCGAGAAGTTGCGTGCCGCGCGGCCCGACATCGCGCTGTCGTCCGACTTCATCGTCGGCTTCCCTGGCGAGAGCGACGCCGATTTCGACGACACCATGCGGCTGATCGAGGAGGTCGGTTTCACCTCCGCCTTCTCGTTCAAGTACAGCATGCGCCCGGGCACGCCCGGGGCGGCGATGCCGTACCAGGTTCCCGAAGCAGTCAAGGAAGCGCGGCTGGCGGCGCTGCAGGCGCTGCTGCGCGCGCAGCAGACGGCGTTCAACGAGCGCACCGCGGGCCGCACCGTCGAGGTGCTGTTCCAGGAACGCGGACGGCGCGAGGGCCAGCTGATCGGCAAGTCGCCCTGGCTGCAGTCGGTGCATGCGCAGGCGCCGGAGCGATTGATCGGCCAGCTGGTCGAAGTGCGCATTGCCAGCGGTCACCCCAACAGCCTGGCTGGCGATGTGGTCACCGAGCTCGGAGTCGCGGCGTGAGTGACGATACCGCCACGCGCGCCAACGACGTGCGCCGCATGACCTTCGACGACAACGCGCTGCTGCAGAGCCTGGTCGGCCAGCATGACCGCAATCTCGTGCGCGTCGAGCAGCTGCTGGGTGTGCGTATCGACAGCCGGGGCAACCAGATCGCCATCGCCGGCGGCAGCGACTCGGTCGCCCAGGCCGGTGCCGTCATCAATGCGCTCTATGAGCGCCTGCGCCGCGGCCAGACGGTCGAAGCCGGTGACGTCGATGCCGCCGTGCGCTTCGCCCAGGTCGGTGGCGGCACCGCGAGCGGCGAGGCCGTGACCATCCGCACGCGCCGCCGCGTGATCCAGCCGCGCACACCCACGCAGCGCGACTACCTCGAAGCGATCCGCGACCGCGATCTCGTCTTCGGACTGGGGCCGGCGGGCACCGGCAAGACCTACCTCGCTGTCGCGATGGCGGTATCGATGCTCATGGCCGGCTCGGTCGAGCGCATCATCCTGTCGCGGCCCGCCGTCGAGGCGGGTGAGCGCCTGGGTTTCCTGCCCGGCGATCTCAAGGACAAGGTCGATCCCTATCTGCGCCCGCTCTACGACGCGCTGCACGACATGCTGCCGGCCGACCAGATCGACAAGCGGCTGGAGTCCGGCGAGATCGAGGTGGCGCCGCTGGCCTTCATGCGCGGCCGGACCCTGGCGCATGCCTTCGTCATCCTCGACGAGGCGCAGAACACCACGGCGATGCAGATGAAGATGTTCCTCACCCGCCTGGGCGAGGGCTCGCGCATGGTGATCACCGGCGATCTCAGCCAGATCGATCTGCCGCCGGGCGTGCCATCGGGCCTGCGCGACGCGATCGATACCGTCAACGGCGTCGAAGGCGTTCGCTTCGTCAATTTCAGCGACCGCGACGTGGTACGCCACGATCTCGTCGCCCGAATCGTGCGCGCCTACGACGCGCGTGACCGCCGCCGCGCCGCCGGCCAGCCGACGACGTGACGCCGCCGCGGCGTACCAGCATCGACGTCGAGGTTCTCGATCCGCGCTGGCTTGGGTCGCTGCGCACGGCGCGCGCGATCTGCCGACGCGCGGCTGAGGCCGCGATCGACGGCTGCGGCACGCGGTTACCCGATCGCGTTTCCCTCGCCATCGCGCTCGACAACGATGCCGCGGTCCGGCGCCTCAACCGCACCTATCGCGGCTACGACAAGCCGACCAACGTGCTGTCATTCCCGGCAGCCAAAGGCGACGGCCAGTCTCTCGGCGACATTGTGCTGGCGCGCCAAACTGTGCTGCGCGAGGCGCGGGAACAGGGCAAGCGACCGGCCGACCACCTTACGCATCTGGTGATGCACGGCACGCTGCACCTGCTGGGCTACGACCACGAGCAGGGCGAGCGGCAGGCACGGCGCATGGAACGGCTGGAAACGCGGCTGCTGGCGGCGATGGGAATCGCCGACCCTTACGCTTAGCTCATCGCCAGCGAGGTCTTGCGCCGGGGCGGCGGAAAGGCGCGGTCGAGTTCGGCAAGATCGGCGTCGCTGAGCTTGACCTTCAGCGCGCCGAGATTCTCGCTGACGCGCGAACGGTCGGCGGATTTCGGGATCGCCACCATGCCTTCCTGCTGCAGCAGCCAGGCCAGCGCGATCTGCGCCGGCGTGGCGCCGTGGCGCTCGGCGATCGCCTTCAGGGTGGCGTGGCGCAGCAGCGGCCCCTGGTCGAGCGGTGAATAGGCCATGACGGGGATCTTGTGCTGGCGCTGCCAGGGTAACAGGTCGAACTCGATGCCGCGGCGCGCCAGATTGTACATCACCTGGTTGGTGCCGCAGCGGCCGCCGTCGAGCGCGGCCCATTCCTCCATATCGTCACGATCGAAATTGCTGACGCCGTAATCCTTGATCTTGCCGTCGCGGCGCAGGCGCTCGAAGCCCTCGATCGTCTCGGAGAACGAATGCTGGCCGCGCCAGTGCAGCAAATACAGATCGATACGGTCGGTCTTCAGCCGCTTGAGGCTGTGCTCGCAGGCCGCGACCGTGCCCATCTTCGAGGCATTGTGCGGATAGACCTTGCTGACAAGATAGATCGCATCGCGCTTGCGGCCCTGCAGCGCATCGGCGATCGCCTCTTCGGCAACGCCCTCGCCGTACATCTCGGCCGTATCGATCATCGGGTAGCCGATGTCGATGGCATGGGCGATGGCGTCGGTCTCCTGCTTGCGTCGGGAGCGCTCATTGCCCATTCGCCAGGTGCCGAGCCCGAAGGCCGGCATCTTCGCGCCCGACGGCAGCGTGACGCTGGGGATGTCGCTCATATATGGAACTCCAGCCGTTCGCCGGGATCGCTCTGCACACCGCGCTCGCGCGCGTCGCGGCAGAGGTCCTCGATGGTGATGGCGTCGAGCTTGCTCATCAGCTCCTCGCGCAGGCGATGCCAGGTCGGCCACACCACCTCGTGCGCCAGCGCCGAACCCGTATCCTCGTCCGGCTCGGTCTCCGCCTCAAGCGTTCGCACCACGCGGATGATCTCACCCAGGGTTATCAGCCGGCGCTCGCGTCCCAGCTTGTAGCCACCACGCGGGCCGCGCTTGCCAGCGAGGATACCGGCGCGCACCAGGTGCTGCAGGACCTGCTCGAGATAGCGCTTGGGGATCTTCTGCCGCCGCGTGATGTCGCCGCTGCGCACCGGCGCCTCACCGGCGTTGAAGGCAACGTCGAGCACCGCCTCGATGGCGAACATGGTCTTCTTGCTGAGGCGCGGCACCGCGAGGCCCCTCAGCCCTTCAGCCCGGTCGAGCCGAAGCCACCGGCACCGCGCGCACTCGTGGGCAGTGCTTCGACCTCGTCCCAGGCCGCGCGGGCGTGGCGCGCGATCACCATCTGGGCGATGCGCATGCCGCGGGTGATGGTGAAGGGCTCCGGGCTGAGATTGACCAGGATCACGCCCACCTCGCCGCGGTAATCGGCATCGACGGTGCCCGGCGCATTGGCGACGGTGACGCCGTTCTTGGCCGCCAGACCGGAGCGCGGGCGCACTTGCGCCTCCCAGCCCGCCGGCAGGGCGATGGTCAGGCCGGTGGGCACGATGGCCCGGCCGAGCGAGGGCAGCACGAGATCGGCGGTCACGGCGGCCAGCAGGTCCATGCCGGCGGCCTGGTCGGTGGCATAGGCAGGCAAGGGCAGGTCGGCCGCATGGGGCAGACGCGTTACCGCGATGCGCACATCGACCTCCGCCGTCGCGCCCAGATCCCCGTTTGCCATGCCCCAACTCCATTTCAGCCGTCACGAAGCGGCCGCTGCACCGCCCTTGTCGAAATGACGGACAACCCGGCGCGCGAGTTCTTCCGCCACGGCGTCTTTCGCCAGTGTGGGCCACGCTTCAACGCCTGAGATCGTCACAAGATGCACGGTATTGCGATCGCCGCCGAAAGTTCCGGTCGCCGGCGACACATCATTGGCCACGATCCAGTCGCAACCTTTGCGCTCGCGCTTGGCCAGCGCGTTGGCGACCACGTTCTCCGTCTCGGCCGCGAAGCCCACCACCAGCGCCGGCCGTTGCGGGCCTGACGCCGACAAGGTCGCCAGGATGTCCGGGTTGGGCACCAGCTCCAGCGCCGGCGGCGCAGCGCCTGGAACCTTCTTCAGCTTGCCGCGGGCGGCGTTGCGCACCTTCCAGTCAGCGACGGCGGCGGCGCAGATTGCGATATCGGCCGGCAGGGCGGCGCGGCAGGCGGCCAGCATGTCGTCGGCCGAGTCGACCCGCACGATCTTCACCCCGGCCGGATCGGCGACACTGACCGGCCCGGTGACCAGCGTGACCTCTGCACCCAGCGCAGCCAGGGCGCCGGCGATGGCGTGGCCCTGCTTGCCGGAGGAATGGTTCGAGATATAGCGCACCGGGTCGATCGCCTCGCGCGTCGGCCCCGAGGTGACGATGGCGCGCCGGCCCACCAGTGGCCGATGGGCGATGGCGCCGCCCATGGTCTCCGGTGCCATGCGGATCACCGAGGGTCCGGAGATCAGGGACGGCGGCTCGGATGCCGGCAGGCGGCCCATGAAATAGGCCTCGATGGCAGCGACGATCTCCAGCGGCTCGGACATGCGGCCCGGGCCGTACTCGTTGCAGGCCATCGCGCCCTCGTTCGGGCCGATGAAGGCGGCGCCGCGCGCGCGCAAGGTCTCGACATTGGCCTGGGTCGCCGGATGCAGCCACATCCGCACGTTCATCGCCGGCGCCACCAGCACCGCCTTGTCGGTAGCCAGCAGCACCGTCGTGGCCAGATCGTCGGCCAGGCCCTGGGCCATGCGCGCCAGAATATTGGCGCTGGCCGGCGCTACAACGAGGAGGTCGGCCTCGCGCGACAGCTCGATGTGACCCATCTCGCTTTCGTCGGTGAGCGAGAACAGGTCGCTGTAGACCTTGTCCTCGCTCAGCGCCTGCAGCGACAGCGCGGTGACGAACTTCGTCGCGGCCGGCGTCATGACGCAGCGCACCGAGGCGCCACGCTCGCGCAGGCGGCGGATCAGGTCATGGCATTTGAACGCGGCGATGCCGCCGCTGAGGATCAGCAGGATACGCTTGCCGGTCAGCATGGGTCGCCGAGTCCCTCCGCTCAGTTCGCCGCCAGACCAATTCCACCCTGATTAAGGAGGGAATTGGCGATCCGCAAGGGTCACAGTCCCCTCATCTCACCGTACGATAGCGCGCGGACACCGCGCGTCAGGCGGCCATCGGCAGGACGTGCGGCACGCCATCCCTGTCCACCGCCGAGATCGTCGTGCGCACCATGTGTCTGATCTGGTCGCCGGGCCACGGCCGGCCGCGATGCATGGTGGCGCGGTTGTCCCACATCACCACGTCGCCTGGTCGCCAGGTATGCAGGTAGGTGTATTCCTCGCGTGTGGCGTCCTCGATCAGCTCACTGAGCAGCGCCTTGGCCTCGTTGTCGCCCATGCTTTGGATCGCACCGGCGTGTGAGGCGATGTAGAGCGAGGTGCGGCCGTTGACCGGATTGTGCCAGGTCATGCGCCAGTCGACCGGCGGCAGCGCATCGCGCTCGGCCTGCGACATCAGCCTGGGCGAGATCTGATCGCGCGAATTGGCGTAGCTGTGCCAAACCGTGAGGTCTTTCAGCTTCGCCTGCCGAGCGGGCGGCAGGCGTTCCCAGGCCAGCCGTGTCGAGGTGAACTGAGTCTCGCCGCCGCGATTGGGAATGGTCCGTGCCGACAGGACCGAAGCGAGCGCCGGCGAGCGCTTGAACGAGCTGTCGGTGTGCCAGAGCTGGTTGGCACGGGCACGCAAAGCCTCCTTGTGGTCGTCGGGCACGATCTTGCCGTCGGCATCGAAGTTGCGCAGCACGCCGTAGAACGAGCCGTAGCCCAGCGAGCCGACCTTCGACAGCTCCAGTGGTCCGAAGGCGCGCGAATAGGCGACCTGCACGTCGTCGCTGATCCGTTGGTCACGGAACAGCAGCACCGAGTGCTCCTCGAAGGCCGCGCGCACGGCCTCGTAGGCCGCGCCGTTCGACGCCACGTCGATCAGGTTGACACCCCGCACCTCGACGCCGAAGCCGGGACCCAGCGGTATCAGTTCCATGGACGAGTCCTCCGGCGGCTACTTTACCGCGCTGGGCTCGACATTCGCTTCGTTAATTCTGCGCTGGGCGCGGGTGCCATGCTCGCGCAGCAGGCCCACCAGGCGGCGGGTATCGACCGGCTTGGGCAGCACGGCCAGCGCGCCGCGCTTGACCACGGCCTTGGCTTCGGCGCCGTCGAGGTGGCCGCTGACATAGATAATGCAGGGCGGCGTCTCGCCCAGATCGTCGTCGAGCAGCTCCAATCCGCTGCCGTCGAGCATGCGGACATCCGACACGATGGCATGCGGCAGCGGCCCGTCGGCCAGCACCTTGCGCGCGCCTGACACGGACTCGGCCGTGTTCACCGCGAAGCCGCGACGGCGCAGCAGCACCGCCAGCTCACGGACGATGTCGGGTTCGTCGTCGACGACGAGAACGCGCATGCGGTCCATCACTCCCATCCCGACTCCGACTTACGACGCAAACGGAATATGCACGAAGCCTGCAGCCGGTACAGCGTTTCTACTGTCTCCCGGGAAAAAAACGCCCGCCAGCAGGGGCCGACGGGCGATAGGTCGAATTGGGGAGACAAATCAGAAGACGGAGAAACGGGGATCTAAACTCCAGCATTCGAGCCGGACCGGGGAGGGACCGACTGAATGACGCTGAACTCATGAGCGGAAGATAGAGCGCTACCGCACCGAACGGAATCGATGAACGGTCCAGAATGGATGGACTGCTCAGCGCCACCACGCCAGTGCCGCCGCCAGCAACGCCAAGGCAGCAAGCGCGCCGCTCCAGGTCGGGCGCAGGGTGCTCCAGCGCGATATGCCGGTACGCTGGCGTACAGTCTCGATCTCGCCGCGCCGGCGCTCGCGCTCGGCCAGCTGCTCGAGCGTCTGTACCAGCCGCGGCACGCGGCGCACACCCTCCAGCGTCTCCTCGACGGCGCGCTCAAGGCGCGCGCGCGGGCCGAAGTGACGGCGCATCCAGTCCTCGATCAGCGGCCCCGCCAGCTCCCAGATATTGACCGTGGGATTGAGCTTGGTGCCCATGCCTTCGGCCATCAGCATGGTCTTCTGCAGCAACAACAGCTGCGGCTGGGCGGCCATCTCGAAGCGCTCGGTGACGCGCAGCAGCTGCGCCAGCAGGCGGCCGATCGAGATCTCGTTGGAGGGCTTGCCGAAGATCGGCTCGCCGATCGAGCGGCAGGCCTGGGCGAAGAGCTCGACCGACTGGTCCAGCGGCACGAAACCGGCGCGGAACTGCACCTCGGCCACGGCGCGATAATCGCGGCGCAGGAAGGCGATCAGCAGCTCGGCCAAATAGCCGCGCGTGTCCGAGTCGACGCGGCCCATGATGCCGAAATCGACCGGCACGACGGTGCCACTGGGCTCGACGAAGGCGTTGCCGCCGTGCATGTCGCCGTGGAAGAAGCCGTCGCGGAACACCTGGTAGAAAAAGGCTTCGGCGCTCTTGCGCAGCACCGCGTTGACGTCGTGGCCGGCGGCGATCAGCCGCTCGCGCTCGCCGATCGGAATGCCCTCGATGCGCTCCATGGTCATCACACGCTGCGCCGAGAGGTCCCAATAGACGCGCGGCGTGCGATAGCCCGGATCGTCGACGAAATTCTCGCCCAGTTCCTCCGCCGCCGCCGCCTCCATACGCAAATCCATCTCGGTGCGCGTCACTTCGGCGAAGGCGCGTACCGTTTCGGTCGGCTTCAGGCGACGAAATTGCGGACGCGCCACCTCGACCAGCTCGGCCAGCCAATAGAAAAGGTCGAGATCGCGTGCGAAGGCGGCCTCGATGCCCGGCCGCAGCACCTTCACCGCGACCTTGTCGCCGGAAATGGTCTCGGCGAAGTGCACCTGGGCGATCGAGGCGGCGGCGATCGGCTCATCGTCGAAGCGGGCGAAGAGCATGCTCACCGGTTTGCCCAATTCGAGCTCGATCGTGCGGCGCGCGGCCTCGCCAGAGAACGGCGGCAGATGATCGGCCAGCCGGCCGAGATCGAGCGCGACCTGTTCGCTCAACAGATCGGCGCGCGTCGACAGCGCCTGGCCGAACTTGATGAAGCTCGGCCCCATCTCCGACAGTGCCGCCGCGAGACGTTCGCCCGGCCGGCGCACATCGCCGCGGCGGCGCACCAGACGCGCCACCGCCACCACGCTGGGCACAACGCCCACGACCTCGAGCGGAAACAAAGCATCGTGGCGCGCCAAGGTATAGGCGAGGCGTGCGAGACGCAGCGAATGGCGCAGCGGTCGCAGCATTCAGCGCCCGCTCACACGCGCCAGCCGCCGTGCAGCGCCACGATGCCGCCCGACAGGTCGCGCCAGCCCACCTGCGCCAGCCCGGCGCGCTCCATCATCGCCGCCAGCTCGCGCTGCGGCGGATGGCGCTGAATGCTTTCGTGCAGGTAGCGATAGGATTCGCGGTCGCCGGCGACGAGGCCGCCGATCGTCGGCAGCATGGTCGCGGAATAGCGCTCGTAGATCGCCGCCAGCGCCGGCAGGCTGACCCGGCTGAACTCCAGGCAGAGGAAGCGCCCGCCGGGACGCAGCACGCGCCGTGCCTCGCGCAAGGCCTGCTCCATGCGTGTGACGTTGCGCAGGCCGAAGGCGATCGTATAGGCGTCGAAGCTGCGGTCCGGGAACGGCAACGTCTCGGCATCGCCCGTCACCCAGGTCAGCCCGTGCAGCAGGTTGCGGTCGATGGCGCGATCGCGGCCAACGCCCAGCATGGTGGCGTTGATATCGCAGATGGTGATGTCGGTGGCGCTGCCCAGCCGGCCGGCGATGCGGAAGGCGACATCGCCCGTGCCGCCGGCGACATCGATCAAACGCATGCCGGGGCGCGGCGCCAGCCGGTCGACCAGGGTGTCCTTCCAGAGCCGGTGCACGCCGAACGACATCAGGTCGTTCATCAGGTCGTAGCGGCGCGCCACGCTGTCGAAGACCTGACGCACCAGACCGGCCTTGTCCGCGACAGGCACGTCGCGCAGGCCGAACGGCGCCGTGCCGGACGGGTCGGTCTCCCCACTCATGCCTTGGATATAGACCGCCACCGGGCCTGCCGCCACGTCACCCATTGCGGCCAATTGGGCTGAGCTCGATCACCAGCGGTCGATGATCGGAGCCGAAGAACGGCCCCAGGCGACGCTCGTGGATGCGCCAGGTCGGCGACAGCAGGATATGGTCGATCGGCAGGCCCAGGCCGGGCCAGCTCGAGAACCAGGTCGGTCGCGTCCAATGCGGCCGCTCGGACGGCTGCGTGGCACTGTCGAGCAGGCCGCTGCCATCGAGCACCCGGCGAAAGCTCGCCGACCACGGCGTGGTGTTGAAGTCGCCCATCAGCACGACGCGGTGATTCTCCGTGATCCGCCGGCGCACTGCCGCCGTCGCCACCTCGAGCATGGCATCGCGCTGCGTCGGCATGACACCGATGAAGCCGCCGGGCAAAGCCGGTCGCACCGCGTGCAGCGCGACAATGGCGACACAGGCCTCGGCCCAGTCCCTCATGCCGCTCGGGCAGATCAGCGCGTCAAAGATCGGGAACCGATCGCCGTAGGGCTGATCGACGCGCAGCTCCCTGAGTTCCCAGCGGCTGAGCACCAGCACCTCGAAGGCCGAGCCCTTCGGGAAAGGCGTCTGGTATGGCCAGCGCGCACGGGCTCGCTCGACGGCTTTGACGTGCTTGGCCGACAGCTCCGTCAGCACCACGATGTCGGCCTGCGCATCGTCAAGCACGGTGTCGAGCGCCTCGCTCGAGGTGGTCCAGTTCTGCAGATTGGCCCAGAGCAGGCGGATCGGCTGCGGCCCGGATGCCGACGGCAGGGTCGATGGCGGCAAGAGATAAGGCGCCGTGCTCCAACCCAGGGCCAGCGCCAGAAGCAGCGAGACCATGCCGACGCTTCTGCGGCGGAGGCGGAAGCTCACGAGCGCCACCGTTGCGCAGGCGGCCAGCAGCGGCGGCTGGAAATGGCTGTAGAGCTCGACCTCGACGATGAATCGGCCGGCGAGCGCCAGCGCCGCGACCAGCCACAATGCGCCGACAACGAGCAGGAAGAGCGGCGTGAGCGTGCGGCGCATCGGGTGGGAGTGTGCTATGGCGGGCAGCCCTATAGCATCCCCTCCCCCGATCTGTCGTCTTTAGCAACCGCCATGCCTGAATTGCCTGAAGTCGAAACCGTGATGCGCGGGTTGGCCCCGCGCCTGGAGGGGCGGCGCATCGCCAAGCTGATCCAGCGCCGCCGCGATCTGCGCGTGGCGATGCCGGCGAAGTTTGCCCAACGGGTCGAGGGCCGCCGCGTGCGCCGCCTGGAACGGCGCGCCAAATACATGCTGTGGCGGCTGGAGGGTGACGAGACCCTGATCGTGCATCTGGGCATGTCGGGCCGCATGGTGCTGGTGCCGTCCAAGGAGGCCAACGCCAAGCCGTTCGACACGCATGACCATGTCGTGTTCGAGACCGATGACGGCTGGCAGATCCGCTTCAACGACGCCCGCCGCTTCGGCCTTGTGCTGCTGATGGCCGACGACGAGGTCGAGGGCCACAAGCTGTTCGCCGGCCTGGGGCCCGAGCCGCTCGATCAGGCCTTCGACGGGATGGCGCTGGCGGCCCGGCTGAAGGGCAAGCGCACGCCGATCAAGGCGGCGCTGCTGGACCAGCGCGTGCTGGTCGGCGTCGGCAATATCTATGCCTGCGAAGCGCTGTACCATGCCGGCATCTCGCCCAAGCGTTCGGCGCACACGGTCAAGGA
>JAFAZJ010000091.1 GCA_019239835.1 Alphaproteobacteria bacterium | reverse complement strand
GAGCCGGCGCCAGGCGCACCTGGGCATAGCGGAAGCCGCGGCCGACTTCGCCCATCACGTCGTCCTTGTGGACGCGCAGGTTCTCGAAGCGGATCACGGCGTGGCCCCCGGTCATCGATTCCTCGATGGTGTCGATCACGCGCTCGGTGACGATCGCCGGATTGGGCAGGTCGGCCATGAACATGGTGGCGCCCTTGTCGGCACCGTCGATCAGGGTGCGCGCCATGATGATCATCACGCCCGCGCCGTCGGCGCCGGTGATCAGCCACTTGGTGCCGTTGATCACGAAGTGATCGCCGTCGGGCACCGCCGTGGTGTTCATCGCCGAGGGATCGGAGCCGGCGCCCGGCGGCGGCTCGGTCATGGCGAAGCAGGAGCGGATATCGCCGTTGGAGAGTGGTTTGAGCCAGCGATGCTTGTGCGCCTCGGTCGCCACCGCCTCCAGCATGTGCATGTTGCCCTCGTCGGGCGCCATGCAATGCATCGCGATCGGTCCGAGCAGCGAGTAGCCGGCTTCCTCGAAGACGATGGCGCGCTCGCGGTGCGTCAGGCCGAGCCCGCCCCATTCCGGCGCGCACTGTGGTGAGAGCAGTCCGGCTTGCCGGGCCAGCGCGTTGAGCTCGCGGCGCAACGCGTCACTCGGCCCGTGCGGCGACTGCCGGGGATCCTTCTCGCGCGGAATGATCGTGTCGCGGATGAAGGTGCGTGTCCGCTCCTGTAATTCGCGGTCGCGGTCGGTGAAGGCGAAATCGATCATTGGGCGGAAATCTCCTTGGCGTCTCTCACTCTACCTTCCCCCGGAGGGGGAAGGTGGCGCGAAGCGCCGGATGGGGGATGTCGAAGACGGACACCGAGCGCATTGAGGCATCCCCCATCCGCCCTTCGGGCACCTTCCCCCTCCGGGGGAAGGTAAGACTAGGTCAAGGAAGGCCGATCCAGCTCGCGGTAGCGCGACCAGAAGGCATCGCGGCGAGGGTAGCGCATGCGCAGCTCGTCGACCCAGCCGTCGTGGGTTTCGCCTTCCGCAGCGAGCGGCAGGTCGCGCGCCTCGACCATGGCGCGCGCCAACGCGGCGTAGTGGTGGGCGAAACCGCTGTCGAGGATGGCGGGCGCAGCGGCCCGGATCAGCGCGATGGCTTGTGCGGGATGGCTCTCGCGCAGACGCGTCGAGGCATCGAGGAGCGCATCCGGCGGTGCCGGCTTGAGCTCGCCCAGTCGCGAATCCACCAGATCTGCCGCGGTGTCGAGCGCCGGCCACGCCACGAGGAAGGCAAGTGCCTCGCCGGCTGATCGATGCTCCGCGACTTTCGCGATGACACGTTTCTCGGCGTCGGCGTCGGTGAAGTCGGGCAGACGCTTGAGGTAGTCGCGCAGCAGCGGCACCTCGAGCGTGCGTTCAAAGGTCAACAGACGCAGCGCCTGCGCATCGTCACGGCGGCCCAGCGCCTCCAGCGTATCCAGCCGCAGGGCGGTGGCGTTGCGCGTCGCGCGCTCGAAACGTGGGTTGTCGAGCCAGGCCAGCGCGTCCTCGGCACGGCCAGCAGCCAGCAGGCGCTGGGCGATCGCCGGCGCGTCCACCTCGGTGGGATGGAATTCACGCTCGACGGCGATCAGTGCATCGACGTCGCCCAGCGCGTCGGCGATCTGGCGCAGGATCTGACGCAGCACCATGGCGCGTACCCGCGCATCGTAGTGGCGGCCGATGGTGTGTGCCCAGCGTTGGCCGACCGCTTCTCGCGGCAGGGCGCTGAACGCCGCGCCGATGCGATCGGCCAAAAGCCGCAAACCCTCCTCGCCCAGGGCACGCTCATAGGGGCGGATGTTGATGGCGTGTTCCTGGTCCTGCTCGATGCGGCCGATGACCCACTCGACCACGTCGCCGATGTCGCGCGCGGGATGTTTCGCCCACAGGCCGGCGAGATCGTCCTCGGCCTTGTCGAAACTGGCCCCGAGGGATTGGCTTTCACCGGCGATCTCGAGGATCGCCGGCGCCATGGCGATGAAGCGGCGCAGCAGGTGGATGGCGCGGCCGGGCAGGGTGGGCGCGACGTCGTCGACGATCACGTCGCGCAGCGAGGCGATCTCGTGCTCGATCTCGCGTTCGCGCGCTTCGCCCAGGCGCGTGCGGCGCGAAAGATGAGACAGCGTGATCAGGCGGCGTTCGATCTGCTCCGCCAGCTCCTCGGCGCCGGCTTCGGCGGCGATCGCCAGCGCCAGGCGCTCGCGAAAGGCGCGGTCGCGCTTGCCCTGCTCCATCAGCAACGCGGCCAGCCGTTCCGCGCCCAACCGTTCGAGGTTGGCGAGGGTGACTGACGTGGTTGAACGGCTTTTGCGGGGCGCCATGGGATTCGATTGTGCCATGTCGGCACAGCAGGACCGCTTGTCAACCGCGTGCTAGGGTCGGGCGCATGGGCGAGCCCATCGAGATCGTGCTTAACGGGCAACGGCGGCGCCTCGACGGTGTGTCGCCGGCCATGACCCTGCTCGACTGGCTGCGCGGCCCGGCGCGGCTCACCGGCACCAAGGAAGGCTGCGCCGAAGGCGATTGCGGCGCCTGCACGGTGCTGGTCGACCGCCTGCCGGTGAACGCCTGCCTCGCCCTGGTCGGCCAGATGCATGGCCGCGCCATCCACACGGTCGAGGGCCTGCGCAGCGCCGATGGCACGCCGCACCCCGTGCAGCGCGCTTTGGCCGAAAGCGACGGCACGCAATGTGGCTACTGCACGCCGGGCATTGTCATGAGCGCGGTGGCCTTCGCCTGTGGTGGCGAACCGCCGACGCCCGAACTGATCCACGACGCGCTGGCGGGCAATCTCTGCCGCTGCACCGGCTACCGCCCCATCGTCGAGGCGGTGACGCGCTGCGCGCAATCGTCGGGACCGTGGCCGATGGCGCCAACCATCGCCATCGACACCGGGTCGCGAACCTTCGATGGCGCCACGGTCCTGCACGCACCCCGCACGCTGAGCGAGTTGCTGCAACTGCGCGCCGCATATCCTGACGCCTGGCTGCTGGCCGGCGGCACCGACCTCGGCGTCAGGATCAGCCACGACCGCGAGGTGCCGCGGCGCATCATCCATGTCGGCGGCGTGCCCGAGCTCACCATGCTGGCCGAGCATCCCGACCGCATCGAGATCGGCGCGGCCGCAACCTACCGGCAATGCCTGCCTGCCATGGCAAACCGCGCGAAACCCTTCGCCGAGATGATCCGCCGCCTGGGCTCGCGGCAGATCCGCTCGATGGGCACCATGGGCGGCAATATCGGCACCGCTTCGCCGATCGGCGACTCACCGCCGGTGCTGTTGGCGCTGGGCGCGACGCTGCACGTGGCGTCCATCCGCGGCCGCCGCGCCATCGCCCTCGATGACTTCTTCCTCGGTTATCGGAGAACGGCGCTCGCGGCCGACGAAATCATCGTGTCCATCGACATGCCGCTGCCCGCCGCGGACGAGACCTTCGACGTCGACAAGGTCTCCAAACGGCGTGACCAGGACATCTCGGCCGTGCTCGGCGCCTACCGGTTGCGCGTGATCGATGGCGTCGTGCGCAGCGCGCGGCTGGCCTATGGCGGCATGGCCGCGACACCGGCGCGGGCGCGACATGCAGAGGCGGCGCTGATCGATGCACCGTGGAACGCTGCGACCATCGAGCGTGCCGTCGCGGCGCTGGTCAATGACTTCAAGCCGCTCGACGACTGGCGCGCCAGCGCGGACTACCGGCTGATGGTCGCCGGCAACCTGCTGCGTCGGCTGCATATGCGCTCGACCGGCGTCGCAGTGGAGCTCGACGCGCTATGAAAGGTGGCGTGCATGCTGCTGAGCGCCACGACAGCGCGCTGAAGCATACGACTGGCGAGGCGATCTACATCGACGACCAGGCAGAACCGGCCGGCATGTTGCATGCGGCGCTGGTGCTGAGCCCGGTAGCGCACGGCCGGCTGAAGGCGGTCGACGTCAGTGCCGCGCGCGCGATGGCCGGCGTGGTCGACATCGTGGTCGCCGCCGACGTACCAGGCGCCAACGACATCGCGCCGATCATGAAGGGCGAGGCGATGTTCGCCGATGGGCTGGTCGAGTACGCCGGCCAGCCGATCGCTGCCATCGTCGCGACCAGCCTCGATATCGCGCGCGCCGCGGTGCGCAAGGTCGTGCCCGAAATCGAGGCGCTGCCGGCGATCCTCTCGATCGACGAGGCGTTGGAGAAGGGTGCGCTGCTCTATCCACCCTCGATCCTCTCGCGTGGTGACGTGGCGACGGCGATGGCGGCTGCGCCACGTCGGCTGAAGGGCGAGCTGCGCTGCGGTGGGCAGGAGCATTTCTATCTCGAAGGACAGATCGCCATCGCCACGCCGACCGAGGATGGCGATCTCGTGGTGCAATCCTCGACCCAGCATCCCACCGAGGTGCAGCACATCGTCAGCCGCGTGCTGGGCCTGGACTACAACCAGGTCACCGTGATGGTGCGCCGCATGGGCGGTGCGTTCGGCGGCAAGGAGAGCAACGCGTCGTGGGTTGCCGCCGTCGCCGGATTGCTGGCGCGGCGCACGAAGCGGCCGGTGAAGCTGCGCCTGCCACGCGGCGACGACATGGTGGCCACCGGCAAGCGGCACGGCTTCCTGTTCCGCTACGAGATCGGCTTCGATGACGAGGGCCGCGTGCTGGCGCTCGATGCATTGCTCGCGACCAATGGCGGCCACTCGGTTGATCTCACGCCCGGCGTGCTGGCGCGCGCGCTGACGCACATCGATAACGCTTACTGGATCCCTCACCTTCGCGCCGTCGGCCATCCCTGCAAGACCAACACGGTGTCGAACACGGCCTTCCGTGGCTTCGGTGGGCCGCAGGGCGTGCTGCCGATGGAGGATGCGATCCTGCGCATCGCGCGCGTGCTGGGGCGCAAGCCCGAGCAGGTGCGGGCGGTCAATTTCTACAGCGAGGGCACGAACGACGAGACGCCGTACGGCCAGAAGGTCGAGGACAACCGCATCCGCGCCTGCATCGAGCAGGTCACGCGCGAGTCGGACTGGAGCGCGCGCCGTGCCCAGATTGACGCCTTCAACCGGCAGGGCGGACCGTTGCGGCGTGGATTGGGCATGTTCCCGCTGAAATTCGGCATCTCCTTCAACGTGCCGAGCATGAACCAGGCCGGTGCGCTGGTGCATGTCTACAGCGACGGCTCGATCCGCCTGAACCATGGCGGCACCGAGATGGGGCAGGGCCTGTTCGTGAAGGTGGCGCAGGTCGTGGCCGAGGTCTTCCAGGTCGATCTCGATCGCATCCGCGTCACTGCGACCTCGACCGGCGAGGTGCCCAACACGTCGCCGACGGCAGCGTCGACCGGTTCGGATCTCAACGGCTGGGCCGCCTTCGAGGCGGCGAGCACGATCAAGGCGCGGCTGATCAGCTTCGCGGCGGCGCATTTCGAGGTGCCGGCGCAATCCGTGAGCTTCCGCGACAACCATGTGCATCTCGGGCCGCCGGGCGCCAATCGTGTCGTCGAGTTCGGTGAGCTGGCGCGGCTGGCGCATCTGGGGCGCATCTCGCTGTCGTCGACCGGCTTCTACCGCACGCCCAAGATCCACTGGGATCCGGTGGCGATGAAGGGCCGGCCGTTCTTCTACTTCTCCTTCGGCGCGGCGGTGGCAGAGGTGGCGATCGATACGCTTACGGGTGAAAGCCGCGTGCTGCGGGCCGATCTGGTGCAGGATTGCGGCCGGTCGCTGAATCCGGCGATCGATCTCGGCCAGATCGAGGGCGCCTTCGTGCAGGGCATGGGCTGGCTGACCTGCGAGGAGCTGTGGTGGGACGGCGAAGGCCGGCTGCGCACCAAGGGACCGTCGACCTACAAGATCCCCGGCAGCCGCGACGTGCCGCCGATCTTCATTGCGCGTATCCTTGAGAACGCGCCGTCGCGCGAGGACACGATCTTCCGCTCCAAGGCGGTGGGTGAGCCGCCGCTGATGCTGGCCACGGCGGTATGGACGGCGCTGAAGGACGCTGTCGGCTCTGTCGCCGATCACCGGGTCGACGTCGATCTCGATGCACCGGCGACGCCGGAGCGTATCCTGATGGCGGTGGAGAGCGTGCGGCGCCGTCGCGCGGCTCTGGCGTGAAACTTGCTGCGGATCGGCGCGATGGAACCGTCAGCCCGTGCGTTCGATCAGGGTCTCGAGCAGGCGCTTGAGCTCGCGCGTCGCTGGCTCGCCGTAGCTGCCGGCGATGTGCGCTTCCTGGCTCTGCACCAGCGGGTCGAGGCGGCGGGCCAGCGCCTTGCCGCGATCGGAGCTGAAGATCAGCACCTTGCGCCGGTCCTGCGGATCGGAGATGCGATAGACCAGCGCGTCGGCGGCCATGCGGTCGATGATCTTGGTCAAGGTCGGGTGGTTGAGCAGCACCGCGTCGGCCAGCTCGCCCATCGACTTGCCGTTGCCGTCGGCCAGCACCTTGAGGATGCGCCAGCGCTCGACCGGCACGCCTTCGACGCTCAAGCGCGCTTCGAGCTGCCGATTGATCTCGCGATTGGCCTGGGCGAGCAGATAGACCAGATGGCCGGTAATGGGCGGGTTGGCGGTGGAGTTAGACAAGAGACAGGTCCCGATATCACCCAAGGGCCGTCTATATGGCCGGCAAATATTGAAGTTTCAATGATTAATCGGTGGGGTAAAACGGTAACCGGAGGGTCATCGCCATGATGATGCGCCAGGATCCCTATGGTGCTTTGCGCACCCGGCCGCCCGTGCCTGCGTTCTTTCCGGTCGACTCCGATATCGGCGGCGGGCTGCGTCGCCGTTCGCCGGCGAAGCTGCGCGTGGCGCATTTTCCGGCACTGTCGGGCCCATCGGGAATCTGGGGCATCGCCTCGGTCAACAGCGCGATGCTGGCGGCATCCGAGATCAACCGGCGCGGCGGCATCCTCGGCCGTGAGATCGAGCTCACTGTCCACGACGCCGGCGGCGCACCTGACGTGGTCGCGCACGAGGCGGCGCGGCTGATCGACGACGACGATGCCGACGTCATCATGGGCTGCCACATCAGCGCCGTGCGCCTGGCGGTGCGCCGCGCGGTGGCGGGGCGCATCCCCTACGTCTACACGCCGATCTACGAGGGCGGCGAACGCATGCCCGGCGTGCTGGCGATCGGCGAGACGCCGTCGCGGCAGGCGCGGCCGGCGATCCAATGGCTGGCCGAGCACAAGAACGCGCGGCGTTGGTACCTGATCGGCAGCGACTACGTGTGGCCCTGGCTGTCGCATCGCGCGGTGAAGCGCTACATCGCGGAGTCCGGTGGCGAGGTTGTGGGCGAGGATTTCGTGGCGCTGGGCGAGCACGACCACACGCCGCATTTCGAGCGCATCCGCCGCGCCCGGCCCGATGTCGTGTTCATTTCGCTGATCGGCGTCGACGGCATCGTCTTCAACCGCGCCTTCGGCGAGCACGGCCTGTCGCGCCATATGCTGCGGCTGGCGAATTGCGTCGATGAGACCGTGCTGCTCGGCGTCGGCGCCGAGAACACCGAGAACCTGTTCGCCGCCTCGGGCTATTTCGAGCGCCATCACAGCGCCGCCAGCGAGCACTTCCAGGGCCTCTACCACGAGGCCTATGGCCCGACCGCGCCGGTGCCGGGTGCCACGGCGCAATCGAACTACGAAGGGCTCCGCTTCCTCGAGGCTGTGATGCGCCGCGCCTCGGGCGGCGACGTGCTGGCGCTCACGCGCGCGGCAGATGGCATCGTCTATCGCGGCGGACGCGGCGAGGTCGGCATGCGTCGCGGCCGCATGGAGATGCCGATCTTCTTTGCCGAGGCCGATGGCTTCGACTTCCGTTTGCGCGCGCGCTTCTGACGACATGAAATAATACTTGAAACGGAAAAGATTTCCCGTTCAAGTACGATGATGGACACCGGGATCAAGCTCGCGTTCGACCTGCTGGCGTTCACCTCGGTGATGGTGCTGATCGTGCTGGGGCTCGGCGTCATCGCCAGCATGATGGGCATCTTCAACTTCGCCCACGGCGAGTTCGTGATGCTCGGCGCCTACACGGTGTTCGTGTTCGAGAGCAATGGGCTGCCCGCCTGGGCCGGCATTCTCGCCGCGCCTGTGGTGCTCGCCTTCATCGGGCTGGTGCTCGAACGCGTGGTGATCCGAAGATTCTACGCCGCGCCGATCATCGCCATGCTCGGCACCTACGCCATCGGCCTGATCATCCGCGAGGTCGTGCGCGGTCTGTTGGGCGGCCACTACAAGTCGGTGAACGAGCCGCTGCCCGGTGCCTTCACCATGTTCGGCCTCGACTTCTCGATCTGGCGCACGGTGATCGTCCTGGTCACCCTGCTGGTGATCGGCGGCACGTGGCTGTTCCTCGCCCGCACCTCGATCGGCCTGCAGATCCGCGGCTCGCTCGAGAACCCGATGCTGGCGCGCGCCAGCGGCATCTCGACCAGCACGCTCTACGCCATGACCTTTGCTTTCGGCTCGGCGCTTGCGGGACTGGCCGGTGCGCTGATCGTGCCGCTCTACCAGCTGTCGGCCGATATCGGCACGCGCTTCCTGGTGCAGGCCTTCCTGTCGGTGATGCTGGGCGGCGTCGGGACTTTCGAAGGGCCCGTGCTGGGTGCCGCCGTGGTCGGCACCACCGCCGCCGGCTTGCCGTGGATCGTCATCCCGGTGCTCGCCGATCCGCTCGTCTTCGTGCTCGCGCTGGCGATCGTGAAGTTTCGCCCGCAGGGCTTCATCACGCAGGGGAGACTCTAATCATGTCACACGAACCAAGACTCATCGGTCGCCGCCGTCTGTTGAGCGGCGCATCGGCGCTCAGCGCTGCCGGCTGGGTGGCTGGCAGCGCCGGCGGCTGGATGCTCGCGCCCAAGGGCGCGCTCGCTGCCGATCCGATCAAGATGGGCATCGCCACCGACATCACTGGCGCGATCGCGCCCTCGGGCAACGCCAACTGGCAAGTGGCGCAATTCGCCGTCGAGCAGATCAACAAGGCCGGCGGCGTCGCCGGTCGGCAGATCACGCTCTTCCTCGAGGACACCGCGTCGGATCCAAAGATCGCCGTCGGCAACGTCCGCAAGCTGATCCAGGAGCGCAAGGTCGACGTCGTGCTGGGCGGCATCACCTCGGCGATGCGCCAGGCGATCAAGGA
>JAFAZJ010000283.1 GCA_019239835.1 Alphaproteobacteria bacterium | reverse complement strand
GAAGCCGGCGATCTCGAGGGCAAGCTTCTCGGCCGCGACACGCGCGGTGCCGTTGGCGACCTTGCGGCTGGCCAGGCCGATCGCCAAAGCGCGATCGCAGCCGATGGCCCGGCCGGTGAGCAGGATATCCATCGCCTGGGTGATGCCGACCACACCGACCAGGCGCGCGGCGGTGCCGTCGCCGGTGATGCCCAGGCGGCGGGCAAATACGCCGAAGGTCGCGGTCTGGTCGACGATGCGGATGTCGCAAAGCAGGGCCAGCCCCAGGCCCTCGGCGCTCGCATAACCCTCGATCGCGGCGATGGTCGGCTTGGTGAGACGCTCGTGCAGCGGCCCAGCCTTGCCGGCCCAAGGGAAGTGCTCGGCTTGGCTGGCGATATCCTGCATGTCGGCGCCGGAGCAGAAATTGCCGCCGTTGCCGGTGATCACAACGGCGCGAATCTCGGGATCTTCCTCGGCTGCCCGCATCGCATCGGCCAAGGCCCGCGCTCCGTCGCGGTTGAACGCGTTACGGGTCTCGGGCGAATTCAGGACGATCGTCATGACCGGCGGCCGCCTCGTGGCGAGGATATGGCCATCGGCATAGCTGGATGGGGCGAAGGCGGACATTGACGTAAGGGCCCTCCGCCGGTCGACATCGACCGGACGATCAACACCTTACGCTAGGCCGGATCGTCGCTTGCGTCAGCGGCGATCCGGTCCAATTTGGCGCTACTTCGACTTCGAGTAAGAAGTTGGCAGCAGCAGAACTGAATGCATCTCGGCCAGCATCGGCCCGCCTTTTCCAAGGAATTCCTGCCACTTGGGGTCCTTGGACGCGCCGGCGCGCGCCGCGGTGCGGGCAGCGAGATCCTTGTAAACCCACATATGCGCCACTGAATTCGGCTGCGGGAACTCGCCGGTCCACAGGCCGTGGATCGGGGAGTATTTTTCACGCGCCGGGAGATATTCCTTCATCAGGTTGGCCCAGGGCCGCGCCTGGCCGAGATGCGTGCGGTAGGTGCGCAGCTCGTAGACGTTGCCCTCGGCCGTCGGCTGCTTGTAGTCGACCACCGCGTTCCAGATCTGCAGGTCCTGGCGGATGATCAGGTCGCGGATCGCCGGCACGTATTCGCCGGTCCACTTGGGGTTCTTCTGCAGCTCGCCGCGCAGGCGATCGCGCTCGTCGAGGCTGGGATAGGACCACAGGTGCCAGATCTGGTTCACCTGGCCGAACTCGCTGGTCCAGTAGCCGTGGTTCATGCCGTAATTGTCGCCGCGTGCGGGCCGGCCGATGGTTTCGGCCGCCTTCAGATAGGCCGGCATCTTTCCGGCATGCATCGTGTAGGTGCGCATCTCGTAGATCATGGGGCCCTCCCTTCCCTTTAGCCTCAACCTCATGCTGAGGAGGCCGCGCAGCGGCCGTCTCGAAGCATGGGCAACAGTCACCGAGCAGATTGCCCACCCTTCGAGACGTGCCCTCGCGGGCACTCCTCAGGGTGAGGCGGAGTTTTCAGAACAGCGTGTAGCCGCCGTCGATGACGAAGTCGCGACCGGTGGTGTAGCGCGAGGCATCGCTGGCGAGATAGACGGCGATCGGTCCGAAGTCCTGTTCCACGCCCCAGCGGCGCTGCGGGATGCGCGGCTTGACGTTGCCGGCGAACTTCTCGTTGTTGAACGCGTTGGCGGTCATCGCCGTCTCGATCCAGCCCGGCAGGATCGAATTGACGCTGATGTTGTAGCGCGCGAGCTCGACGGAGAGCGCGCGCACGAAGGCACAGACGCCGCCCTTGCTCGCGCCGTAGTGGCTGCTGCGCGCCGCGCCCTCGATCGCCGCGGTGCTCGACATCGCCACCAGCGAGCCGCCCTTGCCACGCTCGGCCATGTGTCGCGCGGCGGTGCGGAAGGTGAAGAACACGCCGTCGAGATTGACGCGCAGCACGCGGCGCCACTCGTCCGACGTCATCTGCAGGATCGCACCCTGGCCGCGACCCGAGACACCGGCATTGGCGACGCAATTGTCGACATGGCCCAGCGTCTTGAGCGTCTCCGCGAAGCCATCCTCGACCGCCTTCTCGTCGCCGACATCGACCAGCTGCGCATGCACGCGCTTGCCGTGGCGCTTCAGCTTCTCGACCGCGGCGTCGTTCTTCGATTTGTTGGTGCCCCAGATGCAGATGTCGGCGCCCGCCTCGGCCATCGCATCGGCCATGCCGAAGCCGATGCCGCCATTGCCGCCGGTGACCAGCGCCACCTTCCCCGTCAGGTCGAATCCCTTGTAGGCCATCGCGCCCCTCCTTTGAGTTGGCCGCATCCTACGACCTCACCGACGAGGCGCCAGCCCAGCGTTCCGCGCGCCGGAAGCCTGAATCCTTCTCCCCGCGTCGGGGCCGTCCGCGGCCCCTGTGGCGGGGAGAAGGTGCCCGAAGGGCGGATGAGGGGCTTCGCGATCGTCCAACAAACGATGAGGCGGATGAGAGACCGGCAAGCCCCTCATCCGCCTCGCTAACGCCCGGCACCTTCTCCCCGCATGCGCGGGGAGAAGGACAAAATCACTGCAGCGGCGCGGTCTCGACCAGCACGATCTCGGCGTCGGCGGTGGCCTCGATCTTGATCTCCTCGACATCCTCGATCGCCACGCCGTCGCGTGCATTGACCTCGACGCCGTTGATCTTCACCGCGCCCTTCGCCGGCACGAGATAGGCCGGCCGGCCGTCGAGCGTATGGCTGACCGTATCGCCGCTCTTGATCGTCGCGGCGTAGAGCGCACCGTCGGCATGCAGCGGGATCGCGCCCTCGCTCTCATGGCTGACGAAACCCGAGGCCAGCGGCACCAGCTTTCCGTCGCGCGCACCAGCAGGGAAATCACGCGTCTCCCAGCGCGGCTTCACGCCCTGCTTGTTGGGCAGCAGCCAGATCTGGAACAGCTCGGTCTCCTCGGGCTCGCGATTGTACTCGGCGTGCGTGATGCCGGTGCCGGCGCTCATCACCTGGATCTGGCCGGCTTCGGTGCGACCCTGGTTGCCGACGTTGTCCTGATGGGTGATCGCGCCCTTCATGACGTAGGTCACGATCTCCATGTCGCGATGCGGATGCGGGTCGAAGCCGGTGCCGGCAGCGATGCGGTCATTGTTCCACACGCGCAGCGCACCCCAATGCATGCGGTTACGGTTGTGATAGTCGGCGAAGCTGAAGTGGAAGTTGGCCTTCAGCCAGCCATGGTTCGACTTGCCGAGATTCTTGAACGGGCGGAGCTCGATCATGTGTCCCTCCCCCAAGTTGTGGGGTTGATGCGTTGATGGGCCCACAAATGGCCTCGTTGCCAGAGGCGTTCAAGTTTCCAACCCGTAACGCTTGCCCCTCACACCGCGCGGGTCAGCGCTGCGCCATACGCTTCCGTCGGCAGACGCAGCGCACGGCAGAAATAGGCGACGGTGCGATAGAAGCCACACAGCGCCACCACCTCGAGGATCTGCTCGTGGCTGAACGTCGCCGCCAGGGCGCTCCACAGCGCGTCGGGGATATCGATCGTGTCGTGCAGCGCATCGACCGCGCGGATCAGCAGCCGTTCCTCCTCGCTCCACACCGCGGCGTCAGCGCCATCGGTGGCAAGCGCCTGAATCTGCGCTTCGGTCAGCGCCACGCGTTTGGCGAAGAGAGCGATGTGGACACCCCACTCGTAGGCGCAATCGCATCGCGCACAGACGCGGTCGATGACGATTTCGCGCTGGCGCAAGTCGAGCGGCCCCTTGTCGAGCAGCGAGCCGGCGCGGAATTTTTCCCAGATGCGTGGCACCGACGACAGGGTGCGGAACAGCACGAGCGGATCCATGCCGGGGGGCATGATGCGATCGAACACCGCCTGGACCTCGGCAGGGTATGGCGCGCTGAGCGGCGCGATACGTGGGCTCACGATTGCCTCCATCTCCTTGCTACGGAATTCGTAGCATGGAGATGGTATAGCCGGGCACGTGCGATCATGCTACCAATTTCGTAGCATGGCAAAGACACCCAAACCCGGCAAACCCGTCCGTGGCTCGACCACCGGTCGGCCGATCATGGCTCTGTTCGATCTGCTGGGCCGGCGCTGGACGGGGCGGGTGATCTGGGAGTTGCGCGAGGGCCGTCAGCCGACCTTCCGCGCGCTGCGCGAGTTCTGCGGCAACCCCAGCCCCTCGGTGCTCAATACGCGCCTGGCGGAGCTGCGCGAGGCGGGGCTCGTCGAAGCGATCGAGGGCGGCGGCTATCGCCTGACAGAAATCGGCCGCAGGCTGCTCAAGGTCCTGATCCCCCTGCACCTCTGGGCGGACGACTGGGCCGCCGGTCTGAGCCGCGACAGTCTGTCTAATCGACGCTGAGCGAGCAATCGCTCATTTACGCCGGCCTGGCGTTTGGTGGAGTGCATTATGGGCGTGAAGTTGTTGATGAGTACCCTGGGCAGCATGGCGGCGGACCCGCTGGGCAGCTTCGCCTTCCGCGCCACCGACCAGCAGCTGCGCAAGATCCAGGCCGAGGGCCTGACGCACTTCACCAAGGTCGCCAATTTGCGTCATGTCGTGAAGCGCGTGCTGACGAAGGCGACCGGTGCCGCCAATGCCGAGGTCGCGATCGTCCCCGGCTCGTTCAACATGGGCAGCGTGAAGGGCTCGGTGGGCTGGGCCCTGCGCGATCTGTCGGTGGTCAAGCTGACGCCCTTCAGCAAGGGCGAGAACGACGGTGGCGTATCCGGCTATTCGTACTTCTTCCTCGGCGCGCCCGAGGAGAAATCGTTTCAGACCAACCTCGCCTGGCAGGAAGGCGATGCCGGCTGGTCGCGCATCGCGATCGCCGGCAGCGATTTCCTCTCCCGGGCCAATCCCGAGAACATCTTCGTGCGCCGCCACGACAACGTCGTGATCTATCACGGCGCCTATCGCGGGCCGGCTTCGGTCAAGCCGCTGCCCGCGACGGGTCACTGAGGCTTCAGGCGGCGCGCGCCGCCACGGCGACGAAGTGCGTCGATCCTTCGCGCCAGATCTTCAGCAGCGCGGGCTTCTTGCTGTCCTTGGCCGCGCGCAGCTTGGCGATGGCGTCTTCGGTGCTGGTGACGGCGTCGTGGCCGATCTGCACGATCACGTCGCCGGACTGCAGCCCGCGCTCCTCGGCGGGGCTGCCGGGCTGCACCTCGAGGATCAGCGCGCCCTTGATCCCGGGCGCGAGATCGAGCTCCTGGCGCGCCTGCGGCGAGAGCTCGCCCAAGGACACGCCATAGGAGGCGGGCGCGGCCTTGTCGGTCGGCGCCGTGCGGTCGGCCTTGACCTGGGTCGCCGACTGGCCGTCGAGCTTGGCGGTGACGGTCACGTCCTTGCCGTCGCGCCACACGCCCAGGCTCACCGACGACCCCGGCGCGGTCGCCGCGATCATGCGGGTGAGGTCCTTGATGGACTTCACGTCCTTGCCGTCGACCGTGCGGATGACGTCGCCGTCCTTGATACCGGCCTTCAGCGCCGCCGAGTCGGGCATGACGCCGGCAACCAGCGCGCCATCGGTGCCCTTCAGCGACAGGCTGTCGGCGATTTCCTGGGTCAGCCCCTGGATCTGCACGCCGAGCTGGCCGCGCGCCACCTTGCCGTGATCCTTGAGCTGCGCGATCACCGGCTCGGCCAGGCTCGAGGGAATGGCGAAGCCCAGGCCGATGCTGCCGCCCGTGGGCGAGAAGATCGCGGTGTTGATGCCGATCACCTTGCCGTCCATGTCGAACAGCGGGCCACCGGAGTTGCCCTTGTTGATCGCCGCGTCGGTCTGGATGTAGTCGTCGAACGGACCTGACTGGATGTCGCGGCCACGCGCCGAGACGATGCCAGTGGTAACCGTGCCGCCGAGGCCGAACGGGTTGCCCACGGCCATGACAGGCTGGCCGACGCGGATCTTGTTGGCGTCGCCGAAGCTGACGAAGGGCAGCGGCTTGTCGGGGTCGATTTTCAACAGCGCCAGATCGGTCTTCTCGTCGGCGCCCAGCAGCTTGGCCGGGAACTTCCGGCCATCCGCCAGGGTGACGACGATCGAGGAGGCATGCGCGGCGACGTGGTTGTTGGTCACGATCAGGCCGGAGGCGTCGATGATGAAGCCGGTGCCGAGGCCCTGCATCTGGCGCTGGGGCTGCTGCTGCTGACGGCCGGGCCGCTGCTGCTCCTGGAAGCGGCGGCGGAACTGCTCCATCGGCGAGCGCGCCTCGTCGTCGACCACCGGCGCGGCCGACGTCACCGCGACGTTGACCACGGCGGGCGTCACCTTCTCGGCAAGATCGGAGAAATCATGAACGGCCGCCTCGCCGGCGATCGCCGGGGCGGCATTGAAAAGGTGCGGCGCGATCAGCGCCGGCGCCGTGAGCGCGGTCGTGATCGCCAGCGCGGCGGCAAGACGGGACTTGAAGAGGGACAAGGGGCATCCTCCTGAATGGGAATGCCGCAGATATGGCGGGGCCCCGGGGCGGCACCACGGCGGCCAGATTGAAACTTTGTATAGTTGGCGGGCATGGCAACCGCGCCCCGCCCTGACCATTTCCTAGGCCATGAAGATCCTGCTGGTGGAGGACGATTCCGAGACGGCCGCCTATGTCGCCCGCGGCCTGCGCGAGCGCGGCCACGCGGTCGACCACGCCGAGACCGGCAAGGACGGCCTGCGCTTCGCCACCCACGAGCCCTACGACGTGATGGTCGTCGACCGCATGCTGCCGGAGCTCGACGGGCTGTCGATGGTCAGGGCCGTCCGCGATGCCGGCGTGCGCACCCCTACCCTGTTCCTCACCACCATGGGCGGCGTCGACGATCGCGTCGAAGGGCTGGAGGCCGGCGCCGACGACTACCTGACCAAGCCCTTTGCGCTGGCCGAGCTGGCAGCCCGCGTCACCGCGCTGGGCCGCCGGCCGCCGATGGCACAGACGACCGCGCTGCGTGTCGGCGAGCTGGAGATGGACCTCCTGTCGCGCACCGTGACGCGCGCCGGCCGGCGCATCGAGCTGCAGGCGCAGGAGTTCAAGCTGCTGGAGTACCTGATGCGCCACGCCGAGCAGGTGGTGACGCGCACCATGCTGCTGGAGAAGGTCTGGGACTTCCACTTCGACCCGCGCACCAACATCGTCGAGACGCACATCAGCCGGCTGCGTTCGAAGATCGACAGGGGTTTCGAGGCGCCGCTGCTGCACACCATCCGCGGCGCGGGCTATGTCATTCGCGCGCCTCAGTAGGATCGCCCGCACCGCCGCATTCCGGCTGACGCTCGCCTATGCCGCGCTGTTCGTGGTCTCGGCCGGCGTGCTGTTCGCCGGCGTCTACTGGATCGCCACCGCGGCGATGCAGGCCGACATGACGGCGGTGCTGCGCACCGAGGCGCTGCAGCTCTCCAAGATCCACGCACAAGCCGGCCTGCGCGGCCTGGCACCGGAGATCGCGCGGCGCATGAGCTTCCGTTCGCGCGGGCCGATCTACTACCTGCTGCAGGCGCCCGACCGCACGGTCATCGTCGGCAACCTGCCGGGCATGGTGCCGCAGGAAGGCGTGATCGACCTGCAGCGCAATCTCAACGAGCCCGACCGCCCAGCCGAGGACATCAGCCTCACCGGCTTCGGCCTGCGCCTGCACGACGG
>JAFAZJ010000268.1 GCA_019239835.1 Alphaproteobacteria bacterium | reverse complement strand
TGTGCGCGTGCGCGAGGTGGTGCAGGGCGAACGACACTTGCATCGCCGTGCGACGGCCTTGCGCGTCCTGCGCGGCGTTGACCGCCTCCTTCACCAGATTCAGGGCGAACATCGGCTTCTGCGCGATGCGTTCGGCCATGGCGAAGGTGAAGTCGAGCAGCTCCTGACGCGGCACGACGTGGTTGACCATGCCCAGGCGCAGCGCTTCTTTCGCCTCGATCCAGTCGGCGGTGAACAGGAATTCCTTGGCCTTGCGCACGCCCATCTCCCAGGGGTGCATGAAGAACTCCGCGCCGCCGACACCCATCGCCACGGTCTGGTCGAGGAACGCCGTGTCGTCGGCGGCGACGATCAGGTCGCACGGCCACATCAGCATCAGCCCGCCGGCGATCAGCTTGCCGTGCACCGCCGCGATGGTCGGCTTGGGGATGTTGCGCCAGCGCTCGCAGAAGCCGACGTAGATCTCCTTCTCGCGCGCGAACTGCGCTTCGGCGCCGGGCTTGCCGAAGCCGCTCCAGGTCTCGACCGTCTCGTGCTTGCGCATGTTGTCGTGACCGCCCTTCTCGCGCAGGTCGTGGCCTGACGAGAAATGCGGGCCGACGGCCGACAGCACGATGACCTTCACGTCGTCGTCCTGCGCCGCGCGGTCGAAGGCGTCGTTCAGCGCATACAGGAACGCCGTATCCTGCGCGTTGCGCGTCTCCGGCCGGTTGAGCACGAGGTGCGCCACGTGGGCGCGCGGCTTGCTGTAGAGGATCGTCTGGTTCTCGCTCATGGCCGTTTCCTCAAGCTGGTTGTTGTCATCCCGAGCGTAGCGAGGGATCCTTAAAGATGTCTCGCTGCGCTCGACATGACAGAGGGAGTCACTCCGCTGCCTTGGGCTTGCCGAGATAATCGCCGGTGGGCGAGGGCGACTCCGCCGAACCCGCCGTGGCGCCGGCGTCGACCGGCAGGATTACGCCGGTCACCCAACGTGCTGCATCGCTGCACAGGTAGAGCGCGGCGTGGCCGACATCCCAGCCGCTGCCCTCGACCTGCAGCAGCGAGCGCTTGCGCCTGAGCTCGCGCTGCTCCGGCGTCATGCCGCGCGAATAGACCATCGGCGTGTAGACCATGCCCGGCGCGATGCAGTTCACGCGGATGCCCTCGCGGCCATGATGCGCCGCCATGGCGCGCGTGAGCTGCACTACCGCGCCTTTCGAGGTCGGATAGAGCAGGCTGGGATGGCCGCCGCGCAGTCCCGCTACCGAGGCGATGTTGACGATCGCGCCGGCGCCCAGCTTGCGCATCTCGGGGATGGCGAACTTTGCCATCGTCACCATCGAGGTGACGTTGATGCGCATGGCGTGATCGAAGGCGGCGAGGTCGATGTCCACCGCATTGCCTGTCGGTCCGCCGACGCCGACATTGTTGACCAGTGCGTCGACGCGACCCCAGGCATCGACCGCAGCCTTCACCGCCGCCTGGGCCTGCGCGGCATCGGTGACGTCGGTCTTCTGCACCTGGCAGGTGCCGCCCTCGTCGCGGATCATCTTCGCGGTGGCTTCGGCCCAGTCGGGCATGGTGTCGATCAGCAGCACCTTCGCGCCGGCGCGCGCCATCAGGATCGAAGCGGCGCGGCCATTGCCGATGCCGTCGGCGCGCGAGCCGGCGCCGGTGACGATGGCGACCTTGCCATCCATGCGGTGTTCGGGAAGCGCCTCGGCCATGTCAGCTGCTCGATCCGATCATCGCCACGGCCTCGATTTCGACCAGCAGCTCGGGGGCGGCCAGCGCGGAGATCTCGACCAGCGTGCTGGTCGGGAAATCGCCGGTGAAGAACTCGGCGCGCGCCTTCCACACGCCGGTGTTGTTGGCGATGTTGGTGACGAAGATCGTCACCTTCACCACGTCGTTCATCTTGCCGCCGGCGGCTTCGACGAGGTCCTTGATCTTGCTGAAGATGGTCTTGGACTGCTCGTACTCGTCGGCGCCGTTGACCTTGTCGCCGACGCGCGCGGTCATGCCGGCGACCCAGACCATATCGCCGACGCGGATGCAGTTGGACCAGCGCTGCGGTGGCGGCTCCGCCACCTTCGGCGACGTGACGCGCATGCGTTTGGCCATGGTTCCCTCCCTCTTTGCTCGTCATTCCGAGCGTAGCGAGGAATCTCCCGGGCAACGAGACCGGCTGTCGAGGAGATTCCTCGCTTCGCTCGGCATGACCGACATGTTCAGAACAGCTCGAAATACTCGCGCTGCTCCCACTCGGTGACCTCCGCCTGGAAGCGCGCCAGCTCGTGTTCCTTGATCTTGGCGTAGTAGGACACGAAGCCCTCGCCGAAGCCATCGACCAGGACCGTGTCTTCTCGCAATGCGGTCAACGCCTCGCCGAGGCTCGTGGGCAGCATCGCCGCCTTGGTCTCATAGGGCATGTCGGCCGACGGCCCTGGTTCGAGATCGCGCGCCAGCCCGTCCAGCCCGCTCACCACCTGCGAGGCCATGTAGAGATAGGGATTCGCCGTAGGCTCACCGACACGGTTCTCCAGCCGTGTCGCTGGATCACCGGGACCGCCCAGCGCCCGCACCATCACGCCGCGATTGTCACGGCCCCAGATCGCGCGATCCGGCGCCAGCGAATAGGGACGGTAGCGCTTGTAGCCATTGAGCGTCGGCGTGCTGAACACCGTGGCGCCGCGCGCATGCGCCAACAGACCCGCGAGCCAGCGCCGCGCGACGTCGGAGAACGGCCGCGCCGGATCGTCGATGACGCAGGCATTGGCGCCGGTCTTTCGATCACGTAGCGATTGATGCAGGTGCCAACCGCTCGACATGACGTTGGGCAGGCGCGGGCGGCACATGAACGTGGCGTGGTAGCCGTGGCGTCGCGCGATCTGTTTCACCGCCGAGCGGAACAGCATCATGGTGTCGGCCGATTCGAGGCCGATGCCCGGCGCGAAGGTGAACTCGGCCTGGCTCGGGCCGTATTCCAGCTCGACCGTGCGCAGCGGCAGACCGAGCTTCATCACGTCGCGCCTGAGAATCTCGAACACCGGATCGAGCAGGTCGTAGCGCTGCTCGGTGAGATATTGGTAGCCGGTGGTCAACAGCGAGACTTCGGGCGGTGAGCCAGGCTGGCCGGAATCCGATGGCTGGAGCTTTGTGTCCTCCAGCTTGAAGACGTGGAACTCGACCTCGAGGCCGGCGACGAAGTCGAAGCCGGCGTCGGCGAGCTTGGCCAGCACGCGGCGATACAGATCGCGGGTCGAGAACGGCACCGGCTGGCCGTTGGCGAAATAGAGATCGCACAGCATCCAGCCGGTCTTCGGCGCCCAGGGCAGCACCTTGAACGTCGTCGGATCGGCGACCATCAGTGCATCGGCCGCACCTTCCATTTCCTTCATGCCGAAGCCGCCGCCGGGCGTGAAGGCAGGGAACACCGTGCGGTGCGCGGTGTCCTTGGCGAGCAGCGTGGTGGTCACGCCGACGCCGCTCTTCATCGAGGAGTCGAGTGCGGCCGCGGTCACCGACTTGCCGCGCAGTACGCCGTGCTGGTCGGCGAAGGACAGGCGGATGACTTCGAGTCCTTCGGCTTCGACGCGGCGCAGCACCTCGCGCGCGGCCTCGACCTGCGCGGGACTCCACAGTCCGTAGCGTTCGACGAGACTCACGCGGCGGATCGCTTCCACGGCGCCGAGTCGCGGCGCTTGCGGTCGATCTCGGGCCAGAAAGTCTCCCAACCCTCCGTCGGACCGATGGCGTCCATGGTCGCCGGGCCGGTCATGCCGGCGGCCGACGCGCGGTCGAGCACCATCTGTGGCTTCTCGCCGGCCTGCGCCTGCTCGATCGCCTTCACCAGCAGGCGGCGGTTGGCGATGATCGCCTTGTCCGTCGTGCCGAGATGCTCACGCGTGCGATCGGCGATCGGGCCCTGCGATTCGCAGGCCCACTGGTCGTGCACGTTGATGTCGAAGCCCATGCCGGTGAAGGTCTTGTTGCGCTGCTCGGCTTCGTCGTAGCCCCACTCGTTGTGGCGGCCCAGGCGCGGCTTGTAGTCGGGCAGCTGGTAGAGATCGAGGCGCTGCTCGGTCATGGTCTTCTTGTCGACCGGCCCGGCGAAGCTGGTGAAGATCGCGTACCAGTAGTTCGACGTGTCATCGACCGGCACGTGCCACTGCGTGATCGTCATCTCGCCGCTGAGCGGGATCAGGAACGCATTGGGGAAGATCAGGTTGGTCACACGGAGATGCGTGCGCTGCTGATCGATGCGCCGACGCGAGAACAGCCGCAGGCCCCACGGCACCTGGTGCACGTCGATGTCGGGCCGCGGGAACTCGCGCAGTAACGTCGTCATCGGAATGTCGGAGCCCATCGAGGCGGCGCGGAACTGGCGGCCATAGGTGTTCGAGCCGCCGGTGCCTTCGTCCTCCTCGAAGCGATGCAGGAACGAGGCGTGCGCCGGATCGATGCCGACCTCCAGCGCCTGCAGCCAGTTGCAATCCATGTGGCCCTTGAAGGCGAAGACGTGGCTGTCGGGGGCGATGAAGCAGTCGAAATCGGGAAAGGCGGGCGCCTCGCCGGTGCCGAGATAGCCCCAGATGATCCCCGAGCGCTCGACCACGGGATAGGCTTTCTGCTTCACCCGCTGGCACAGCACGCCACCGCCGTCCGGCTCGCCCGGCATCTCCAGGCAGTTGCCGCCGACATCGAACAGCCAGCCATGGAAGGGGCAGCGCAGGCCACCATTCTCCAGCCGGCCATAGGCGAGGTCGGCGCCGCGGTGCGGGCAGTCGCGGTCGATCAGCGATAGCCGCCCGGCCTCGTCCCGGAACACCACAAGATCTTGTCCCATCAGTCGAACCGGCCGCAACGGGCGGTGTCCCTGCAGTTCGACTGAGAGAGCTACTGGCTGCCAATACTGCCGCATCAGCGTGCCGCATGGCGCGGCTGACCCGGTGCGGGTGATGAGGTCGTTCTGCTCGCGCGAAATCATGACAATCCCCCGCACACGACATAGACCAACAGCCTACCCAGCCACGCGGCGTTTGGGCAACATCGCGGCGCCCGGGAGGGGTACGGCTGAGATGGGCAAGGCGCAGTTCGACTACCTGGTGAACATCTCGGAGTCGGCGTTCCGATCGATCACGCTCGCCACCATCGAGAGCTATTCCGGCGTCTCGCCGCCGCGTGGCAAGGGCCGGCCGCGCAAGTATCTCGAGACCTACGGGCTGCTGTGGGGCTATGAGACCGTCCTGCGCAACGGCAAGCCGTGCTTCACCGTCGAGGCAGCGACCACCGACGTCAACGCCGAACGCGACCACACCTCGGTGACGCCGTCCAAGCACGGCCTGCAGACCATGAACGCGATCGTCTCGGCGTATTGGCCGAACTGGCGCTTCATCGGCGACTTCCACAGCCACCCCTACAAGCCGACGCAGGCGATGCCGCGGCGACCGTTCCTGTCGAAGGAAGACATCGAGACGGTGGAGGATATCGAGAGTCCCTATCCCAGCCTGGGCTACCGTGTCTGCCTGCTGACCAGCATCAAGCAGATGACGCGGCGCGGTGCCAAGGAGCCGGAGTATCTCGGCAACAACGCGATGGAATGGACGATGCACAATTTGCGTTTGTCGCTTGCAGCGTGGGTCGCCCAACCTCGCGCGCGCGGCAAGCGGCTGACGCTCTATCCGCTGCAGCAACGAGCCCGCGCCAATCGCCAGGTCTGGCTTCAGGCGCCGGTCCATCTGATCCATGAGAGCCTGGGCGACTGACAGCGCTCGCGGCTCTTGCCGCCTAGCACGGCGTCTGGTCTAACCGCCGCCGATCCTTCTTCCATCAAGGTCCCGCGTCGCTCATGCCCACCATCAACTATGTCCTGAAGGACGGCACCCGTCGCGCCATCGAGGTGCCCAATGGCACCAGCGTCATGCTGGGTGCGATCAACAACAATCTGCGCGGTATCGACGCGGAGTGCGGCGGCTGCTGCTCCTGTGCCACCTGCCATGTCTATGTCGAGGAATCCGACATGGCGCGGCTGAAGCCCGCTGACGCGGTCGAGAAGGAATTGCTCGAAGGCGTCGCCGCCGAGCGCAAGCCGACCAGCCGCCTGTCATGCCAGATCGACGTCACGGCGGCGCTCGACGGGCTCACCGTCTACATGCCCGATCGGCAGAGCTAGGCCGCCAGCGTGGCCATCGGCGACATTCTCGGCGAGCTCGCCGTCGGGATCGTGGCCGAGGCCGTGTCGTCGGCATTCGACGGCGGCGGTGGCGAGAAGAAGCCCGATATCGGCGACGGGCTGATCATCGTCGGTGGCTCCTACGCCGGCGCGCAGATCGCCGCCACGGCGCGCGACGCGGGGTACACCGGCCGCATCCGCCTGGTGACGGCCGAGGCCCACCCGCCCTATCACCGCCCGCCGCTCAGCAAGGCCTATCTGCTGGGCAAAGCCGAGCGCGACTCGCTGACGATCCGTGGCCCCGCTTTCTACGAGCAGGAGAAGGTCGAGCTGCTGCTGTCGACGCCGATCGTCGCCGCCGACCGCACCAACCGCACGCTCACGACATCGGGCGGCGATACGCTGAAGTGGGATCGCCTGGCGCTGGCGACTGGCGCACGCGCGCGTACCTTGCCTGGCACGCCCGACAACGTCCTGACCCTGCGCGATCTCGCCGATGCCGACCGGCTGCGCGATGTGGCATCGAGCGCTGCCAACGTCGTGGTGATCGGCGGCGGCTATATCGGCCTCGAAGCCGCCGCCTCGCTCAGCCAGCTCGGCAAGCGCGTTACTGTCGTCGAGATGCAGGACCGCCTGCTGGCGCGCGCGGCCACGCCGGCACTGGCGCAGTTCGTCGCCGATGCCCATCGCGCGCGCGGCGTCGAGCTGCTGTTCGGCGCGCGCGATGTCGGCTTCGATCATGATCACGGCGTGCTGACCGGCGTGCGCGCCAGCGACGCGGCCGGCCGTGCGCACACCTTGCCGGCCGACCTCGCGGTGGTCGGCATCGGTGTCAGCCCCAACACCGAGCTCGCCGCGATGCTGGGCCTCGCCGTCGACGACGGCATCCGCGTCGATGAGTTCGCCTGCTGCATCGATGCGGCCTCGGGCGTGGCCGTGCCGGAGATCGTCGCCGCCGGCGATTGCACGCGCCATCCCAGCCGCTGGAACCCGGTGCAGGGCATGGAGTTGCGTCTGGAGTCGGTGCAGAACGCCACCGACCAGGCGAAGATCGCGGGCGCGACCCTCGCCGAGGGCCAGGCGCCCAAGCCCTACGACGCCGTGCCGTGGTTCTGGTCGGACCAGTTCGACCTGAAGCTTCAGATGGTCGGTCTGACCGGTGTTCCCGATGTCACGGTCACGCGCGGCGACATGGCCTCGAACCGCTTCTCGCTGTTCCACTTCCGCGGCGGTGCGCTGGTCGGCGTCGACTCGGTCAACAAGCCCGCCGACCACATGCTGGCGCGCCGCTTGCTCGCGACGCAGACGCCGGTCACGCCCGAGCAGGCCGCCGACGCCGCCTTCGATCTGCGCTCGACGCTGCCGACGTAACCTTGTCTTCCCCCGGAGGGGGAAGGTGCCCGAAGGGCGGAAGGGGGATGTCGAAGACGAATGCGGAGTCCGTCTTTGACATCCCCCATCCGTCGCTCCGCGCCACCTTCCCCCTCGGGGGGAAGGTAACTATGGAAGCGTGAACGACGCGCAGCGCGCGCAGACGTCGTTCTTCATGCGGTGGAAGTTCGGTGTAACGCCCAGCTCAGGCCGCTGATGGTACCAGCCGATCTGCACCATGCCGCGCATCAGCAGGAACATCGGCAACAGCGCACGGTCGGCGTCCGCCAGCGCGCGCAGGCGGCGATAGCCGCGCATGAAGGCGGCCTCGACCGCATCGTATTCGGCCGTGCCCTGGTGATGGATCAGCGCCACGGCGATGTCGTAGAGGTGCCAACCGAAGCCGGTGTCGTCGAAATCGATCACCGTCAGCCCGCCACCGTTCACCAGCACGTTGCGCGGGTGCATGTCGGCATGGATCAGGCTGTAGGCCTTGGGATTGCGTCCGTACCGGGCCAGCGCCACACGAATGCGGTCGCGCGTGTCGAGCAGCAGGCGGCTCTCGGCCGGCGACAGCAGTGTGTGCTCCCAGAAGGGACCCCAGAACGGCCGGTCACCCATCAGGCCGTCGGTGTCGAGGTGATGGCGGGTGAAGCCCGCAGGCACGTCCCAGTCCGCCGACTGGTTGTGCATCGAAGCGGTGATGGTGCCGAGCTGCTCGAAGGCACTGGCGCGCCAGGCCGCGTCGGTGTTCTCGGCCAGCACTTCGGAAAGCAATCGCCCCTCGGTCCAGGTGATCATGCCGGCGTAGCGTTGTTCGCCCGTGCCGGGGATCGCGACCTGCACATACTCCCGGCCGTCGCGTGCCGGCACGGGCGCTGGCACGGAGATACCGGCCTCGACCAGGGCACGCAGCCAGACACGCTCGGAGATCAGCTCGTCGAGCGTGTGGTACCAGGGACGGTGCAGGCGAAAGACGTACTTCCTGCCATCGCGCGCATCGACGACGCGGAATGTGATGTTCTCGGCCACCGCCACCAGATCGAGCGACTCAGGCTCGACGGGAAACGCGGCGAGCGCTTCCCGCGCGGGTGGCTCGAAGATGCGGCGTGCTTCTTCCTTATCCATCGAGCGTGGCGATCGTCTCGTCGAACGCCTTGAGGAATTCCTCGGCATGCGCCTGGGTGAAGACCAGCGGTGGACGGATCTTCACCACGTTGCGGAAGGCGCCGGCGTTGCTGGTGAGGAAGCCCTTGTCCTTGAGCTTGTTCACCACCTCGACGGTGCGCTTCTCGTCGGGCTCCTTCGCCGCACCGGGCTTCACCATCTCGACGCCGATGAACAGCCCATGGCCGCGCACGTCGCCGATCGCCGCCGAGCGTGGCTTACGCTTCGCCAGCTCGTTCTTGAGCCACGCGCCCACCGTGCCGACGCTCTCGCGCAAACCGTCGCGCTCGATGACATCGATCACCGCCATGCCTACCGCCGCCTGCAGTGGGCTCGATGCGAAGGTGTTGAAATAGCGCGTCCTGCTGCGGAACGTGTCGATCAGCGTCTTGCTCGCCGCCGTGGCCGCTAGCGGCAGACCGTTGCCCATCGGCTTGCCGGTGACGGCGATATCGGGCGTGAAGCCCGAGACCTCGTAGCCCCACCATTTGCCGGTGCGGCAATAGCCGGCCTGCACCTCGTCGGAAATCAAAATGCCGCCAGCCTTGCGCACGATCTCGGCCGCGCGCGGCATGAAACCGGCCGGCACGTCGGGCAGTCCCTCGTTGGCGAAGATCGAGCAAATGATCAGGCCGGCGAAGCCGGTGCCGTCGGCCTCCAGCGCGCGGATCGCGCTTTGCAGGCGATCGAGATAGGCCTCGCACAGCTCTGCTTCGGTGGCACCAGGCTTGATCGGCCGGAACCGCTCGGGGAAGGGGATCGCAGCGACGTCGCCGCTCGCGTTGCGCTCGGCGGTCAGCCGCGTGAGTGCGCCGACGGCCTCGCTGTTGCCGTGATAGGTCGCGTTGGTGCAGATGATGCCGCGCTTGCCGGTGGCCATGCGCGCGATGCGCAGCGCCACCTCGTTGGCCTCGGTGCCGGAGCAGGTGAAGATCACGCTTTCGATGCCGGGATGATGCAGCGCGGCCAGTCGCTCGGCGAAGGCGATGATGCCCTCGTGCAGGTAGCGGCTGTGGACGTTGAGCGTCGCCTGCTGGCGCACCATGGCGTCGACGACGTGCGGGTTGGCGTGCCCGACGCAGGGCACGTTGTTGTACATGTCGATGTAGCGCTTGCCGGCATCGTCGTAGAGGTAAACGCCCTCGCCACGCACGATGTGCAGGGGGTGATTGTAGAACAGCGGTGCGCCCGTCCCCATCGCCTGGTCGCGGCGTGCTGCCAGCGTGGCGGTACTCATGGTCTGCCTCCGAATGCTCTGTCATTCCGAGCGTAGCGAGGGATCTTTCGTTGCTGCAAAGGATTCCTCGCTGCGCTCGGAATGACAGTTATTCCCTCGGCCAGCGCCGGTCGACAGCCTCGCGCAGCGGGCTGCGGATTTCCGGCGGCGCGTTGCGGAAGTATTGCAGCGCCCTGTCGAGCTGTCCGGCATCCAGCGCGCCGAGGTAATCGAGCGCCGCCTCGACGCTGAACGGCCCGCCGCCCATGTCCGGCTCATCGAAATTGCTTGCCAGCGCTGTCCAGATCGCCGCGCCGTAGCCGTAGCGCAGCGCCCAGAACTCGATGCTCAACACCGCGCGTGGATGACGCTCCCAGGCGACGTCGCTGCGCGTGTGCGCGAGCGTGTCGACGAAACCGATGCCATCGGCGCCGGGCATGTTCTCGCGTCGGCGCAGATTGTCGATCGCCTGGTCGAGATCGAGATGGGCGCTGCTCGCCACATAGGTCGCGCACGGCGTGCCGCGCTCCTCGTCGATCACCAGGGTCAGGCGCCGATCGCGCGAGACGCGGCTGAATTCCACCGGCAGGCTGGGGCCATTGGGCTTGAACGGCGCCGACAGCATCAGATCGCGCCTGTCCCAGACCAGCGAGCCCCAGGCCAGGATAGCGATGTGCATCGGCTACTTCAGCCGCAGGCCCACGACGCGGATCAGGCCGTCGGGCATCGGCCGGTAGCCTTCGACCTTGTCGGTGTGCACGATCATGATCTGCGGGTGGTAGAGGTAGAAGATCCAGCCCTCGGCGAGGAACTTCGCCGTGATCTTCTCGTAGATCGCCTTGCGTGCGGCGGGGTCGGTGACGGCGCGCGCTTCCTGGTGCCAGGCGTCGATCTGCTTGTCGCAGTAATGGCCCATGTTCTGCGGCGCGCCGCAGGTCTGGTAGACGACGGTGTTGCCGTCGGGATCGGCCCGGCCGCTCCAGTTGTTCATGTAGAGCTG